>JANQQN010000438.1 GCA_028289325.1 Myxococcota bacterium | reverse complement strand
CTGTCTACGTCTTTCACCCTGTTTTTCGACGGTCCGGAGACATCCCGGGTGCTTGCGCGTTTCGGGCTGTCGAACTTCAGACTAAACAGCTAGCCGCTGGCCGAGCGGCTTTCTGTTTATCTGGTCGGGCCAGCTGAACAGTTAGCCGTTCTGCGAACGGGCTCCCTGTTCAGCCAATCACCGGTAACGGCCGCTCTTGCGAGCGGCTCCCCGCTACGATCTGCGAGCGCGACCGTCTACGACGCCTTCTTCATATCCGAGCCCGAGCCCGACGATGACTTGCTCGGCGCGGGGTTCTTGCCCTTGTCGTCGGACTTCTTGTCCGCGGTCTTCTCTTTGCTGTCCTTGGTCTCTTTGCCGTCCTTGGTGTCTTTGGTGCCCTCGGACTTGCTTTCGGCCTTCTTTGGGCCGTACCCGTCGGCGTACCAGCCGTCGCCTTTCAGGGCGAAGCTGCTCGTCGACACCAGTCGCTCCAGGGAGGGCGAGCCGCATTCGGGGCAGTCGGTCAACGGATCGTCCGCGAATTTCTGGCGGATCTCGAGCTCGGCCCCGCAGGCCTTGCAGCTGTACTCGTAGATGGGCATCTCTTGTCGTCTCCTAAGGGCGTGAAAGCGGTTTGGCAATTCCAGTCGGCGCCTTGACGTGCTCTTCGCGCGCGGCTACCTCCCGGTCTTGTGGCCCCGGGCAAGGATGAGGACGAGTCGCTGATCGTCTACCAGGTGATCAACCACGACCGGGAGCAGATTTTTTACGGCACCACGGCCGGCCAGGTCGCCGACGAGCTGGAGCGGATCGCCAAGGATCCCAGCGGCCCCGCCAAGGGCTGGAAGTTCGGGGATACGGTGACCTGGCGTACTCTGTCCATGCCTTTGAAGCCCGTCGAGGCTCGTTATCTGCACCGCCAGTTCGAATCCGGCGAGCCGCCGATGAAGTTCTCGGTCATCCCCACCTACGAGGATTGAGGCCAAAGACCTTGACTCAGAACGGGAGCCGGGGCACATCGGACGACCCAACGGTGCCGTAGCCAAGTTGGTAAGGCATAGGTTTGCAAAACCTACATCCACCGGTTCGAGTCCGGTCGGCACCTTTTCCCAGGCCCGGTGGCATCCAAGCGTGAGCTGCAGCTGATTCGCCTCGCCTGTCAGCAACGCTGGTTGTCGGCAGAGCAGGGCGAGGACTGCCTGTTTCTCAAACAGCAGCTCGGCGATAAGCTCAGCATCGAGCAGATCCTGCGGCAGCGCCGCTATCTCAGCGATGCCCAGATCGCGGCCTTGCGCCGCGCCGCCGCCAGCGATGCGGGGCGGTCGAGAGGGCCGGATACCACCGAATCCGTGCCCGTCGCGCCGTCGCGACCCGTCTCGGAGGCGCCCGCGAAGCCGGCGGCCTCTCGAGCGCGATCGCGGGTCGGCGACCGAGGCGAGGCCTACACGGAGATCGATCTATCGCTGACCGACCTGGTGTCGCCGAGCGCGGTCGACGGCGCGTCCACCATCAGCGGGGCCATTGTCCTCAGCCCCGCCGAGAGCGACACCGGTTCCGAATCCCGTGCGCCTTCGATGTCTCGGGGGGCCGCCTCCGATCAACCCGAGCCGTTCGACCCCGAGGTCGAGGATCGTCCGGGCCGGTTCGGCCCGTACCACGTCCACTACATGATCGCCCGCGGGGAGCGGTCCGCGGTATTTCGGGCCACCCACGTCGGGTCGAGTCGCGATATCGCCCTGAAGATCCTCTCGCCCCGAGGTCGAGCGGGGGCGGCGTTCGTCTCCGAGCGAAGCGAGGCGTTGGTCGCCGCCGCGCAGCTCGACGACCCGCGAATCATCCGGGTGCTCGACGTCGGTCATATCGCCGACCGGTACTACGTCGCGGTCGAGCATTCGCCGGGTTGGTCACTCGACGACAAGCTGGCCACGACCGGGATGTCGGTGGCGGAGGCGCTTCAGATCGGGGTCGATGTGGCCTCGGCCCTCGCCGCCGCGGAGGCGGCAGCGGTCGTGCACGCCGACGTCCGCCCCGGACACGTCATTGTGGAAGATAGCGGAAGGGCACGGTTGACCGGCTTTGGCTTCTACAACGTCTTCGACGGGTGTCGAGGTACGCCCGGTTACATGGCGCCCGAAGTGGCGGCCGGCGGCGAGCCGACGTCGGCGAGCGACCCATACGGTTTGGGCGCGGTCCTCTTTCTGCTCGTCGTCGGGCGACCGGTGTTCCCGGGCTCGAGCCTCGCTGAGCGGTCGCGTCAGGCGCGAACGCTCGAACCGCCGGACCCTCGGCTGTACCGGCCGGATCTCCCCAACGGGGTCGCGCGCGCGATCTTGCGCCTGTTGGCTCGCGCGCCCGAGGCCCGATTCACGAGTTCCCAGGAGGCGGCCGAGGTTCTCGAGGCCGAGCGGGTCGCGGCGGCGGTCAACGCGCGCCGGGCGGCGATGCCCGTCGCACTGCGGCCGCTGGTCGAGCGCGCGGTCATCGGCATGCTGGGCCTGGCGCTCGTCGCGCTGGTGGTCCCTCTCGCCCTCGACCTGCTCGGATGGACCTCGATCCGTGACGGTCGGCTCGCGCGGCCGGTGGCCGCGGTGGCCGCAGCGGCTTTGCTCGCTGCGACCGGCGCGCATGTCGTCGTCGCGCTGATCCGGCGCGGTGAGCTCCCGCTGCCGCGGTCCAGCGCTTGGCTGGTGCGTGGGCAGGAGTTTCTGGGAGGCATCGGGGCCACGTCCCTCATGGCGGGCTTCGCGGTGTCACCGCCCGCGGGGCTGAACCTGGCGCTGACCCTCCTCGGTGCCGCGCTGTTGGCCAGCGCATTGTTTGGTCTGCAGCTGCGCCGAAAGGTCGCCTCGACCCGCCGCGACCGCGGGGCGGGCCGGACGCTGGCCGTGCTGGGCGACCGCAGGCTCGTCCGATGGCGCCACTGGCACGTACCGGCGCTGGCGTCGGTGGCGGTGATCGCGATCGTCCGCTCGCTGGCCCTCGCTTACTTCGCCGCCTCTTGACCTCGCCGCGGGGACCAGTCGTCAACCCCGTGGCATGCGTCGCAGGTCCCGGCGACCGCCGCATGTCGTTGCGTTTCGGGCCGCCGATGGCACAGCTCGCAGGGTTCCGCGTCGAGCGGCGCGTGGTTCGCGTCGGCGTCCACCCACGACGTGAGGCCATGGCAGCGCCCACAGGTGATCCGGTCGCTGCGCGGATGATTGGGGCGGTCGTCAACGGGATGACATCGCCGGCATTCACGTCGCCGAGCGTCGGGGATCCGACGGTGGTCGAATGGACCCGGCGGACCGGGCGTGCGGTGCTCGAAGTGACAGAGACTAC
Organism: Myxococcota bacterium; assembly: GCA_028289325.1. Classification (GTDB taxonomy): domain Bacteria; phylum Myxococcota; class Kuafuiibacteriia; order Kuafuiibacteriales; family Kuafuiibacteriaceae; genus JANQQN01. The sequence continues at coordinate 1,903 of JANQQN010000438.1, read as the reverse complement.
ACTGCACATCCCGCAGGGCCGCGTGAAAACGCACCGGCATCGCCGGCCCCACGCGAGGCGGGGTCCCCGTCGCGAGCTCGCCATGGCAGCCGGGGGCCAGACAGCGGGAAGCGGGCGTGCCGACGAACGGCACGTGGCAATCGAGGCAGACGACGTTGGCCGCGACCCGACCGTGGTCGTGGGTTCCGGTTCGGCCCACGAGCGCAGCGCCGGGCGCCGCAGCCAGCCACCAGCCGGTCGCGACCAACGCCACCGCGGCGAGGACCGTGGTGCCGGCCGCGAACCGCCACGGCCGGTCAGTGACGGGTGTTTCTTGCGACATCGTCGGAGGCTGGTCTCCGGGGACCCCGCGCACTACGAGGCCGCAACACGTAAGCCACGGCCCCGCGATGAGGCGCAAGTCGGGTCGCCGTCACAGGGTAAATGCGTGGGGATATGACTCGCCAGGAAGGGCATCTGATTTTGGTAGTTCCGCGAACTAAGCTCGAGGCACGGGGTTTGCTTGATGCCGGCCCCATGCGGCAATGGTTTGCAGCCGCGCTGGTATCGACCAGCGCGATGGCCTGCGGGCAGGTGAACTTCGGTTCGAGCCTGGAGACCACCGATTTGGGCGTAGAGCCTGACCTCGGCGTGATTCCGATCCCCGACGTGGGCGTGGACGCGGCCGATGCGGGCCCCGAAGTCGACGACTGCATCGAAGTCGAGCTGCCGGAGAGCTTGCCGACGGTGTGGCCTTTCTTGGACGATGAAGCCACCTACCAGACGTTGTTTCTGGATTGGGCGCAAGATGCCGCCCAGTCCTGCACCAGCTGCCACTCCGTAGACCGAAATCTCGGGCCACCGCTGATCGTGAGCCCGGAGGAGATCGACCAATACGCGGACAGTCGCGCGGAAGTGTGGTCGACGATCGTAGCGAGCGAGCTGAAAGCATCGGAGCGCCCGCTCTCCGGCCCCCTGTGGCGGCACGTCGAAGAGCACGAGGACTTCGAGCGCAGCTGGGTCTACACCCCTGAGCAAGTGCAGTTCCTCGAGGATCTGGTGTTCCAGGCGTGGGGTTGCCAGGTACCAGCCGGGCTTGCGGTTCAGGACGCGGGGCCGGAGTGTGGGCCCCCGCCGCCGGTCGATGCGGGCGACGCGGGGGTCAGCGACGGTGGGCCCGATGTGGGTGGCCCCGATGTGGGTGGACCGGACGCGGGGGTCACCGATACCGGCGGGGCGCCGCCGGTGTACGAGCTGTGTTACTGCGATGAACAGCCCGACGCGGGGCCGGTGACCAACACCTTCTGCGCGCCGGTGCTTTAGCGAGGCTCCGAGACGACCATGCGAGCGCTGCTCTGTTTCATGACCTTCGCCATCCTCGTCGCCACGACGAGTCCCGCCGACGCGGCAGGCTGCAAAGATCGGCGCGGTCGCCCGCGGGTCAAAGTCCGCGCCAAGACTCCGCTCCGACGGGGCCCGGGCCTCAACTACGGGGTAGCGCGTTTTCTGGAGAAGGCGCGTTGCGCCCCGTTCAGCGAGGTGTCCATCGATGAAAAGTGGGTGCTGGTGGAGCTGGACCGGAGTTTCGGCTGGGTGCCCGTGGCGCGCCTGACCAAGCTCAGCCGTAAGAAGCTGGCCCGCACGGGCACCACCGGTCCTGTGGGCTCCGGCCAGGCCCGCGGCACGGCCCGGCTGTTCCGGCAGAGCGTGCTGCTCGAGCGGCCCGACGCAGAGTCTCCGGTGCGGCGGGTGCTGCCGGAAGGGCTGCGCGTACTTCCTCTCGCGGTGACCCGGGAGGGCGACTGGATTCAGGTTCGCGATGAGCGAGGCGACATCGGGTGGGTGAAGAGCGCCGACCTGGTGGGCGATTCGTTAGCTCGGCTGCCGCAGACCGACGCGCCGCGGCTTCGCCGACGGGGCGACG
>JANQQN010000435.1 GCA_028289325.1 Myxococcota bacterium | reverse complement strand
TGGTAAGCCGTGTGCGGGCAAATCGCACGCACGGTTTGAACGGGGGCCTTACCGGAATTCGGTCCCAGGAAGAAGGAAGGTAAGGTCTACCAATGAGCCCTCCTGACGGTTCAAAGCCCTCTGGGGCCCCGGGTGGCCCTGGACGACCGCCCACCGGGCGCCGGTCGTCGGGTCGGCTGCTTCTGATACTAGGGACGCTGGTCGTGGCCGCGGTCGCGATCCAGTGGGCCCTGCGCGGTGACGACAGCGGTGATGGACCCATCTTCCGGACCGCCGCCGCCGAGCGCCGCGACGTGGTCCAGACCGTCGAAGCGAACGGTCGCCTGCGTCCGCGGGAGCCGATCCTGGTCGTGGCGCCGGTCGCCGGCCGCCTCGCTCACATCAACGTTCGAATTCGGGAGAAGGTCGAACAAGGTCACCTGCTCGCTCGCCTCGACGCGCGCAGCCTCGCATTCGAGGTGGGGCGGGCCGAGGCCGGCGTGGCCGCGGCCGAAGGCGCCCTCGCGGAGGCCAAGGCGGCGGCGGTCGAAGCCTTGCAACAGCGACGTCGGGCCGAGCGTCTGGCCGGCCGCGGTCAACTCAGCCAGGCCGACCTCCAGGCCGCGGTCAGCGCGAGTCAGCGGGCGAAGGCCGCGGTGCGGGTTGCGGCCGCGAAGCTCAGCGAGGCCCAGGCGACGCTTCGAGGGGCAAAGTTCGCCCAAGATCAGACCGATGTCGTGTCTCCTCGCGACGGAGTGGTGCTCACCGTACCCAAGGAGCTGGGCCTCGCGGTGTCTCCCGCGGGCCCTGTGTTGTTCACGGTATCCGCGCCGCTGTCCGTGTTGCGGCTGGAGGCGGCGGTCGGTGAGGCCGATATCGGGCAGCTCGCGGTCGGCCAGCCCGCGGAGTTCGAGGTTCAGGCGTATCCCGGCAACATCTTCAAGGCGCGGGTGGAGGCGATCGGGGCCGTCGCCAACAGCGACCGAGGCGTGGCCACCTATCCGGTGCAGCTCAGCGCGCCCAACGCCGACGGACGCCTTCTGCCGGGCATGAGCGCGGCCGTGCGCTTCGAGGTCGCCCGGGCAGCGAACGTGCTCGCCGTGCGAGACTCTGCGCTGCGTTTCGTCCCTGTCGGCGCCAAGGAAGCGCCGGTCCGCAGCCGCGTGTTTCGCGTCCGCGAAGGGCGGGTGGATTCCATCGCGGTCACCACCGGCGTGACCGATGGGGTGTGGGTCGAGATCAAGACGAGCGGGGATGACGATCTCCAGGCCGGTGATGCGCTGGCCGAGGGGTACCTGTCGGGCGCCCCGCGAGAAGCCCCCGGGCTCAACCTCGGCGGCTAACCTGCGGTCGCCGACGTCGCCAACGCGGGATCGGGCGTGCGTTCGAGGGCCCTAACGCCGACCGCCGTCCGCGGTCATCAACACCCCGTACAGTTCGGGCCGTCGATCTCTGAAGAAGCCCCAGCTGGCCCGCCGGCGGGCGAGGGCGTCGAGGTCGAATGATGCGGTTCGGATTCCCTCTTCGTCACGACCGAGCTCGGCGAGCTTGTCACCTCTGGCGTCGGCGATGAACGACGCGCCGTAGAAACGCTGCTCCCCCTCGAGCCCGATCCCCTCGAGCCCGATCCCCTCGAGCCCGATCCGGTTGGCGGCGGCGAGAGGCATCGCGTTGGCGACCGCGTGACCGATCATCACCCGCTGCCACGGGTCTTTGGTGTCTTCCTCCGAGACCGGCTCGGAGCCGATCGCCGTGGGGTACAGAAGCATTTCTGCCCCCTGCAGGGCCATGGCGCGGGCGGTCTCCGGGAACCACTGGTCCCAGCAAATGCCCACCCCGATCACGCCGTACCGAGTGGGCCACACCTTGAATCCGGTGTCGCCAGGGCGGAAGTAGAACTTCTCTTCGTAGCCGGGACCGTCGGGAATGTGGCTTTTGCGGTACGAGCCGAGGACTTCGCCGTCCGCGTCGATCATGACGACGGTGTTGTAATACGCCGGTCCGGCCCGTTCGAAGAACGAGTAGGGCAAGACCACCGACCGCTTACGGGCGATCTCGCGGAGGGTGTCGATCGTAGGATTGGGGCTCGTGGGTCGAGCCCAGTCGAAGTACGCCTCGGTTTCCTCGGTCGGAAAGTATGGTCCGTCCATCAGCTCCGGGGTCAATATGACCTGCGCTCCGGCGTCGGCGGCGGCGATTACGTGGCCCACCACCCGGTCTATGTTGGCCCCGCGCTCGTCGCCGAGCGGGCACTGAACAATGGCGATCTTAACTTGTCGGGACATCGATATCTCCAGCCGGTTGCTGCTGGGTTATACAGTGGAACGCACCCCCGCCTTCCACCAGCCGGCGCGCGGATGCGCCGACGACCCGTCGGCCCGGGAACAGGGCGGCGATGGCCTGGATGGCCTCCTGGTCGTACCGCGCGCCGTAGGTGGGTACCACCACCGATGAGTTGGCGATGTAGAAGTTCACGTAGCTCGCGGGCAGCACGGTTCCCGAGTCGGTGGTCACCCGGCCGGGAGAGGGGATGGTGACCACCTGCAAGCGGCGTCCGGCCGCGTCCGTGGCGGCCTCGAGTTCGGCGCGAAGCGCGTTGAGAGTGGTCGCATTCGGGTCGTCTGCGCCCGATGGCCGCATGCACACGACCCGCCCCGGGGCGACGAATCGGGCCAGAGTATCGATGTGGCCGTCGGTATGGTCGTTGAGCAGGCCTCGGGAGAGCCACACGATGCGGTCGACGCCGAACGCCGCTCGCAGCCTCGCCTCGACCTCCTGGATGGTGCGACCGGGATTGCGGTTGGGGTTCAGCAGGCAGGAGCGCGTGGTCATCAGCGTGCCCTCGCCATCGACCTCGATCGCCCCGCCCTCGAGAACCAAATCGTGGCCCCGAACCTCGGCCCCGAGCTGGGCGGCGATGAAGGGCGTTACTTGTTCGTCGCCCGGCAGTCGGTATCGCTCGCCCCAGCCGTTGAAGCGGAAGCGGTGGGCGGTGAGCCCGCCGTCGCGACGGGGAACGAGGATCGGTCCCGTGTCTCGGAGCCAGATGTCGCCGAAGGCCGCGACGACGACCCGCGCGTTCAGACCCTCGAGGGCCTCACGCGCGGTTTCGGCGTTCATGACGTCGAGCGCGAGCACGTCGAGGCGCTCGCCGCGGGGGATCCCGGTCTCGGGATCGAGGTTCGCGATGCCTCGACAGAGCTCGACGAATTCCGTACGAACCTCACCCAAACCCGCCTCCCAAAGATCGGGGTGGCTGGGCCAAGCGAGCCACACGGCCTCATGAGGCGCCCACTCGGGCGGGGGGGAAACGGTGGAGTCAGGATCGGTGGGGGGGACAGGGGCGCGCCGGTCGCTCATCGCGGCTCGACGTTACCTTGTCTGAGGCGCCGAACCTTGTCCCGCGCTTCGAGGAGGCGGGGTTCGTTCGGCATGTAGCTGAGGGCGAGCGCAAGATGACGCTCGGCGGTCACCAGGTCACGATGGAGGACCGCCTTGGTCGCCTCTTCGTAAAGGAGGGCTGCGCGAGGGTCGGGTATCGGGCGGCGGTCGAGGTCTCCGGATCGACTGCGCTCTCGGATCCGCCGCTGGGACAGGTTGATCGCCCGTCGCGGGGGGGCGGGATCGATGGTGTCGGTCGTCGTCGGCGCTGGGTGCGGCGCGTCGGGGCGTCCGGTCACCACCGCGATGGGCCGGCCGGGCGCCACCGCCGGCGGATTCAGCGGCACCCCGTACGCCAGGGGCGCCACCGGCGCCGAGGCGCTGGCCTCCGCCGAGGACGACCGGGGAGGCTCGAGGTTCGACAGATCGATGGGAATCGCGTGGGTCGCCGAGGCCTCGGTCTCGATCTCGATCTCCATCTCCATCTCCATCCGGGACCCGGGCGTGGTGGCCGTCGTCGGCGCCGGGGGAGGGGAGGGCGCCGCCGCTTCGGCCTCCAACAGTAGAGGGGGGACCGGGGCCGCGAACGTCGCGGTGGGCTCGGCGTCGGCCTCCTCGGCAATGTCCATGCTGATGACCAGCTCCGCGTTGGTTGCGGGGGAGACCGGCGGGGCGATGGGCACCGATTTCGGCACCGGCGTGGCCGGTGAGGCCGGCGCCGGAGCGGGGGTCAGATCCCGGGATCTCGGGAGCGGAGGGGGAGACGAGCGCAGGGGAGGAGGGCCATAGACGACCTCGCCGTCCGCCCGCATCGTCAACGCCGCCTTCGGCGGCGCCGACAGCAGGTCGCGGGTCGACAGTCCCGGCGTCCGTCGATTTTTCATCTGCGTCATGACAAACGGCCGACTTGCCCGAATAAGAACACGAGTACTCGACTTGTCTTGGGAAGAAACATCCGCTGCAACGCGAGGCCCAAATCGTGGCGCGTCGATGGCAGCACCGCGGCGTTTTCCGGTCTAGGGTTGGCGGAATTTTCTTGTGCCAACGCGCACGAAAAGCAGATCACGGTGAGACACATCGCGTCTAATGGTTAATGCTAGTTTATCCCACCGGTAGACCCAGCGCAGCATAGGCGTCTCATGTCTGGCGCGACCGGCCCGGAGTACTTCGAGGACTTCCTGGTGTGTCCATCGAATCAGGACGCGGTCGCGGCCGCTCGCGCGGTCGCCGAAACGGCGCCTGACGCTCCGAATCCATTGGTGATTCTCGGTGCGCCGGCCGACGGAAAGACGCATCTCGTGCGGTCGCTGGTCGCCGCTTATCGGCGCCAGCATCCCGAGGCTCGAGCCATGGTGATGTCCACCGAGCGGCTCGAGCGCTCCCTGCGCTGCACCCGCCTGCAAGAAACACTGCAGCAGCTGCGGGCGGGCATCGCCCGTATCGGGCTGCTGGTCATCGAAGACGTTCAGTTCCTGGATGACTGTGAGATCTGGCGTCCTCTTCTGCGGCGCGTTGTCCGTCATATCTACGCTGGAGGCGGGTTCGTGGTCATGACCCGTGACGTTCCGCCCGCCGCGGGGCGGGTCGGACTGCCCGCGTCCAAGGTTGTTCGCCTGCACGCTCCCGACGTCGCCTTGCGAGCGGCGGTCGCGAAACGGGCGGCGGCCTCGATCGGGCTCGCGATCCCTGACGACGTCGTCCAGCTGATCGCCGAGCAGTGTGACAACCTGCGACAGGTGCAGGGCGCGGTCATGCGGGTCCACGCCACCGCGGACCTCATCCGAAGGGACCTCCGGCGCGCGTTCGTCTCCGGCTGCTCCTACGCCCAGTGAGCGCCGCCCGGCCCTGGATCGGCATGGGCGCGATGCGGCTGTCGTCCGCGCCTCGCGTGCGCGCGGAGGCGACGGTCCGGGCCGCGGTCGCGGCTGGGGTCAACGTCGTCGATACCGCCGACGTCTATGGCGTTCACGACCACGACCGGCACGGCAATGAGCGCTGGCTCGCATCACTGCTGGGGCCGGACATTCGCATCGTGACCAAGGGCGGGCTCGTGCGGGGCCCGGGGCGTTGGCGTCCCGACGGTCGGGCCAAGGCCCTGTATGCGGCGTGTGAAGGCTCGCTCGCCGCGCTCGGTCGAGAGGCCGTGGACCTCTATCTGCTGCACGCCCCCGACCCCCGAACCCCGCTGAAGACCAGCGCCCGCGCGCTGGGACGGTTGCTGGCCGACGGCAGGGCGCGGGCGGTGGGGCTGTCGAACGTCGGCGTCGATCAACTGCGCGAGGTTGAATCGGAAGTTCCGGTCGCCGCAGTTCAGGTGGCCCTGTCTCCGTACGATGGAGCGGCCATCCGCAGTGGAATCGTCGAGCACTGTCTGCGGCGCGGCATCCGGATCTTCGCCCACTCGCCGTTCGGCGGGCCGCAGCGCGCGGCTCGTCTCCTCCGGGACCCGGTGCTCAAGCGAATGGCGCGTGACCGCGAGGTCGAGCCCCACGCGATCGCCCTCGCGTGGCTGCGCGACCTCGGGGTGGTGCCGCTACCGGGGCCTACTCGACCCGAGCACACGTCGGCGATCGGTCTCGCGATGGAGATCGAACTGACCCCCGACGAGCGGCGCGCGCTCGACGAGCGGTTTCCGTTGGGGGCCTGGCTGCGGGCGCCGCGCGCACGCCGACGCCCCCGGGACGACGCACCGGGGGAGGTGGTGTTGCTGATGGGCATTCCTGCCGCCGGCAAGACCACCGCGGCCGCCGCTTTGGTCGACAAGGGCTACGTCCGCTTCAATCGCGACGAGATCGGGGGCACGCTCGCGAAGCTCCATCGCTCGCTGGATACGCACCTCGAAGCCACCCGGGGGCCGGTGGTTCTCGACAACACGTATCCGACCCGCGCTCTTCGACACGAAGTCATCGAGCGGGCGTGGGCCCACGGTCGGCCCGTCCGCTGCGTGTGGCTCGACACGCCCCTGGAGGCGGCTCAGGTCAACGCGGTCCATAGGATCTGGGACCATTTCGGACGGCTGCCGGGGCCCCAGGAGCTGAAGGCGGTCGCCAAAGAGCATCCGAACCTCTTCGGTCCCGAAGCGCAGTCGCGGTTCGGTCAACGGTTCGAGCCGCCGCATCCGGAAGAGGGATTCGTGGCCGTCGAGCGCCGTCCGTTCGTGCCCCGACCTGGGCTGCGGGGGGAGGCGGGAACGTTCGTCGGGGATTCTCTGCGAGGGTCGGATCGCGTCGAGTCGATTCTCCGCCGTCGACCCGGGCCGGTGGTGGTCCTCGCCTGGTGGCCGGGGCTTGACGACGATGCCGTCGATCGGCGCCGGAGCCAGCTCGAGGCCGAATGGTCCCGGCCGGTGACGGTGCTCGCGTGCACCCACCCTCCGACCGCCCAGTGTTGGTGTCTATTGCCCCGGCCCGGCCTCGCGGTGTCCGCCGTGCGCTCCGTCGGTCTGGAGCCCGCGCGATCGCTGTGGATCGGGCGGGGCGCCGTCCACCGGCGGTCCGCGCAGGCGGCGGGCGTCCCTTATGTCGACGTCGAAGACCATCCGGTCCGGTCAGGGCGAGACGTTAACAACCCCTAAGCTTTGTTAACGCTCGGAACATCCGCCGGCTCCACCCGTCTGTCCATTGAGCCATCCACAACGGCTAGGAGGTAACGCGATGAAATGGACGAAGATGATCGGGGCGATGACGGTAGCGGGGGTGGTCCTGACTGTGACCGCGGTCGCGCATGCGAACTCTGGCCACGGAAGCGCGGTCAAGAGCGCGCGCGTCCGTGCCTACCCCCAGACTTCGTTTCGGGCGATGGACCGCAACCGCGACCGTCGGATCGGACGATTTGAGTATCGGCGCGCCGCCAGCGAGCGGTTTGCCCGCTGGATGAGCCAGGTCGATCGAAATCGTGACGGGTTCCTGATCGGTGCGGAGCTTAGACACGCTCGTGCCACGAGTCTGGTTGGCCTTCGCGGCGGGCTGAAGGGAAGAAAGCCCGTCGCCCTGTGGCAGCTGTGGTCATCACACATGCGGCGCGCGAGCGCGGACTTTAGCCGCATCGACCGCAACCGCAATGGCTTCATCTCTCGGAGAGAGTGGCGGCGCGCGCGCCGTCGGGCGGGGATCGCTCGGGTCCAACCGGCCCCGAGGCGGGGGATAGCCGTCTACCCGGCCCCTCACGGCGACTAGATCGGCGAACGACCTGGGCGCCGCGGCCCTGGCGCCGTGGCGCCCTCGCCGCCGACGAGGTGGCGTCGATGGTGGCTTGCCCGAGAGACCCGCTCATCGTACCCCAGCCTCGATGAGCGAGCTCTTTACCCTGCAGAACCTCGGCAACCTCGGTGTTCTCCTTTTCCTGCAGGCCGTCCTCGGCTTCGACAACCTCTTGTACATATCGATCGAGTCGAAACGGGCGCCGGCGGAAGCGCAAGCGTCCGTTCGCCGCAACGGCATCCTGATCGCGATCGCGCTGAGAATCGTGCTGTTATTCGTGATGATTCGGCTGATCGAATCTCTGAAGGCGCCATTTTTCTCCATTCATTGGACCGGCTGGATCGAGGGCTCGTTTAACTTCTCGACCATCGTCTTTCTCCTCGGTGGCGCCTTCATCATGTACACCGCGGTCAAAGAGATCGGACACATGCTGTCGATAGAAGATCTGGGACACGGCCACGGCGATTCGGCGCCGCAAAGCGCGGCCAAGGTCATCGCCATGATCGTGTTCATGAACCTCATCTTCAGCTTCGACTCCATCCTTTCCGCGCTCGCGATCACCGACGTGTTTGTGGTTCTAGCGTTGGCCATCGTGGGGTCGGGCGTGGCCATGCTGGTTCTCGCGGACCGGGTGTCGGAGTTCCTGAAGAAGAACCGAAAGTACGAGGTTCTCGGCCTATTCATCCTGTTGATCGTCGGGGTGGTGCTCTTGGGCGAGGGCGGTCACGTCGCCCACCTGAAGCTGTTCGGATACGCGGTGGAGCCGCTGTCGAAGACGACGTTCTACTTCTCGATCGCCGTCCTGGTGGTGGTGGACATCATCCAGTCGGGCTATCAGCGCAAGCTGGCCGCTGAGCGCGCGGCCCGAGCCCAGCATCACCCGGCTTGACTGCGGTATGCGTCTAGGCGGCGCCGGCCCGGTACCGAGTACCGGGCGGTGGCGGATCTTCGGGTGGACCCGCGAAGCACTGCGCCACGGCCATCCACTGCGTGGCCGTCGGACCGATGACCTGGAGGCCGACATCGGCGATGTTTCGGGTCTGGGTGACGACCTTGGCAAAGTCGGACGCCGAACCGCGGATCACTTCGTCTTCGCTCTTGTCGCCATACGTCCAGATCTCTCCTGACGGCGCGGTGAGCTCGAGATAGGGCATGGGGGCGGGGGTAAGTTGACGGTTGCCGAAACAGAAACCGAAGGTCCGCACGCCTATGAACACCACGTCGCGGATGCGGTCGGTATCGACTCGCTCGAGGCCGAGGGCGTCATACAGGGCCAGCCCGTGAGCCCACGTCTCCATCTGGCGGGCGGTGGCGAACATTCGCACTTTCATCGGGGGCCCGAACCAAGGCAGCTTGCGCTCGGGGTCCGTGGCGTCGAACGCGTCGCACATCTCGTAGAACTGGCTTTTGTAAGTGGGTACGAGCTCGGCGAAGGTGAGTTGGCCGAACTTCTCCCGGGTCAAGGTCTGCAGGCTCTTCTTCTCGCTCATAGCCCCCATGACGTCGTTTAATACCTGATCGAACGCAGCGCCCCCGCTCACCGAAGCCAGGGCCATCTGATCCGAGTAATAAAGGTGGGATATGACGTCCCAGCCCGTCCATTGCTTGAACTGGGTGGCGATCGCGCCGAGCGATTCGCCCTGTTGGTCGATGAGGGCAAAGAGGGCTTCGCCCTCTTCGCGCAAGTGCGCGGTCAGCATGGGATCAGTGTAAGGTCAAAGCGCGGGCGAAGCGAGCGCGACCCGCCGCAAAGCGATCGGCGCCATCGGCGTGGTCGACGATCTAGGTGGACGAAGCTTCCCACTCGCGCAATATATCTTGCGTAGGGGTGGCGCGGTCCGGCGCCGGCCGTGCGACCTGAGCCGGGGTCTCGCTGAAGCGAGGCGCCGGCGCCGGCTGCGTCTCGCCGAAGAGGGAAGCGAAAGTGCTGCGAGCCCCATGATGGGGATGCTCGGCGGCTTCGGCGAGGCTCAACACTGGCGCGAAGCACGCGTCGGTGCCCTCGAGCAACGCACACCACTCGTCGCGAGTCTTCGTCTTGAAGATCTCGGCGAAGCGCGCCTTGAGCGTCGGCCACTTCGACGGTGGAAACTGCGGCCACTGGTCCTTGTCTTCGATCCCCATCTTTTCCAGCAGGATTGCATAGAACTGCGGCTCGAGGGCGCCGACCGACACGTAGCCGCCGTCCTTGCATTCGTAGCAGCAATAGTAGTGGGCGCTGCCGTCCAGGATATTGCCGCTGCGCTCGGCCCCGTTCCACATTCCCAACCGCTGCATTCCGTGGAACAGGGTGGTCATCGCCGCACAGCCGTCGATCATCGCCGCGTCCACGACCTGACCCCGCCCTGTCGATCGCGCCGACAGCACCGCGCTGACGATCCCGAACGCCAGCATCATCCCGCCGCCCCCGAAGTCGGCGACGAGATTGAGGGGTGGCGGCGGCGGCCGGTCGGGATCCCCCATCGGATGCAGCGCGCCACTGAGGGCCAGGTAGTTCAGATCATGGCCCGCCGCCGCGGCCAGAGGGCCGGTCTGGCCCCAACCGGTCATCCGTCCGTAGACGAGGCGTGGATTGTCGGCCAGACACTCGGTGGGGCCCAGCCCGAGCTTCTCCATGATGCCGGGCCGGTAGCCCTCGATCAGGACGTCTGCGTGCGTGAGCAAACGGCGGGCGATCGCGATGTCGTCGGGGGCCTTGAGGTCGAGGTCGACCGCGCGCCGGCCTCGACTCATGAAGTCGAGCGGGGAGCGAGGCACGAGCGACCCGGCGCCTTTTCTGTCGATCCGGACCACGTCGGCGCCGAGGTCTGCGAGCAGCATCGCCGCGAAAGGGCCGGGGCCGAGGCCCGCGAACTCCACGACCCTCAGCCCCTCGAGGGGTCCGCGAGGCGCTGGATCACTCACGCCTGGCCCTCGGGAAGGGGATACTTCGACAGCTCCAACTTGGCGATCTGCGCCTTGTGCACTTCGTCGGGGCCGTCGGCAAGGCGCAGGGTCCGAGTGTTCGCGTACATCCACGCGAGGGGGAAGTCTTGGCTGACCCCACCGCCA
>JANQQN010000429.1 GCA_028289325.1 Myxococcota bacterium | reverse complement strand
ACGAGGCGGCGATCGCCGACGCGATTCAAATGGCGGCGCGGTGGGCGCGGGTGGTGGTATCGACGGGCGGGATGGGGCCGACCCATGACGACCTCACGATGAGCGGCCTCGCCCGGGCCCTCGGCTGCGCGCTCGAGGTCAACGAGACGGCCCGGGCCGCCCTCGAAGCGCGTTTCGCGGCCATCGGGCGGACCATGACCCCCAACAACCAGCGCCAGACGATGGTCCCGGTGGCGGCGGAGGTGTTGGTCAACGACGTAGGCAGCGCGCCGTGCGTGACCGCGGTTCTGGGCGCGGCGACGGTGTTCGCGATGCCCGGGGTCCCGTCCGAGGTTCGGTGGCTGGTGGCGAACCGGGTGATGCCGCGCCTGGGACCCCCGGTGAGTGGCGTTCGGCGCCGGGTGGTCAAGACGATCGGGATCGGGGAGAGCCGGCTCGAGACCGCCCTGCATGCGGTGATTTCAGGTCATCCTCAGGTCCGCTTCGGCTTTCGGACCATTGGCGCCGAAAACCACGTGAAGCTCGCCGGGGCCGGCGGGGCGGCCGAAGCGGCGCTCGACGGCGCGGAGGCCGACGTGCGCCGAGTGCTGGGTGACACGGTGTTCGGCCGCGACGACGAGACCTTGGCCGAGGCGCTGGCCGAGGCGCTGCGGTCCGCGGGGCAGACCGTGGCCACCGCCGAATCGTGTACCGGGGGCCTGATCGCCAAGCGGCTCACGGACGTTCCCGGAAGCTCCGCGTACGTGATCGGGGGGGTGGTGGCGTACGCCAACGAGGTCAAGGTCTCGCTGCTGGGCGTCGAAGAATCGGCCCTGGAGACCCACGGCGCGGTGTCGGAAGTGGTCGCGGGTCAGATGGCGGCCGGGGTGCGGGATCGGCTGAGGGCCGATTGGGGGCTCAGTGCGACGGGGGTAGCGGGGCCAGGGGGCGGAACCCCGGATAAGCCGGTTGGACTGGTCTGGGTGGGCCTCGCGGGGCCGGAGGGGGTCGGTGTGCAAACCCGGGCCCTCCACCGGCCCGGAGATCGGGCCAATATCCGAGACGGGACGGCAAAGATCCTGATGCACTGGTTGCTGAACGAGGTCCGAGGATCTACATCTTGAGGACCGGCCCGAAAGCTAGCCCCAGATGTAGCGCGGGTTGACGGAACAACTGAACAGTTGTAGGGTACGGAGCAACCGATGGCGAAGACGACATCCACCCCCAGCAAATCGAGCGACAGCAATAAGTCCGACGGCGGGAACGACCAGCGGACCAAGGCCATCGACCTCACCGTAGCCACGATCGAAAAGCAGTTCGGCAAAGGCGCGATCATGCGGATGGGCGACGGTAAGCAGATCGCCAACATCCCTACCATTCCTACGGGTTCGCTCGGGCTCGACGTCGCGTTGGGGATCGGGGGCGTGCCGCGCGGTCGCATCGTGGAGATCTACGGGCCGGAATCTTCGGGCAAGACGACCCTGACTCTCCACATGGTGGCCGAGGCGCAGCGCAAAGGCGGGATTGCCGCCTTCGTCGACGCGGAGCATGCGCTCGACGTGGGTTACGCGAAGAAGCTGGGGGTCAACGTGCAGGATCTGCTGATCGCCCAGCCGGACACCGGGGAGCAGGCGCTGGAGATCGTCGACATGCTCGTGCGCTCGAACGCGGTGGATATGGTCGTGGTCGACTCGGTGGCGGCGTTGGTGCCCAAGGCGGAGATCGAAGGCGAAATGGGCGACTCCCACGTTGGCCTTCAGGCCCGGTTGATGAGCCAGGCGCTCCGGAAGCTGACCGGCTCGATCTCGAAGTCGCGGACCTGCGTGGTGTTCATCAACCAGATCCGAATGAAGATCGGGGTCATGTTCGGATCCCCGGAGACCACGACGGGCGGTAACGCGCTCAAGTTCTACTGCTCGCAGCGACTCGATATCCGACGCATCGGTTCGATCAAGAAGGCCGATGAAAACACCGGTAACCGGACCCGGGTGAGGGTGGTGAAGAACAAGCTCGCGCCCCCGTTCCGGGAGGTCGAGTTTGACATCCTCTACGGACATGGGATCTCTAAGACCGGCGAGATCATCGATATGGGCACCGATCTCGGACTGATCGATAAATCCGGTGCCTGGTACAGCTACAAGGGGGAGCGCATTGGTCAGGGGCGTGAGAACGCGCGCTTGTTCCTCGACGGCCACACCGATATGCGCGACGAGATCGAAGGTCAGGTCCGTAAGCACTTCGGATTGGATGGCAGCGGCGACGGGGCGCCGCCGAGCCCGCCGGAGACGCCGGACAACGTGACCCCGCTGACCAAGTCCGGCAAGAGCAGCAGCAAGCGCTAACGACGACGTTCAGCGGCGCGCAGTGCTGTACCACGTCTCCGAGAAGCGACACATCGGTGCGAACGTGCTCAGGGTGTTCGCTTCGCTCTGCGTCATGATCCCTGCCCGCACCCAGGCATCGAGCGCATCGCGAAGCGGATCGATCTGCAGGTGAGTGCCACCGGCCCGTACGACCTCGGCGATCAGGCACTCGCGTTCATAGAGGTGCGCCCAGGCTTCGTAGCTATCGAGGCTGCTCGATAGGTTGCCGAGTTCAAGCACGCGGTCGGCACAGCGACGTATCGAATCATTGTATCGCGGCCACAGCTCGTCGTCGCTGAGGTCTCGCTCGAATGGCGCGCTCATCTCCCGAAGGCTCTCCGCGATTCTACGGTCGGCGTCTTCGTACGGTCCCAGGGCACCGTTCAAGTGGTCGACGATCAGCTTGGCGTGCGACAGCGGTCGTCGAGCGGAGAACGGGTTGTCGGAGAACGACACATCGACGACGAAGACGTCGTCACTTCGGCCTTGCTTAGCCACCTCGTCAAGCACAGCCGCGACCGCTGCGCGCTGCAGGACGTGTCGATAAGCGGGGACGTAGATCAATGCCCGTGCCGAGAGGTAGTCGACGATGCGGTAACCGAAGTCGTGGCCCGAGGGGCGACCGCGACGTTTTTTCACGCGACCTGTAAACATCGCCCGTTCGGTCTGCCCGTCGATGACCTTCAGTCCTTGCCAGATGCCTTCGACGGTGTTCGAAAAGGCTTCGTCGAGGTCGCTTGGCATCAGGTTTCCTTCGCTCAGATCGAGCAGGATACTGGCGCAGACTCGACCGGGGACCGGGATTTCGCTGTGCTTGGCAAACGGTGACAGCGCCCGAAAGGGTGCAGACGCATAGCGCGACACGTCGATCTCGTTGGTGCGCGCGCCTTTTTTTCCGTAACGGACGGCCATGTCCGCATCCGAGGCGAGCCCGACCGAGGCGTCAAGGGTACGCTTCGTTCTCGCGCCGCCCAACGGCATGGCTCAGGGCGATTCCGGTCTCCGAACAACGTACCGGGTTCCGGGAAGGTCGACCGGGCACGCCGCGGCGGATGGAAGAAAGCCGGTTTGTTGTGCGTGTTCCTTTACCATGCCCGACGATCGGTCGCGCGACGACCATGCCGTGAACAAGATGGCGACAGAAGGCCGGCAGGTTCTCGAATCGCTCGGTGGCGGCGGTGAAATCCTGCGACGACAGACGACCTATTGGGATCTGAAGGGTACGGCGGGTGAAACCTGGCGTTGCCACTTCCGAGGTAAGCGGGAGTTCGTGTTCGACGGACCAAGGTTCGGCCGCGCGGAGATCTTGGACACTCATCCTCTGCTATGGACGCATCAGCAACCTAGCGCGATGCTCTTCTTCTCATCTTCGCCCGAAGACCCGGATGGTGCCGAGCGCGCGGTCGAGAACACCATCCGGGCGATGACCGAGGGTTGGCGCGGGGCCGATGATTACTGTACCCCGGGTGCGCGCCTCCAGGACGGGTATGGCAAGCTCATGGAGGGCCCTCAACGAATAGTCGACGGCGTCAAGCGACTTCTTGAAGGTCTAGATGTTCGGTGTTCCATGATCAACGGCCATACCCCACGAGGTGCGAGCCTGCTCTTATTGCTCGGCCGGAGCTTCATTGTCGCCGAAGCGTTTGTCTTCGAGGTGCTGTAGTAGCACGGGGCCGATCTTCCTGGGCGAACAGAGCGACCAGCCCAGCCGACGGGGCGCTGCGGATCTCGGAGTCCGCCGGAGTCGAGTCTTCCGGCCATTCCCGCGGCTCACGGCATGCACGGCTTCGACCTGGTCGAGGGCAAGGCGGTACACCTCGAGGCGGTGGTGGGCGAACTGGAACGAGTGAGTCTGCATGAAACCTCCTTCGCCGGTCTGTGTCCGTCCGGCCTTCGCGGCTCCATCGCGCAGCTGCCGTGACCGCGGCGGCTTTCAGGCCTCCCGAGTTACCTATACGCATCGCAGCCGCTGGCCCGGCAGGTGCGCGTAAAGTGCGCAGGCCGGACGGATGCAGACCGGCCTGTGGTCGTTGGCGGGACTCGTTTGGCGTGCGCGTGCGGGTGCGGGTGTGGGTCGAGCGTGAGCGTAGGAGGGGGGAGTTGGAGCCCGCTCAACCCTCGACGTCTACCCCAAACCCTTCCTCGCACGCGCACCCCAGACTTCCCCGATCCACCGGATCAGGCCGCCTTAAAGGACCTACCTATAAAGGCCGTTTAGGCGCCTGGATCGGGGGTTACGAGCAGAACGAAGTTCTGTAAGGAATCGAGGAGACAGGTGGCTAGGGAAGGAATCGGCCGAGTTCGAGGATCTCCAGGGCGACGACGGGCTCGCCGTCTAGAACTCCGCCGGCAATGACGGCTTCGTCCGCGAACCTTGTCGTCGCGAAACGACCCGTTCGAGAGAGGAGGGATGGCGGAAGCGGCCCGACTTCTTGCGTTTGCAGGTTGTAGAGACTCGGAGGCACTGAATCTGATGGTGTGTTCGGTTTGAACTGCGCGATCCAGGGCGCCGCCGAGACAAACCTATCATCACAGCCGGGCGTTAGCGCGACGGCTTCGAAGCTCGTATCGTCTAGGTCGAAGGCGAAGACCTGAAGTCTTCGAGCACCATTGTCGCTGATCTGAAAAGTGGTCACGACCTTTGGCCCGCTTCCTCCAACGCTGCAGTAGGGAGACAGCGGGGCCCCAAAAACGTCTGTCGTGCGAACCGCCCCGACAGGTTCCATGATTTCGCCCCCGAGCTGAGTCCATTCGTCGCTCGACGGACTGTATCCATAGAAGAATCGGCTCGTGGCACTTCCACCGATCAAGACCGCAAGCTCCGACGGAAGCTCACTGCTGCTGAGCTCGACCTTGGCCGGCGGCCCTGCACACGAAGGTGCGCCGAGCGTGGGCGGTACGGGCGCGCCCGCGCTCAAGGAGCCGTCCGATGGATCGAAGAGTAACGTGAGACTCGGACAAGGGAGCGAAGGCGCGTCTTCGTCGTCGGCCAAGATCACGACCTTTCCCTCCACTTCGGTGACAGAAAAGAGCTGCCCGGTCGGCGGATCAAAGTCTCGCACGGTGCTCCAGCCGGCCCCTGATTCGTAGACAAAGATCCCTTCCGACCGCGAGAACGCGTAGAGCCGATCGGCTACGCCCACGATATGTTCGGTGGTCACGCCCTGGGGCAGATTCGGAAGAATACGCCACGGAGAGGAAACAAATCCTGAGTCCTCTGAAACGAAAGAAGCGGAGATCAGTTCGACGTTGATCTCCCGCGACGAGCTGGTAACAAAGCCGGCGCTATCGTCGAACGACGCGATGCGCGTGGCGTAGGCAACGGGCCCCAGACCGACCGCGAAGTGTTCGTACTGACGAAAGCTATTCGAAGAATCCTCACAAAACGGAAGTGAGAGCACGACCTCGCATCCACCGCTGGTCGAATCTTGCTCCACTTGAAAGCCCAGCACGTTGGCGTACCGTCCCTCGAAGGTATTTGACAACGGTGCGATCTCGTCATCTCCAAAGTTGGCGAAGAAGCCGCCGCCCGTCTTTCCGCCGTAAATGAACTCGAGGGTCACGCCGTCCGTGGAGCCCAACAGCCGCCCTTGCGCGTCCGTCGCCATGTGCGTCCATCGGACGAGATTGTCGACTTCGGACGACGGCCCCGCCAAAACTTGCACTTCGAGCGGATAGGCGGTCCGCTCCGCAATGACGGTGGCAGAGCCGAGCCGGACCTCGAAGACACCGGATGACTCCGCGGACGATCCTGAGCCCGCCCTCGACGCCGTTCGCTCGCTCGTAAACAGGAAGGTCCATCGACCTCCCGACTGCAACGCGACGTCCACGACGATGGATTCTGCGGTCGACGGCCCGCCGTCCGGTGTTCCTGCCGTTCCTGCATCTCCATCCAGGCTGCCGGGGGGCATCTCACCGGGCCCCATTCCCGTCGAGCCGCCGTCGGACCCACAGCTGAGGGCCAACGCGCTCGTCGCTACTACAATCAGTGTAATCCAGAAGTACTCGCGGGCAATGGCTGCCCGCTTCCTGACCTTGCCGTTACGCATAACGCTTCGTTCGACCGTGGCGATCCGGGGCAAGCTGCGTCAAGCGCGGGCTCGACGGTTGCCGAGCTCACGGGGGGGGCGGCGTCAATCCAAGTTTCCAAAGGCCTGGCAGCGCTGCCGCGCCAGAGCTGCGCCGATCCAGTCGGTCTGCAGACGATCTTGCGTAGCTATGCGTGGCGTGGAGTCTATCCCTTAGAGGAAAGCGGATGACGTCCATGCGGCAAGTTTCAGCTGAAAGTGTAATCCGAATCAACTTTGAGGACGGAAGTGGTACAAAGCACTATGCCTCGAGTGGCCCGTAAGCCTCTTCCTCGGCGAGACGTCTCGAATCTGACGCTTTTGGCCTCGGTGCACCAGGTGGTCTTGGACCGGGCTCAACCCCAAGATCGACTGGCGGGGGTTCTCGCCGAGCTGGCCTCACACGGGGGTGTCACCGCCGGCGCGATAAGTGTTTTGCGTCCGGATAGCCAAGACCTCGTCATCGTCGCCGGACAGCACCTCGGTGCTTCCCCGCCGGCCCGCTTCCGCGCCGGGCACGAAACGACACGACAGGCCATCGAGACTGCGCAGGCCATCGTCTTGCCGCAGGTCGGTACCAACGGCGACGTCACCTTCGTCTGCTTGCCGATCGCATGGGAGGGCGACGTCATCGGGGCCCTCAGTCTTGACGTGCGTCGGTCTTTTCCTGGGTCCACGCGCGACGCCCGAGAACTGTATAGCGTCGTCGCGACGATGATCGCATCGACGGTTTCACGCCGGCGGGCAGAGCTCCATCATCGGCCGGACGCTTCGAACAACGACACGCACATCATCGCGCGCGCGGCGGCGATGACCCCGGTCTTCGAAATGATCGACGCCGTCGCCGACAGTGACGCGACGGTTTTGATCCGCGGGGAGAGCGGGACCGGCAAGGAACTCGTCGCTGACGCCATTCATAAGTTGAGCCCTCGCCGCGACGGCCCCTTCATCAAGGTGAACTGCGCCGCGCTCGCGACGGGCGTGCTCGAAAGTGAGCTGTTTGGACACGAGCCCGGGGCGTTCACCGGCGCAAGCAAGCTCCGCATCGGCCGCTTCGAAGCCGCTTCCGGCGGAACGATCTTTCTCGACGAGATCGGAGACTTCGCGCCGTCCG
Source organism: Myxococcota bacterium (assembly GCA_028289325.1). Taxonomy (GTDB): domain Bacteria; phylum Myxococcota; class Kuafuiibacteriia; order Kuafuiibacteriales; family Kuafuiibacteriaceae; genus JANQQN01. Next base: position 6,200 of record JANQQN010000429.1, on the reverse strand, counting down.
TTCAAGTCATCCTGTTGCGAATCCTGCAGCAGCAGACGTTTGAGCGAGTCGGAGGAATCCAGACCCTCCGAACGAACGTCCGGGTCGTGGCGGCGACCAACCGAGACCTGGAAGGATTGATGGCATCGAACCAGTTCCGCCAAGACTTGTACTATCGCCTAAACGTCTTTCCGATCCACGTGCCACCCCTGCGCGAACGGCGGGCGGACATCCTCTTGCTCGCCAACACATTCATCGAGCGATTCGCAACCGCCTTCGGAAAGGATGTTCGGCGTATTACGTCCGATGCGATCGACCTGCTGACCGCGTATCACTGGCCCGGCAATGTCCGGGAGTTGGAGAACTGCATTGAACGGGCGACACTGCTCACTCGCGACCACGTGATACACGCGCACCACTTGCCGCCCACCCTGCAGACGGCGGCCTCTTCGGGCACGAAGGCTAAAGGTACGTTGCAGGCGACCTTGGATGCCGTGGAGCGAGAGCTGCTGGTCGACGCGCTAAAGGACACGCGGGACGACATCGCTCAAGCCGCCCGAAAGCTGGGTTTGACCGAGCGCCAGATGGAGCTGCGCGTACGTCATTACGGTCTGCAGCCCGACGTCGAACGAACGTAGAGGCCCCGAGGCCGACGCAAGACCTAGTACGGCAGATCTTATGTCCTGAGCCATTTGCGAAGGACTTGAGATCTGCCGGACGCAAGCCGCGTGTACGCGGCGATCCTCGGGATGCAGCTAGGACGGCGATTGGAGGTTCTGAGCCTGGAACTGGATCGGAACTTCCGGATCGCCGTACCAGCCCCACCCAAACGCTCGGTCGTCGTCTTCCCTCCGTACCGCTGCAACCGCCCCCGTGGCAGAACGGAGCCGATCGGTCGCTCCGTACTTGCCGGACGGTGTCTGTATCGACAGCTCACTACATTCAAGTCTGTTACACGCGCCGGTGCTACGCGAATGTCGCCCGACAGACGAACTGTGTCTCCAGATCCGAATGGCATCCTCGTTGCAGGATACTTCCGCGACCGCCAGCGCGCGGTTCGATTGCGAGGGAGGCATATGCAAACATTCAAAAGACTGTCATCCGTACTGATTGCTTCGACCCTGCTGCTGGCCTCGCCAGCAACTTTGTTGGCGGACGAAGGGGACAAGGATGGACCCGAAACATCCATCGCCATGTCCCTGAATCAAGATATCTTCTTTGGCTTCTACGGCACCGCGCAGGTGGGTGTGGGCCTTACCGAGAGCTTCGACCTCACCTTCTACTCGATCTTGTGGACGATTCCCGCGTTCGGAGCCGGAAGCGGTGGTCAGAACCTGTGGACCGAATGGGGCGGGGGGGTAAACCTAAAGCTCCTCGACGGAAATCTCGGCATCAACCCGCAGTTCGGCATCACGAACGGAACCCTGCTGGCTGGTACGCGACGGGGTCGGGTCGTCGAAGGCATCGTGCCTAACATTACGATCAACTACAGCGATGGACTCATCGAAGGCCAAATCTACGCCGGATTCTATATCGGGCTTCGTGAGCAGACCGACAATGCAAGAAACGACTTCATTCACTATTGGGCCAACGTCGGTGTAGCCCCGACTTCATGGCTCTCCGTTGGCGCCCACTGGGAGCATCTGGTGCAGAACTTCGGCGCGGACACCGGCGAGGTCGAAGACGTCTACCAGTGGATCGGACCGTACATTCAAGCGAGCTCCGGGGTGGGCTTTCTACGGTTCTCGGCGGGTGTAGACGTCGCGCCGGACGACCCGCAGGACTTCTACAAGGTCACGGCGGGCGTCACCCTGTAGAGCCGAAGACGGGCCCCGATCGATCTTCTCGTCGAAGCTTGACGGGGCCCCGCGCCCGCGCGCCAACGGTGCGTTCGGAGGCCGGGATGTCCCTTTGCCTCCGAACGCACTTCTGTCATACCGGAGTTATCGCCGAGAAGACCAGACTGCGATTTCCTCCCCCGCCACGAGACGGGCTGGCGGTCCTATACCTGGAGGATACGGATGCCCCCATCGCGGGGCGCGTAGAAGGGACCCGATACGCGTACTTCAAAACGATCGCCCGGGGCGGCAGATCAATCATTCAGTCGTGTAAGGACCTCCGGTTGTCGCGAGTGGTCTGCTACAAGACGCTGCGCCCCGAGTTCTCGACGGATCCGACCGCGCGCCAGCGTTTCCTGCGCGAAGCGCGCGTCACCGCCATGCTCGTACACCCGAATACGGTGCCCGTGTACGACCTCGGAGAAGACCGCCACCAGCGTCTCTACTTCACGATGAAGTTCGTGCACGGCTACACGTTCCGTGAAGTCCTCAACTATCGCGAACGATATGACATCAACCAGCTCGTAGAAGTGCTCCTGCAGGTGACTCGAGCTCTCGCCTATGCCCACACCCACGGCGTCGTTCATCGCGACGTCAAACCGGAGAACATCTTGGTCGGCCCATTCGGCGAAGTTCTGCTGATGGATTGGGGCCTCGCCAAAGTGAGAAGTAGATCCGAGAGCGCGGTCGCGGACGAGGCGCAGACTCCCGTCGACAATCACGAGCCCAGCGGCCTCAGTGACCACGAGCAGCTCCAAGGAACGGTCAGCTACATGTCGCCAGAACAGATCCGGCGGGACCCCGACATCGACGGCAGGAGCGATATCTTTAGTCTGGGGGCCGTCCTGTACGAGATCCTGGCCGGGCGGCCCCCTGCCGTGGGCAATACGGTCGAGGAGATACTGCAAGCGGTTCGAAGCGAACAACCGGTACCTCCCTCCTCACTGTCCAAACATGAGGTTCCTCCGCGCTTACAGGACATCTGTCTTCGGTGCCTGGAGAAAGACCCGGACACACGAATGCCCAGCGCAAGTCAGTTGGTACGGGAGCTGACACAAGACTGGATCGACGCGAACTCGAGAAAGCCTTGGCGACGCTAGCGCCGCCAAATCAGCGGCTATAGCAAGGCTTCTTTCGTCGTCTTAACGATCGCCGCCGCTACCTTGTATGGATCCGCGTTCGAGGCCGGCCGTCGGTCTTCGAGGCGACCCTTCCAACCGTCTTCCACCGTGGCGATAGGGATGCGGATGGAGGCCCCGCGATCGGAGATCCCGTAGCTGAATTGGTCGATGGCCTGCGTTTCGTGCTTGCCGGTGAGGCGGTGATGATTGTCGGCGCCATAGACCTTGATGTGACGGTCGATGTTCCGGCCGAAGCCTTCGCAGATCATCACGAAGACGGACTCCTCGCCTTTTTCTCGCATCGCGCCGTTCGAGAAGTTGGCGTGCATGCCGGAGCCGTTCCAGTCGGTATCGCCCAGCGGTTTGGGATGCCAGTTGATCGAGTAGCCGTGCTCCTCGGCGATGCGCTCGAGTAAGTATCGAGCCGCCCACGTCTCGTCTCCGGCCCGCTTGGCTCCTTTCGCAAACACCTGAAACTCCCATTGACCAGCGGCGACTTCGCCGTTGATGCCTTCGACGTTGATGCCGGCTTCAAGACAAGCATCGAGGTGGGCTTCGATGATGGGTCGGCCGTAGGCGTTGGCGGCCCCCACACTGCAGTAATACGGCCCCTGGGGAGGCGGGTAGCCCCCGGGCGGGAAGCCTGGCGGCAGATTGGTTCGCGTGTCCCACAGGAAGTACTCCTGCTCGAAGCCGAACCAAAAGTCGTTGTCGTCGTCCTCGATGGTCGCGCGGCCGTTCGACTCGTGGGGCGTGCCATCGGCGTTGAGCACTTCGGACATGACCAGATACGCATTTTTCCGCCCTGGATCCGGGAAGATCGCAACGGGTTTGAGGAGGCAGTCGGACGAACTGCCGTCGGCCTGCTCGGTCGAGCTGCCATCGAATGACCACACCGGACAGTCTTCTAGGTTTCCGCTGAAGTTGGACTCCACGCGGGTCTTGCTGCGCAGGCTCTGAGTCGGCTTGTAGCCGTCCAGCCAAACGTACTCCAGTTTGCTCTTCATCTTGGTTTGCTCCTCAATCGCATGGCACAAGCCATCGTAGACCTGAGCGCTTCGCAATATCTGCGCCAATGCCAAGGCGTTCCAACGTCAACGGCGGCGACGACGCCCGCGTGTCTTGGCGCCCTAAAGAACCGATCGAGGACGATCCGAAACCGAGGGTTCGAACCGTTCACTGGGCTCAGTGTGCCGAAGCTACGAAGACGTAGGTTCGGCCGTTTCGATCCGACGATTATGTGGGGTCGACGGAATCCCTGGGATATCCATCATGAGTGATGCCGGCCAACATCGGTCGTCGGTGGGCCGCTCGGGCTTGGCGTTCGTTTCCCGACTTGCCAAGGAACCACCGATGTCTGTCAGCAACGCCTTCGGTGGCCCCCTGACCTGCCCCGTCTGCGGAACGAGGACCGAAGGGGTATTGCCCGGTGCCTCCACCAAGCTCCTCGATGACGCCGAGCAGTTTGACCGGGTACTCCGCGCTGGCGACCGGATCGAGAACCTCGACCATCGAGACCTCGAGCAGGTCTACTACGTCGTGCGCCCGGTTCTGGGGCGAAGCGCAGCCCGCGCCCTCGAACGCTGGACCTGCCCGCACTGTCAGACGCCTGGCTGGTTCGTCATCACCTACGGGGACGAGAGGATTCAATCCATGGAGGCGGTCGAACTCACCCGTTCGCTCCTTCAATCCGTCGACTACCTCAGCCTCGACTTCTTCGACGAGGTATTCAGCCGGGAGCCGGGCAACGGGTTCGAGCACTTCGCCCAGCCCGACTCCACGCGGATGTGGATCCCGGGCCGGGTCAAGCCTGGGTTCATAGAACGGTTGCCGCTGCCGGCCTGAGGCCGGGGTCAGAACCCCGTCAACCCAGATGGTGTCGAAACGCTCGGGTCGGGTCTCGTTCAAGCGAGGGCCGCCCTGAGGTCGTCGCGAGCGTTCACCGTGGGGGCGATCTTGAACTTGTCGACGAGTACTTTCAGAGCGGCGGGGCTGACGAACGCCGGCAGCGTAGGGCCAAGCTTGATGTTGGTGATGCCGAGGTGCAGCAAGGTGAGTAGAACCGCGACCGCCTTCTGTTCGAACCACGAGATCACCAAAGACAACGGCAGGTCGTTGACGTCGCACCTGAATGCCTCGGCCAACGCGATCGCGACCTTGATCGCGGAGTAGCTGTCATTGCACTGACCGACGTCCAAAAGCCGAGGCAAGCCGCCGAGCGTCCCGTAGTCGTGGTCGTGGATGCGGAACTTGCCGCAGCCGAGGGTCAGGATAACGCAATCGTCGGGAATGTTGGTGGCGAAGTCCTCGAAGTAGTTACGGCCAGGGCGAGCACCGTCGCAGCCGCCGATGAGGAAGATGTGTTTGAGGGCACCCTGCTTGACGGCGTCGATGACGGTGTCGGCGACGCCGAGAACGGTGTTGTGCCCAAAGCCAACGGTCCACGGCGGCAGGTCGATGGCGTCGACCTGCGCCTCGGTAAAGCCTGGCGCGGCGAGGGCGGCGTCGATGGCCGGCGTGAAGTCATCGCCATCGATGTGCACGCAGCCGGGCCAGGAGACGACACTGCGCGTGAACAACCGGCCCTTATAGCTATCGCGAGGCTCGATGAGACAGTTGGTCGTAAGAACGATACTGCCCGGGAAGTCGGCAAACTCATGTTGTTGCTTTTGCCAGGCGCCGCCCCAGTGACCGGCGAGATGGGAGTGTTTGTTGAGCCCTGGGTAGCCGTGCGCCGGCAGCATCTCGCCGTGGGTGTAGACATCGATATCTTTACCCGCGGTCTGCTCGAGGATCAGATGAAGGTCCCGAAGGTCATGACCGGAAACGAGTAAACACTTGCCAGGGCGCGGGACACGAGCCACCGGGGTAGGCACGGGATGCCCGTACGCGCCGGTGTTGGCGGTGTCGAGGAGTTCCATCACGCGAAAGTTTATTTCGCCGGCGCGAAGGTTCATCCCGAGGAGCGCCTCGATATCCGTGGGGTTCGTGGCGAGAAAGTCGAGCGCCTCGTGGACGAAGGCGTAAACGGCAGGGTCTTCTTGACCCAACACCTGGGCGTGGTGGGCGTAAGCGGCGAGGCCCTTGAGGCCGTAAGTCAGAAGCTCTTGCAGGCCGGTGATGTCTGGTCCCTGCCGCTGAAAACGGCCGAGGATGCCCACGGTTTTGGCCTGGGCGAGGAGGTCGGCGGCGGGCAGCCACTTCGCTGGGCCGGGGACCTCCTCCGCCGGCGACCGATTTCGGCGGCGGGCGGCTTTGGTAT
>JANQQN010000428.1 GCA_028289325.1 Myxococcota bacterium | reverse complement strand
GTCCGGGCGCCGCGCCCGCAGGCATCGGCGCTCGACGCAGTCCGTCGTCGACCCCGCCTTCGGGGGTCGGTCGTACCGCGGGCTGGCCGTCGATCGTCGCTGGCGCCGCGCCTTCGGGCATCGGCGCCCGCGGGAAGCCCTCCTCACCGCGACCTTCCGGCGTCGGGCGCACCGTAGGCTGGCCGTCGATCATCGACGGCGCGGCGCCCTCGGGCATCGGCGCTGGCCGCAGAGCGTCGGTCGTCGTCGACGAGGCGACCTCACCGGCGGCGGCGCTGGCCGTCGACAGGACGCCCAGAAGCCCTAGGAGCAGAGAACCGAGCCGCCCCCCAGCGCGCCGAACGGCGGGGATCGACGCGTTCATCACGGCAGCACCGCCGGCAGCGCGGGCGAGCTCGTGGCGGCCGGCGGCTCGATGTGAAGCGCGGCGGCGATCGTCGGCGCTACCCGGGTCATCATCACCGGTCGGTTGTCGATCCCCGGGCGCACGCCGGCACCGTACAGGACAATGGGAACCGTCTGGTCGTAAATGTACGGTGAGCCGTGACCGGTCCCTTGCCCGGTACCGTCGGGACCGACCGCACTCACGTAATAAAACGGGCGGTGTCGAAACAGAATGTCCGGGGTTCGTCCTTCGTACAGCAGACGCCGATAGTAGGTTTGGTACGGCTCGACGAAACGGGCCACGTCTTCGGGCACGTATGCCTCCAGGATCTGAGGCTGGGCCGCGAGCTTGCGCGCGAGGGCTCGGCGTGCGCGAAGGGTCTTCGCGCGCGAGCCTGGCCGAGCCGAACTCTTCAGGTAGACCCGGGGCGGATTCACCGTGCGAAGCTGGTCCCCGATCACTTTGCTGAACATCTCGGTCGGGATGCGGCCGGCGTCGACCCCGTAGGCCGATAACGCTTCCGGCATCGGCATCACCCCATGGTCGCTGGTCAGCACGGTCAGCACACGACCACCACCCAGCTTCTCGTTCAGCCGGTCCTCGAGCTCGCCGAGGGCGGCGTCGATGCGCAACAGGGTGTCCAACGACTCCTGGGAGTGGGGACCGAACATGTGACCGACGTAATCAAAGGAGCTGAGACCGAGATAGAGCAGGTCGGGCACATCGTCCTGTCCGAGCTCTTCGCCGTCGATGGAGGCGTACGCGAGGGTCATGACGTCGTCCAAGGCGACCGGTGTCGCGGGATACTGGCGGGGCCATAGCTTCGGCGCCGCGCCGAGGGTCCGAGGAAACGTCCGCCCCATGCCGGGATAATCGTTCTCCGACGGTCGATCGTCGGGCCCGGCCCACGTCGCGTAGTCCACATCGCCGCGAAATCGGGTCCATTGCCGACCGATGGCCAGTTCGGGGCCGGTCCGCAGCTGCGCCGCGGCGTACCACGCGGGCGGCGCGGGAACACCGGGCCATCGCCCGGGTTTGAAGCGGCCTTCGTTCGCGTCGTACCAGACCACGAGCTCCGGCCGTTGGCCGCCGAGGAGGACCGACGACCGAGGTTTGTGGCTGATGGACACCACCCGCCCTCGTCCTCGCGTCGCCACCTTGAGCGCATCCGCGATCCCCGGTGCGAGCAGATACTGGGGGCTGTTGCCGTACTTCGTGTCCTCGACGCACCGAATGAGGGCGCCGGTCGAGCCATCCACCCACTTGTTGCCGACGATCCCGTGGACGTTCGACCACGCGCCGGTGGCCACCGTCGCGTGCCCCGGCCCGGTCTCGGTGTTCGCGTGAGCGTAGCGACCTTGGCGGTACACTGCGCCCGCGGTCATCATCCGGCCGATGCCCCCTCGCAGAAGCGGTTGGTAGCGGTCGAGGTGCGGGGTGGTGAGCTGGTCGACAACGACGAGAACCACGAGGCGAATCCGTCCTCGTCGCGGCTGAGCGTCGGCCGCCCCGCCGAGGATGATGCTCGAAATGAGGAGGCCGAGAGCCGACCGAAGGAGCGTGCGCATCGCGCGGCATCTAAGGCCACCACGCGGCCTTCAGCAACCCTCACCGCGGCGTCCTGCCGCCCGCTGCAGACCCGAGAGGCCGGTGCGGGGAGCGCAGGCTCTCTTTCGCGGTCCCCGCCGCTGGCCGCGGGGACAAGGGCTGCTATGGTGACTCGATGAACCGCCGCGAGCTCTATCCGCCTATCGACGCCTTCGACTCCGGCCGGCTGCAGGTCAGCGACCTTCACACGCTGCACTACGAGCTCGCGGGAAATCCTCGCGGAAAGCCGGTCGTCGTCCTTCACGGCGGCCCCGGCGGGGGCAGCGAGCCGACGCAGCGGCGTTACTTCGACCCCACCCGCTATCGGATCGTCCTGTTCGATCAGCGCGGCTGCGGCCGCAGCGCGCCGCACGCCGAGCTCCGCGAGAACACCACCTGGGACCTGGTCGCGGACATCGAGCGACTGAGGACCCATCTGGGCATCGACCGTTGGCAGGTCTTCGGGGGCTCTTGGGGCAGCGCACTGGCTCTGGCCTACGCCGAAACCCACCCCGACCGGGTGACGGAACTGGTTCTGAGGGGGATCTTCCTGCTGCGGAAGGTGGAGCTCGATTGGTTTTACCAGGAGGGGACCAGCGCCCTGTTTCCCGACGCGTGGGAACAATTCGTAGCGCCCATCCCCCTCGCTGAGCGCAGCGATCTCATGTCCGCCTACCACCGCCGCCTCACCGGCGACGACGAGGCGGTCAAGCTGGCGTGCGCGAAGGCGTGGAGCCAATGGGAGGCGGCCACGGTCAGCCTGCTGCCGGCCCCGAACCGGGTCGAACAGTTCGCGGACCCTCGGTTCGCCCTCGCGTTCGCTCGCATCGAATGCCACTACTTCATGCATGGGGGCTGGTTTCGCGAAGACCAGCTCATCGCCGACGCGCGGCGGCTCGCGTCGATCCCGGGCGTGATCGTACAGGGCCGATACGACGTGGTGACGCCGATGATGACCGCTTGGGCACTGCATCGAGCGTGGCCGGAAGCCGACCTCCGCGTCGTGGCCGACGCGGGCCACACCGCCACCGAGCCCGGCATCGTGCACGAGCTGGTGTCGGCGACGGATCGCTTTGCGGCGGAACATCGCCGCGCGCCGAACTAATCTAGGGGTAGACAGGAATCCTCAGCGAAAGGGGTTCGCCCTCGAAGCGACCGACGTCCAGGCCTTCCATCGCCGCGCGTAGGCAGCGGCCCAGCACGCTTTGCGCGACCGGACGGGGCGCGATATCAGCCACTCGCCAGCGGCCGCTAGGCTCGATGATCAGGTCGAGCACGACGGTTTCGCTGCGACGGACGACTTGAGGCCGGCGTCGCACAGCGGCTACGCAGCGGTCGATCCTCGGCTCGACGGCGCGAAGAGCCCCGACGACGTCGACCTCGCTCGCCTGGCGGGGCATCGCCGCGCGTCGAATGATCGACGCGAGATCCGGACACTCGATACGCTCGCCCTGGCGTGAGCAAGGTATCTTGCTGACCCGCCACGCACCGGGGACCCCTCTCGTAAACCAGGTAAGCCACAGCAGGTTGCGGCGAGGCTCGTAGTCCAACGCCACGACGCGCTCCACGCCGTAGCGATCAGCAACGTTCCCGCGGGCGGTCAGCGGGGCAGATTCGGTCGGGCGCAAGGCCTCGATGGGCGCCGGCCTCACGGTCATGCGGGCCTCCTGCATGGCCGCCACGACCTTCGCCTCGAGGCGAGTCAACGCTTTCGACGAGGCGAAACAGGGACCGGTACAGCCCAAGCCGAACATCAGCACCACGAGCATCGGACCCTCGGTGCGCGCGCCGCCGATTATCGGTCATCGCGGCCGCGCCGTCGCAGGAAGGTAACGTCTCACCGGTTCCGGCGCATCCCGCAGCGCCCGGGTGTCGCAAAGCGACCTTCGTCGGCGAGGGGGGGCGAATTCTCACTGTCCGGCGTTCGGACTCGAAAATGCCCCCCTTCGGCGGGCCGGCGAGGATCAGGGGACCGACGAGGGGGCGTCGCGGATCGCGGTCCGTTCTCGCAGCCAGCGGCATACGATAGCGAAGGCCGTCCGCCATCGCCACTGCATCGGGTTGTGACCGGTTCGGGGCAGAGCGACGAGCTCGACCGGCACCCCGAGGGCCTCCAGCCTGACCTGCAGAATCCGGGCATGAGCGAAAGGCACGGTGCGGTCGCGACAGCCATGAACCAACAGGGTGGGCGGCGCGTCCGCGGTGGCGACGTGGACCGGGCTCAGCGGCCGGGCGTCGGCCTCGTCCGAGAACCGTCGCATCACCGCACCGCGCACCGATCCGTCCCACATGACGGGATCGAAGTCGGTCGGTCCGGCCTCGCTGATCACGCCTCGGATGGGTAGTTCGGTGGTGTAGGCGGCCATCAACGCCAGATGGCCGCCGGCGCTGCGGCCCATCGTGACGACGCGGTCGGGATCGATATCCAGGTCTTCGGCCTGGACGAGCGCAAATCGCGTCATCGTCCGGGCGTCGTCGATGATGTCCGTGAACGTCGCCCGGGGCACCAACCGGTATTCAGCACTGAGCACGGCATGACCGAATCGGGCCAGCGCGCGCGCAATGCCGGCCACGTAATGCCGGGAACCTCGCGCAAATCCGCCGCCGTGAAAAAGCACCACCGCGGGATACGGGCCGGTCAGGCACGACGGCGGCAGCAACAGGTCGAAGCGCTGACGGGGGTGGGCGTCGTCGTAAGGCAAGGCCCGGCGAACGCGAAGGTCGCCGGGGATCGGCTCGGGCAGCGGCGGAGGTTGGGGACCGTCGGGCTTGAGCCCAAACAGGTTTTGCGCGATCGCGGGGCCGAGCCCGCCCGCGATGACACCGATCGCCGCCCCCCACATGAAACCAGCCTAGTTCATCGCCGACGACGCTCGCAAATGCAGCACCGGACGTCGGGAGGGGTCGTAGAGCGGAACATTCAAGGTCGAATGTCGAAGGGCCGGTCACCTGCGAACCGGCGCCATTTTGACCCTCGACTGTCGACTTTGGACTTCGGGATCGCGCCGGCGCCGCCGAACGGAGCCGGCGAGCGAACTGTATCGAGGCCAAAAAAAAAGCCCCGAAGACGAGGGCCTTCGGGGCGACTAAAATCATCAAAAGTTCCGGCGGCGTCCTACTCTCCCACACGGTTTCCCGTG
>JANQQN010000417.1 GCA_028289325.1 Myxococcota bacterium | reverse complement strand
AAATTCCCCGTCGCCCGAAGGAGCAGGGTCGGCACCGCGACCCGCCCCACCGTCGATGGCCAGTCGACGTCGTTGACCCGGTCCACGGCTTCGGCGATGTGGGCCTCCGACGAGCGGGGCCGCACCCCATCCGGGACGTCCTCGACGTCGGCTCGAAAATAACCCTCGATGCGAGGATCCCACCAGCCGTCGTAGTACGGGAGCCGCTTAACCGCGGTGAGATATGCGGCAAACGACGGCAGCGTTACGCCCAAACGGGCGAGCGATGGCTTGATCTGCTCGGCGATCCGCGGGTCGACCTCCGACGGTGCGTCGAGCACCACGCACTTGTCGATGCCCGCGGAGTGATGGGCGGCCATGTAGTACGTCAGCAGCCCACCGAACGAGTGTCCGCCCATCACGTACCGTTCGATGCCCAGGGACCGAACCACACCCATCACGTCCAGCGCGTGATCTTCCATCGCGTAGCCGGCGTCAGGTTTATCGCTGAGCCCGCGACCCCTCAGATCCACCGCCAGCACCCTGAGCCCCTCCGCGAGGCCCGCCGCGACCAGCCCATCGAAGAAATGGGCGTTCGCGGTCAGACCGTGGGCCAGGACGAGGGTCGATACCCCCGGTTCGGCGGGGCCGTGGTCGAGGACATGAACTCGAACACCGTTCGTCTCGATGGACTGTTTGCGCACCACACCTCGTTGATACGCCATCGGCAAGAACAGCAGAAGGCTGGCCTACAGTCAGCCACCGGTGATCCGTATCTGGTAGGTTGTGGGCCCCATGCACCACGACTGGTTCGTCCTCGTCACCGTCGAGCACGCGAGCAATGCGGTCCCGGAAGACCTGGATCTGCGGGTCCCGGCCGAAGTGCTCGAAACGCACGTCGCTTGGGACCCCGGCGCTCGGGAGGTCGGCTCGATCATCGCCGCCGATCTGTCCGCGCCGCTGTTCCTGGGTCGCTACACGCGGCTGGTCGCCGACCTGAATCGCAGCCCCGACAACCCGGCATCGGTGCCCGAGGTCGCCTTCGGGGTCGAGGTCCCGGCCAACATCGGGCTGTCCGCCGATGCCCGCGCGGCCCGGCTACGCCGCTACCACGTTCCCTACTGGGACCGTGTGGCCGAAACCATCGACGGTGCCCTCGCCGTCAATCCGGCGCGGTGCGTCTTGCATCTGTCGATTCACTCATTCACCGGGGAGTTCGCGGGCGAGATTCGCAAGATGTCCATGGGCGTCATGCTGGACCCGAGCCGGCAGCTCGAGCGTCACGCGGCGGACCTCATGCTCCATCGACTCGAGCGATTGGGCGTACACGCGGTCGAGAACGAGCCCTACACTGGGCTCGGCGACGCGATCACCACCGCCTTACGAAGTCGATTTCCCGAAGACCGTTACGCCGGCGTGCAGATCGAAATCAGTCAAAACCATCTCGATGAGATCGACGCGCTCGGTCATAGGCTCTTGGCGACCGTCGAGTGGCTGAAGGCGGTCGATTGACCCAACCCTCCGCCCGTTCGACCGCCCCTTCGACCGGCCTCGGCTTGACCGACTGCCAGACGTACGGTGTTGTCGATCGGGGAGGTCGGTATGGGTTTTGCCATCGAATGTGAGCGCTTTACGGACGAGGAGTTTGCTCGGTTCCGAGGCCGTTTGCGCGAGAACCTGGAGGCGCTGCGGGTGTTGCTCCAACGACCCGGGTTCGGCGTCGGGCCCGAGTCGATCGGCGCCGAGATGGAGTCGTCGATCGTAGACGACTCTGCCTGCGTATTCCCGATCAACACCTCCGTCGTTGAACACTGCCAGGACCCTCGCGTCACCCTCGAGCTGGTCGCGTTCAACGTCGAGTTCAATCTCACCCCCGTCCCCGCCGCCGGGCGGCCGTTCGCGGCCCTCGAATCCGAGCTGGAGTTCGCCATCTCCCTTCTCGAGCGGGCGTGCGTTCGGGAGGGCGGACACCTGGCGCCGATCGGTATCGTCCCGACCCTTCGCACGCCGGATCTCGTCGACAGCCGTATCACGCAAGTGCCCCGTTACCGCGCGCTGATCAACGGTGTCTCTCGCTTCCAGGCCTCTCCCGTCCGTCTCGACATTCACGGGCCCAACGAGGCTCTGCAGGTGCAGAGCGATACGCTGGCCATCGAAGGCAGCAACACCTCGTTTCAGGTCCATCTTCGGATCGACCCCGATCGGTACGCGGCCACCTACAACGCCGCCCAGCTCGCCACGCCCCTCGCGCTGGCGCTCGGTGCCAATTCGCCTATCTTCTTGGAGCGGTTGCTGTGGGACGAAACGAGGGTCCCGTTGTTCAAGCAAGCGTTCGTCGGCCGCCGACTCCCGCCCGGTGAATGGCGCCCGGCGGTGCGGGTCCCCTTCGGTCACGGATGGGTCCGAAAGGGGATGCACGAACTATTGGCCGAAGCCGTGGCGCTATTTCCGCCGGTGTTGGCCGCGTGCGGGGATGAGGATCCCGTTCAGGTCGTCCGCGACGGTGGGGTGCCCGAGCTGGGGGAGCTCAGACTCCACCAAGGCACGATCTGGCAGTGGAATCGAGCGGTCTACGACCCGAGCGCCGGCGGTCATGTCCGGGTCGAGTTTCGCGCTCTCCCCGCCGGCCCCACCCCGGTCGATATGGCCGCCACGGCGGCATTCATGCTCGGCTTGACCATCGATCTCCGCGAAGACATCGACGCTCTACTGCCCGCCTTCCCCTTCCGGTACGCCGAACACAACTTCTACCGGGCCGCGCAACGCGGCCTCGACGCCCGCTTGTTGTGGCCGAGCGCCGGCCCCCCGTCGCCGGTCGAGCGCCCCGTGGTGCCGCTTATCCAGGAGCTCCTCCCTCGCGCCGAATCCGGCCTGGCTCGACTCGGCGTCGAAGCCGATGAGCGTCAACGGTACCTCGGCGTGATCCAGGCTCGATTGGATTCCATGACCACCGGCGCGAGGTGGCTGCGGCGCTCGCTGCTCCGGCTCGACCAAGGCCGGTCTCGACACGACGCCCTGGAGCGGCTCACCCACGACTATCTGGATCGGGTCAAGAGCCGACGGCCCGTCCACGAATGGGCGGAGGTCGCTTGACTATGAGCGCTCGCCCCGAGCTCGCCCCCCTTCGCGACTCGCGTTTGTGGGGCCAAGGTCCACAGGCCGTAGCCCGAGTCGCCCACGAGCTGTTCCTCGAACACGGCGAAGTCTGGGAGAGCGACGAACCCATCTGGGAGACGTTGGCCGAGCAAGCGAAGCTTCACTTGCCGGCCGGCGCGGATACCGACGCGTTCCTGGCCCAAGTGCACGATCGTTACGAAGCGCTGTGGTGATCGTCGCAGCGAAACTCGGCGGTGGCGACGGCGACCACCGGATGGCGCTCGGAGCCGGCAAGCTTCACGACCGCCCCCAGCTCGACCGTCGTCTTCGGCGCGAACGAGATCGCGGTTCACAGGGCGAAACTGCCGCCGAACAACAGCCGGGGGACCACACCGAGCACGGTAAACGGATCGTCAGGGGCGGTGGGGATCGTCAGCTCCAGACGAAGCGCGTAGTTGCCGGAGGGTGCGGTCGCCCACTCGAGCTCGAACGCAACATCGACCTGGGCCAGATACGGAACGTCGTCGACGAAGCTTCGTCCATCGATGTCTTCGAACAGCAGCCACTGCACCGTAGCCCCGGCGTCCACGGTCACCGCGAGGTCATCGAACCGCACCGTCGCCAAGAGGCCGGCGAACGTCGACACGTCGCCCCCGACGTCCACGTCGTCCTGCGCGGCCCCGACGAACTGGACGCTCGGATACACGCGGGCGCCGACGGCCCATTCTGCCCCGCCCAGCAGGCGCGCTCGCGCTTCGGGCCCCAGGCGATGCACGAGCCCGAGCTGGGTGGAGTACCGCGCGCGGAGATCCAGCCCGCGGGTCACGCCCCACGCGAGCTCGAGATCCCCGGTCAACACCGGGGCCACCGGAACGCCGGGAAGGTCGACCCGAAGCAGGGTGAAGCCGCCGGCGGCGTGGAACATCGCGAATCCCGGGGGCACGGTCTCCGCCGTGCGCACCGGGGTCACCGCGCATATCAAGCCCACGAGCCACGCGCTCACTGAAGACTCCACGTGTGGCCGACGACGATCCACGGCAGGTAGCCGAGAACCCGAAACTCCGCTTCGATGGGCACCACGGCGCGAACCCGCAGCCACGTCGATCCGCTGTCGCCGATCCATTCGGCGCCCACCTCGAGAAAAGCGTGACGCACCGAAAACTCGAGCCGCCGCGATACGGTGCCGAACTCGTCCTCCTCGAGCCCCAGCCAGCGGACGGAGGCTCCGCCCATGAGGCTGAGGTGGTGGTCTTTGCGGTCGAGTACCCGCCACCGCACGTCGGGAGCCACGGTGGCCCCATTCGAAAACGGCGCCCGCACGGCCAGGATGCCCGACACCTCCTCGATGGCGAAGAAGCTGTACGAAACGTTCACCGCGGCCGCGAAGCGCTCGGCCCACGCGAAACGGGCGGTGAGCCCGACGTCGTGGACGAGCCCGGCGTGGGTGTCGTAACGAAAGTCGAGGTCGAAGCCGTCGGCGACCCCGGCTATGGCCCCCAGCGTCACCGTGGGCAGCGCCACGTTGAGCCCGCCCGCAACGTAGAGCCCCGCCTCGCCGGAAGGGGTCACCGCCGTGCCTTGGGTCGGGCTACTCGCCAACCAAAACGCGCACAGCATGAATGGCGCTGCTGTCATAAGGAAACTCGTATCGCCGGGACTGGGTCTGGCCCGCGAGATCGAAGGCTCTCACGCGCAGGATGTGTTGACCGGGGGTCTGCGGTGTCCACTCGAAGCGATAGAGGCTCCACAGGTACGGACTGCGCCCGTCCTCGACCCGGTTGAAGGTCACCTCGGCGTCGTTCCACTCGTCATCGACCTGAACCTGGATCCGCGCCACGCCGACCCCGGGCGTCGCGGCGAGACCGGTGACCACGACCGGGGTACCGACCCGGGCCTCGCTGCGGTCGGAGGGCCCGTCGATCCGGCTTCGAACCCGCTTGATGCCGTCGATCTGGGGAGCCAGCCCTCGCAGCGCGCCCCAGGTGTGGTAGGTGCGGGCGGCGGTGACGGAATCCAGCCACTTCACCGAGAACATCCCGTAGCGCCCCGGGAGCAGCAGACGCACCGGCGCGCCGTGATCCACGGTGAGCGGCTCCCCGTTCATCGCGACCACGATGAGCGCGACGTCGGTTTCAGCGACCGCCACCGGCAAATAGATGGGATATCCATCGAGCCCCAAGAACCGAAGCCCGCGCGCGCGCCGGCTGAGTCCCGCTTCGACCATGACCCGCATGAGCGGAACGCCGGTGAACGCCGCGCTGGAGATCAGCGACCCGCCCGGGGTGTTGCCGATGCACTCGAGGGTGTGCTCACGGGTCACCGGCGCCATGGCCATCAGGTCGTCGAGGGTGAGTCGGGTCTCTCGGTCGACCAGGCCGTCGATGTGCAAACGCCATCGCGTCGGGGGGACGGGATCCGGAACCCCAAAGTTGTCGGTGATGTAGAACTGCTCGGTCGGGGTGAGGGGCTCGTCGGGGGTAGGAACGTGCGTCGAGTCGACGACCCGAAACCCCCCTGGAATACACGCGAAATTGGCCGGAAGGAGGCCTGCGCCGGCCGTACCGCCAACCAGCTTGATGAACGAGCGACGGTCGAAGCCGTCGTCACCGGGGGCGGCGGGTGCCATACTGAATCTACGTGGTCCCTCGGAACGTGTTTCGTGGTTTGTGGGGCGCGGTCCCGGCGCTGCTGATCGTGACCTCGACGCCGGCGCTCGCGGGCGGCTGGGCTCGACCCGCGGGGAGCGTATACGCGCGGGCCGGTGCGGCGCTGTTCCAGGGAGAAGACACGTTCTTGCTCGCCGACGGGGCCTCGGGTGAATTCTACAGTCTGGCCGCGGAACTGTATACGGAGCTGGGGCTCGGCCGAAACCTCGAGCTCGACCTGTCCCTGCGCTGGATAGAAAACGTAAACACTCTGGACGAGGGCCCTACGCTTCGCGACCAGGGGCTCGAAGATCTGGAGGCCCGCCTCGAGTGGGCGCTGCTCAACCGCCAGCAGGCCGTCGCGTTCGTGCTCGGGATTCGCCAAGCGCTGTACGACCGAAGACCGGCCACCGACGCCCTCGACGGACGACCACAGCGCGGCCCAGGGGGGACGGACATCCTGATCGGGGCGTCGTTCGGCCACTCGTTCTATCCGACCGCAGCGTGGATCACCGTCGATGTGTTGGCGCGAATCCGGGCCCAGAACCCCAGTAGCGGGGTCCAGACCCGGGTCGAGGCCGGCTGGATGGTCCATCCCCACTTCGGCGCGGCGGCGATGGTCGAGGTTCAGCCCGCTTTCGGCCGGGACGCCGACCAAGATCCCGATGCGCCGGCCCCGGTGCCGACTGTGTTCGGCGGCGGTCTCAAGCTCCTGGCCCCCGTCGCGTTCGGGGTGGGGCTCGCGGCCGAGGTCATGGGGTGGCCCAACGCGCTCAACGACGGCCCCGGCTACCGGATCGCGCTCAGCCTGACCTACGAATGGTCCGGCGACCCGAACGATACGTGATCGAACGCACGCTTTCCCTTTTGGTCGCCCTGCTCGGTCTATGACGCCGACTGGGAGGTCATCACATGCGAAATCTGTATCTACCATCGACGACCCTCGCCGCCTTCATCGTCATCTCCGCCTGCGGCGGCAACGACGAGACCACCGACCCCTTCGAGGCCGCGCTCCCCGATACCCAGGTGCTGACGCTCGAGCTTCCCGCCCCCGCGAGCTTGAGCCAGGACCTCACCGAGGGCGAGGTCGGCTCGACCACCGCCGCGTTGGTCGGCGAGCCGGCCGACTTCTACACGTCGACCTACTATCAAGCCCGCACCATCAACCTGTTCGGGCGGGGGGTCCTGGAGACCCTCGACGCGATCACCGACTTTCCGCCCTCCGCGCGAACCGCGACCATCGCCGTCTGGGGCCCGTTTCGCGCTGATCGCGAACCTAACGAGTTCCAGCTCGTGGTCGAGGCGCGAGAATCACCGACGCCCCACTTCGTATGGTACCTCGCCGGACGTCCGGTCAGCGGGGGGGACTTCGTGGGGCTCGCGGGCGGCGCCTACGAGCCGACCGGCGACAACGAGGCCGACGACGGCGAAGAGTACGGGCGCGGCTGGTTCGCGATCGACTTCGACCAAGTAGCCGGCCTGAACCCCGCCGAAGAGGCCCGCGGCGTGGTCGCCTACGCGTTCGGCAAGTCGGAAGAAGGCGTGGCGGTACGCGTCGTAGCCCAGAACGCCAACCAGACCCCCGACACCGTCGCTTACGCGTATGGCGAAAACACCGAAGGCTTCGGCTACATCCTGTTCGCTTTCGAAGACGACATCCACGACGGGGAAGACGGTCAAGACGCGGACGAAGGCCTGGTCGTTCGCACCCGATGGTTACCCGACGGGCGCGGACGCGCGGACGTGCTCGCGGTGCACGGCGACCTTGGCGATGGTTTCGTTCAGGTCAGCCAGTGTTGGGACGACACGTTCGTTTCGCGGTACGAGGCCCTGGTGGCCAACGGATTAACCCTCGGTCAAGACGGCGACGTCAGCGCGTGTGTCTTCGATGGCGAATGGCCGTCGGAGGAAGAGCTTCCCGAGGGCGAAGACCTCGCCAGCCCGTTCGCGTCGGACACCCCGGTCGGCGGCTAATCCGTCGTCCCCCCGCCCGGTCCGATTCATTCGCGCTGCGGGATGAGCGGCTGACCGCTGGCGTCCGCGATGGCGCGACCCACCTCCTCGACGACCTCGGGGTCCGCGCTGCCGGCGACGCACATCTGCCGTTCGTGCCCGTCGATCTGCGTCTGTACGACGACCGTGTATTCCTTGATCGTGACGTGTTGGACGGGGGTGACGAGGAAATGCATCTGGACCGCGGTGATATCGGTCCACCGCAAAACGTCTTCATAGTGTCGTTTCGCGACGATCCCCCGCCGCGTCCGAACGTATAGACCATCGGTGGCGAGCTCGACCTCGCGGTGGACACTCCTCGGCGGACCGGTCAGATCCGCCAGCGCCACGAACAACGCATACGCGACGAACAAACAGACCAAGAGTCCCAGCATGATCGCGATCGGGACCTCATCGACCTCATCCAGAAGCAACGGCCAGAACACGTAGGCACCGACCAGGGCCCCGATCACCGACAGCCGCATCATGGCGAGCAACAGCAGATCGAACGCCTTTCCCACTTTCGTCGTTCGCCACGCCGTCGGCCGCCCCGTTGGATCCCGGCCCACGATCTTGAGCGACGTCAGCTTGGTGAGGTCGGCTCGTTTTCGGGCCGGGGTCGTCAACCGGGTCTGAAGGGCGCCCGCGAACAGCCAAAGCATCAGGGCCACGGTCACCGTCACCGCGAGGAGCAGCCCCGCCGAGTTGCGGCTTCGAATCGTCGCTTCTCGAGCCTGGGCTTCGGCCCGCCGAGCTCGGCGGCGCGCGACCTCGGCCTCTATCCGCTTCAGGTACGGCCTCGCATCGTGTCCGTTGTTCTTGGCGATCTCGGCCAAGCTCCGCAGCCGGTCGACGTTCGCGGTCCTAAGCCCCCCCGGTCCGGTCACCGTCCATCGAATGGCTCGCTCGGCGTCGCCTAAACCAGCGAAGGCGGCGGAGGCCTCCTCCGACACCCGCAACATCCGCTTCACCGTGACCAGGGACGGTTCGCGAATTCCCGCTCGCAAGGCCGCCTCATAGGCCGCGCGCCACAAGCGGTCCGCCTCGTCGACGTTGCCTTCCGCGAGGGCGCCCCGCGCCTCGAGGCGCAATCGGTCGACGGTCAGCGCGGGATCGGCGGCGACCAGCGACAGAAGAACCGTAAGGTGGACCGCCACCACCGGACCATACTAACCCGGTTGGGGATGCAGCATCACCGCCCCCTTCGAGCGGCGACCGCCGTCGGCGGACCCGGGGCGAGAATCGACGAGCGTCGATCTCGATGACGACGGGTTTGACCAGCGCCGGAACACCTTGTTCAACACGGGACTGATGATGCGCTCGATGCACCGACCGCGGATCGCCGCCGCTCTCCTCGCGGCGGGTCTAGCCATCGGCTGCACCACGGAACCCACGAGTGAGCCGTCGGTCACCGCGCTCGCGATCTTCGACGAGGTCTGGTCGACGTTCGATGCGGAGTATCCGTCCTTCATGGTGCGGAACGTGGATTGGAACGCGGCTCGCGACACCCATCGCGCCCCGCTGACCCCCGCCAGCACCGACGGGGAGCTGTTCGCGGCGCTGTCGGACATGCTCCTGGTCTTGAGAGACGGTCACGTCGCGCTACAGGGACCCGCGGACCTCGGCTTTGTGGCCTACAGCGACTGGTTCGAGGCGTTTCCAGAGAACTTCGAAGGTTCATCGATCCCCGGTTACCTTTCGGATTCGGTGGCGGAGGTCCCGTTCGTCAACGGCAAGGTCACCGAAGACGTGGCGTATATTCACTTCGATAGTTTCGCGGGATCCGGCTTCGGAGAAGCGTTCGACCGCTTCTTGTCCGCCGTGGCGCCGATCGAGGGCTTGATCATCGACCTGCGCGGCAACTTCGGGGGCAGCGATCTCGAGGCCCACGACGTGGCCGGACGGCTGACCAGCGACGCATTCGAATACCGCATGGTCCGGTATCGCAACGGCCCCGACTGGGATGACTTCGGCCCCTGGCTGCGGTCAGGAATCGCGCCCGCTGGCGAGACCCCGTTCTTGGGACCGATCGCGGTCCTGACCAATCGCCGGGTGTTCAGCACCGGCGAGAGCTTCATCCTCGCCCTCCGCGCGCGCGGCGACGTCACTCTCGTCGGCGACACCCCCCGCCGGGGCTCGGCCAATCCGCGTTGGGTCAGCCTGCCGCGGGGCTTCTTCGTTCGCGTTCCCCAATGGCAAGAGGCCGATCTCGACGGGGTCAACTACGAGGGCGCGGGCATCGCCCCCGACGAGGCCGTGGCCTTGACCGCCGAAGACATCTCCGCCGGCCGCGACCCCATCCTGGAGCGAGCCGTCGACCTGTTGTCAGACGATCCTTAGATCAACCGCTGGGGGGCACGCCGATGGCGAGATCGGTCACCGTCAGGCCGCATGCGGTGCCCGAGACCGTGGACGAGGAGCCGACCGTAGACACCGTATAGTTGACGCTGCAGGTCGCCTGGATGTCGCCGGATATCGTCAGGCTGCCGGTCACTGTCGACTCGCTGGTGATTCCGCTGCCGGTGATCGTCACCTCGACATCGAACGATAGACTTCCGTCGACAGTGACGTTGCCGCTACCGCAGCCGGTGAACGTCACCGTGAACGTCGGATTCGAAACGTTCGAGAAGTCGCCGGAGAACGCAGCCGTGCCGCCGCCGGTGCATTGGAACGTCCCCGTTCCCGATTGAAAGTCGACGGTCGTCTGGGCCTCGGCCGCGACCGCCCCTGCCGAGGCCAGCACTTCGGCGAGCTCTTGTTCCGTAAGTTGCTGGGGCTCCGGGTCGTCGTCGTCGCCGCAGCCGATCGCAAACGCCGAGGCGAGCATGGTCAACATGATGAGCTTCTTCATGATTTCTGCTTCCTTATCGCGTCCGCCGTCGGATGGCGACGGCCGTACCGCCGCGCGATCGCTGCCGGGCGCGGGGCATGTAAACACGACCTTGTTTTAATGGGGAGTCAGCCCCAACCGATGATCGCGATCAACGCGAGGTGTCACCCAGCGCGACCGGTCCGTGGGCGACCGCGCCCGCAAGATGGCTGGCCCCGACGTCTCACAACGGGCGCCACGCCAGCGCCGAGTCGACCTCGACGACAATGGTTTCGAGCGACGCCGCGCCGGCCTCGCGAACGTCACCGCAAGATCGAAGGTCATCCGGACGCGGACAATGATTTTTTGTGGTTCCCTCCATAGCCTCGACGATGGCTCTCCCTTCGATCAACCTGGACCGACTCCGGACCGACCTCCTCACCCTGGGCAGAATCGGCCATACGGACACCGGCGGCGTCTCCCGCCTCGCGTTTACCGACCCGGATATGGAGGCCCGTCGATGGCTCATGCGCCGCATCGAAGAATCCGGCGGGCGCGCTCGGCTGGACGGCGCGGGCAACGTGTTGGGTCGGTGGTTCGAAGGCAACCATCCGGCGGTGGTGCTGGGGTCCCACATCGACTCCGTTGTCGACGGGGGCTTGTTCGACGGGACCTTGGGCGTCCTCGCCGGTTTGGAGTGCGCCCGAGCCATCTTGGACTCCGAGCTGCGGCCCCGTCGTCCCCTGGAGCTCGTGGCGTTCGCCGACGAGGAGGGACGGTTTGGGGGGATGTTCGGGGTCCAGGCGTACTGCGGAATGGTGACCCCCGACTGGCTGGAGAACGCCGCCGACCCCGAGGGCGTGAAGCTATCGGACGCGATGCGCAGTCACGGGCTCGAGCCGCTGCAGGCGCTCAACGCGGCTCGACGACCGGAAGACGTCTTTGCATTCCTCGAGCTTCACATCGAGCAAGGTCCCGTCCTCGAGGCCGAGAAACGCCGAATCGGGGTCGTTGAAGGCATCAGCGGGATCTTCAAATGGGTCGTTCACCTGGTGGGCAAGGCCAATCACGCCGGCACAAGTCCCATGCATCTGCGCAGCGACGCTTTTTCCGGCCTGGCGAGCTTCGCGCACGAGATTCCCCGCATCTTGGAGGAGGAAGGCAGCCCCGGGAGCCGCCTGACGATCGGCAAAGTCGAGCTTCTCCCCGGTCATCCTCATACCGTTCCCGGGGAGGCGGTCTTTTCCCTCGTTGGTCGAGACATCGAGCCGGATACTCTCCGCGGGCTGGCTGACGCGTGTACGCGGGTGCTGGGGGCCATTGCGCGACGAAAAGGCCTGCACTTCGAGTACCGCGAGCTCAGCTGGCTGGAGCCTCGGCGGTGCCATCCAGACGTCATCCAAGCGTTCGTACGGGCGGCCCGTGGGCTCGATGAGGACCCACTGCTGATGCCCAGCGGCGCCGGCCACGATACACAGTTCATGGCGGAGTTCACCCGAGCGGGGATGATCTTCGTTCCATCGGTCGGGGGCGTCAGTCATGCGCCGGACGAACTCACCCATTGGGCCGACGTGGAAATCGGCGCGCAGGTCTTGTTGCGTGCGGTCACCGAGTTTCTCTGTTAGACGCTGACCTTCAAAGAAGCGCAGCTTCGCTCTCGACCAGAGATATTTAGTATGCAAAACGGTTCAGGTGGGAGCGACCCTCAGTCTCGTCGCCGCGCTCGCTTTGGTCGGGGCGAACGCCGTCCCTGCCTTGCGCGCGACCGCCTCACCCGACGCCCCGAGCTCGGACGGCACCTTTGAGATGACTTGGCGGCCGCCGACGCCCAACGAAGGCGTCGACGGCTACGAGTTCGAAGTCCATCTCGACACCACAGGAACCGGAAACGACTTCGCGCGGTGGTATCAGGGCGCGGCGACGCAAAGCTTCGTGTCCGGGATGAGCGACGGCACCGTGCTCGCCCGAGTGCGCGGGCGAAGTCACGGTCAGGCCTGGTCGGCGTGGTCGGCGCCGGTGCGCATCGAAATTGCCCACCATTCGATGACCAAGGCCCTGACCCTGATGTTCATCGGCTTCGCCGTCTTCTTGATCATCGTCGGTTACATCGGCGCCATGGCCGTGCGAGAGGCTGACCGATGAACCCGCAGCACTACCTTCCCGCGAGCTGGGGATATGGGCTGCTGGTCGCTTTCGGTTTCATCTGGATCGGGCTCGGCTTATGGCTGGGCCGGCGTTCGCGAACGATGGAAGGCTTCACCGTCGCGGGACGCAACGTCGGCATCGCGCTGGGGGCCGCCACGACCGCCGCCACGTGGATAACCTCGAACACCGTGATGCTCGCCCCACAGTTCGCCCTTCAGCTCGGCGTGTGGGGCATGGTCGCGTACTGTACCGCGTCGATCGGGCTGCTTCTGTTCGCGCCCCTGTCCGCGCGAATCCGCGACTTGATGCCCGGCGGCTACACGAGCGCCGAGTTCGTCCGTTTGCGATATGGCCCCTCGGCCCACATCGTGTTCATGGCCATCTCTCTGTTCTACGGATTGACGTGGCTCGTGAGTATGGCCATCGCAGGGGGCGTCCTGCTTCAGGCCCTCGCGGGCATTCCGTACGTCTTCGGCATGACCGCCATCCTCTTCACCTGCGTCGTGTACACCCTGTTCGGCGGTATGTTCGCAGTCATCGGCACGGACTTCGTGCAGACGGTCATCATCCTCGTCGGCGTGGTGGTGGTCGGGGTGCTGGTGGTCGACACCGCGCCGCCAGCGGAGATTCACGCGACCTTGCTCGAGCGACGGCCGATGCTCCTCAGCCTCGCGTTCCCCGCCGCCTTGATGGCCCTGTTCAATAATATGCTGTTCGGCATCGGCGAGATCTTCCACTCCAACGTGTGGTGGAGCCGAGCGTTCGCGTTTCGACGAGGCGTCGCGGCCAAGGCGTACGGTCTGGGCGCGCTGCTGTGGCTCCCGATTCCCGTCGCCGCCGGCTTCTTGGGCTTGGCCGCACCCGCGCTGGGGATCAACGTGTTTCGCGCGGATACCGTCGGCCCGACCGTCGCCGCCGAGGTGCTCGGCCAGACCGGCGCGGTGGTGATCTTCATCGTGGTCTTCTGCTCCTTGGCCTCGAGCATCGACTCCTTGCTCGCCGCCACCGGCGACCTCCTCACCCACGAGATCGTCAAGCCGCTGCTCGTCGCGTCCCGCCGCCACTCGCCGTCGACGCCCGATGGGCCGAGCCTCGACGCGAGCCTGCGAAAGGCGGCGTCGGTGGTCATCGTTTCGCTCGGTGCGACCACGTGGATCGCGTGTGCGCCGTGGGATCAGGCCGAGGCCACCGTTTGGTATGAAGGGGGCCCGATCGGTACCCTGGCCACCATTCTGTTCTTTGCTGGTCCGCTCGTGGGCAGCGCCATTGCGCCGATCGCGGCCGGGCTCTATTCACGGCGAGGAAGCGAGGTCGGGGTGGTGATGGCCATGGTTCTCGGGACCACGGCCGGCCTCATCGCGTACTTTATGCTCGGTTGGTATACCGCCGCTTTGGTCGGGACCGCCGTCTCCGTCGTGGTGACGATCTTCGATCAGGTCTTGGGTCGCCCCGACTTCGTGTGGAGCCGCCTGGACACCAGCGAAAGGGGAAGCGAGACGTGACCTGGATACTGCCTGCAGAAGCATTCGGGCTGCTGATCTATGGCGCTTTGGCCGCAGCGACGGTCGGGGCGGTCGGGCTGCTGCTCCTCTTCATCAGCGACGTGAGAAAGAAATCGACATGGTAATCCATCCTCACCCGAGCCGAGGTCGCATCGTCCGCCGCGAAGGCGTTCCGTTCCGGTCGAACTCCAAAGGCGTCAAGCTGGATCCGAGCGCTCTGCTCGAGGTCACCGGAGGACTGGACGTCGGCGTGCTCGCCGCCCTTCACGACGAATCGATTCTGGACGCAGCGCAGTTCGACAAAGCGACGGTCATCGCCCTGGCGCAGGCCGCCGCCCTCCTCGAGACGACCGACTTTTCGATGCGCAAGCCGCTCGACGGCAAGGTCGTGGTGACCGCCTTCTTCGAGGCCTCGACCCGAACCCGGCTCTCGTTCGAGAGCGCGGTGCTCCGCCTCGACGGCAAGGTGCTGTCCGTTCCCGACGGGCGAGTGACCGGAGTCCAGAAAGGCGAGTCCATTCAAGATATCGGCGAGATGCTCAACACGTACGGCGATGCCGTGGTCATGCGCCATCCGGAGACCTCGGCCCTCGATGAGATCCGTAGAAACCTGACCGCGCCGCTCATCAACGCCGGCAACGGCTCGGGTCAGCATCCAACCCAAGCGCTACTCGACTGGTATGCTCTGCTGAAGTGGCGACCGCGCCTGGCGGACCCGGTATGTCCGCCGGATCAGCGGGTCCATCTCGGCATCATCGGAACCCCCGGCAGCATGCGGGCGGTCAACAGCTTCGTTCAGCTCGCGCTGCTGTTCGAGGGCGCAGTAGACCGGATGACCATCATCTCGGAGATGGCCGACCCGTTGGGCGCCACCCTCACCGAGCGCACCAAGGACAGCAAGATCCCCATCGACGTCACCAACGACATCCAGAAGGTTCTCACGGACCTCGATGTCATCTATATGAACTCGATCGCGTTCCTCGGCGACGACTATAAGACGCTCGATAGTCGATACAAGGTCGACGCCAACAGTACGCTGAAGCCTGGATCGGTCATCATGCACCCTCTCGCGCGTCGTGACGAGCTCGACACCAGCCTCGATTCGACCGCCCACAACCTCTACTTCGCACAGGCCGCGGGGGCGGTGTTCATTCGCCAGGCGATCTTGATCGCCATCCTCGGGCGCTCCGGGGCCATCGCCGACGCGCTACAGAGGTGAGGAAACAGCCAGATTCATGTGTGGAATTGCAGGTTATTGGAAACCACAAGATGACCCTCAGCCGGAGATCGTGGCCGGCATGCTCGACGTCCTCGAACATCGAGGTCCCGACGGGCGAGGCATCCATATCGATCCTAGCCGCGGCTTGGCAATGGGACACGCCAGGCTCTCCATTATCGATCTCGAAGGCGGACAGCAGCCGCTGCACGATCGCGACACCGGGCGCGTCCTGACCGTCAACGGCGAGTTCTACGACTACAAGCGGATCCGGGCTCGACTGACCTGCGACGGTGAGCGCTTCAAGACCAAATCGGACTCGGAGATCGCGCTGTATCTATACAAGCGCCACGGCCTCGATTTCGTCCATCATCTGCGAGGAGAGTTTGCGTTCGCGCTGTTCGACGAGGTCGACGAGCGTCTGATCCTCGTCCGCGACCGCTTCGGTATCAAACCGCTGTACGTGTGGTTCACGGACGACTGTGTGGCCTACGGCTCGGAGATAAAATCGGTCCTCATGCACCCCAGCGCGCCTCGTCGGCTCGACCGGCAGATGGCGCTGCACCAGATGATGCAGGTCATGGTTCCCGGCCGCACCGGTTTCGAAGGTATCGAGGTCGTCGAACCCGGCTGCATGCAGGTCATCGAGTATCGCGGAAGCCGGCTGCATCGGCGCGCCATCCGGTACTGGGACCTCGACTACCCTCGCGCCGAAGACCACGACCCCGATCCTGACGATTCGTTCTACATCACCGAGGTGCGGGACCGGCTGCTGGATGCGGTCGCCACCCGCCTCGAAGCCGACGTCCCCGTCGGTTGTTACCTGTCGGGCGGTATCGACTCCTGCTCGATCTTGGGGTTGGCGACCCCCATGCAGCAAAGCTCGGTTCGGGCCTACACGATCGCCTTCGACTCCGATCAGTACGACGAATCGGCGATCGCCAAGACCATGGCCGAGAGCACCGGCGCCGAGCAGGTTCTCTTGCATCTATCCGGCGACGAGCTGTATGGCGACAGCTTCGCGAGCGTCCTGTGGCACGCCGAGCGAACGTTCTACAACACCCTCGCCGTCGCCAAGTGGCATATGAGCCGCACGGTCAAGGAGGGCGGACGCAAAGTCGTGATTACCGGCGAGGGCTCGGACGAGCTATTCGGCGGCTATCCATTCTTCAAGCGCGACATGTACATCCATGGCCTCGGCCTCGACCCCGCCGAGGTCGAGCGCCGCAACGCGGTCTTCCGAGGCGCGATCCTCTCCGAGGAAGAGCGGCATCACCCCGCCTGGGAGGCGCTTTGCGGCTTCACGCCCTCTTGGCTTCAACCGTGGCTATTCACGCTGGATCGGGTCCGACCGCTACTTTCGGACGACATTCGGCGGGACCTGGAAGGCTACGATCCGGGGTCCGCGATCGCGGCCCGAATCGATCCCTCGCGGGTGGTCGGCCGGCATCCACTCGATGTCGTTCAGTACACATGGTCGAAGACCATGCTGGAGGGCCAGATTCTGACCTGGGGGGGCGACCGGGTCGACATGGCGAACTCCATGGAATCGCGCCCCGCGTTCCTCGATCACCATCTCGCGGAGTTCGCGGTCCGGGTGCCGCCCACCCTCCGTATCAAGGACGGCACGGAAAAGTACGTCTTACGGGAGGCCATGAAAGGCATCCTCCCCCGCGTGCTGTACGAACGAGAGAAGTTCGCGTTCATGGCCCCCCCGAGCAACACCGACCCCGCGAAGGCAGCCAAAGTGAAGATGTTGGCTGACGTCTGGCTCAAGCCAGAGCGGATCGAGAACGCCGGCCTGTTCGACGTAGGACGGGTGCAGGCGTTTCTGCGCCACGCCTGGCACCCCGACGACGAGCACGCCACCGGGGCTCGAAATGACATTATCCTCAACCACCTGCTGTGCATGCAGATGCTCGACGCGGTCCGTGAGGATCCTCGCCGGCCGCCGCGCGCCGATGGAACCTAGGATTCGCGCGACGTATCCTGTCGCCGGCACCGCTCAATAGGCGGCCGCCTGGGCCTCACCACCACGGTCGAAGTTGACGGTCATAATGGCGTCGTTCATGGTGGTCAGGTGGTCACCGCGTTCCGTTCGATATTGGCGATCGTCGCGAGCATCGTCGCCGCCGGCCTCAGTCTTAGGCTGCTGGGGGCGGCGGTGGAAGTGTTCGCGCCTCACCTCCACGTGACCAACCGTGCCGGACAGCTGCTGACCTTCTCTTCGCAAGTCACAGCCCTGTTCGTCGGCTTTGCGGCGGGGGTGATCGGGGCCGTGGTCATGGTGCTGACCGCCCCTCGACGGCCTGATATCCATCTGGCCATCTTCGTCCTCATCGGACTCGTCATGGACGGGTTCGCCGTCCGTCAGCTCCACCCACCGGTGTGGTTCGCGATCGTGCTGCTCGTTGGCGTACCCATCCAGGCGGTGGTCGGTCTTCTCATCGCTTCCCCGTTCATCGCCCACCGTCGTTGACGCCCTCCGCGAGGAATCGATTCTGAGCCCTCGGACCGCCCCCTCCCCAACCAAAGCGCGTCGAGCTCCGATCGGGGCTTGTGGGCGGGCGCCGTATTTGTTACTTAAGCAACAATGATTCGAGTCGAGGACTCGCTCAACTTCCATATCATTCGGACCGGCCGGCTCCTGCGGCAGCACCTGTCCGGAATGACGCAGGAAGCCGGCGAGCTGACCCCCGAACAGTGGTTTGTCCTCAATCGACTCCGCCATCGAGGCGCGCTCAGTCAGGTAGAGCTCGGCGACCATACCTTGATGGACCGACCGAACATCTCCCGGATGGTCGCCCAGCTCGAGCAGCGGGGTTGGATCCGGCGGACGCAAGATCCAGACGACGGTCGTCGGCAGCTGGTTGAGCTCAGCCCGTCGGGATTGAAGGTCCATGATCGGATCGCGCGCCGAGTACCGAAAGCTCGAGGCGATATCCTCGACGGTATCGACGCTGAAGACGCCGCGGTCGCCCGGCGGGTCCTGTTGAAGATGGAAGAGAATCTGTCGCGCCTGATCTGAGTCGCAGAAAAAATTTTGCCATAATGATTGCCTAGGCAACAAGGAGAAGTAGAAATGAAGAAGTCACTCATCGTCATCGCCACCCTCACTTTCGTCCCGCTCGCTTCATCCGCCCGGCCATCGGCCGAAGTTGCGGTCCGTCAGGCTGTGTCGAAATTCATCGACGCCGGCGATCGCCAAGACGCGAAAGCCATCGACCAGCTCACCGCCGAACGCTTTCGGGTGGTGTTTCAGGTGTCGGGCGCGAAAGAGACTACCGTCCTGGATCGCAAGACGTATCGTCAGCTGCTGACCGAAGGCAAACTCGGTGGAAAGCCTCGCCGCGTCGACATTCGGAGCGTTCAGGTCCACGGACGAATGGCTCACGTCCAGCTGCAGCTTCAGCGAGAAGACGCGGTCTTCGACGGCGCCATGACCCTCGTCGAGTCCGAACAAAGCTGGAAGGTCATCCAGGACGCGGTGATGCTCACCAAACGCTAAGGCCTCGAACAACCACGCCTGCGGCCCCTCGCTGAGAGCCTCATCGGACGGCTCATCCGGTCTCAAGGGGCGGGATCACGCGGGCAGAATAATCGCGTCGCCTTTCGAGTCGACGCCCGTTGCTTGCCCCACGTTTGCCGTCCGCTCGCGGTCCTCGCGAAGCCGGCCAGCGGCCGACCGACCGGCAGCCTCGCTGCGTCTTCGACGGTCAGCGAGACACCCAAGACGGCGACGACGGTATACACGTGCTTGTCCTGGCTCAGGCGCCGAGTCCGCGCCGGTCACTACTGTCCTCGGCTCGACAACCGTCTTACCCTCCCCCGGCATGATTGTTCGATGGTTGGCCATCGCCTCTTCGTTCGCCTGCGCGGCATCACGACCGCCGGCCGACCCTACGTCGGCGGCCCTTCCCACCCAAGGGAGCGACCGCACCGGCGACGGGATCGTTCGACAGGACTTCGCGGTTCGCGCCGAGGACGGGCTGCGGATCTTCGTTCGCCGGGTTACGCATCCCGCCCACGCGACCGACCGGGCGCCGATGCTGCTCGTCAACGGCGGCCGACCCGGCGTCTTGGCGTCATGGGACGTCGATCGGCCCGGCCCATCCACAGCCGAGCTCTTGGCCCGCGCCGGCCACACCGTCTACTTAATGGACGCCCGTGGTTTCGGACACAGCGCATTCCCGGCCACCATGGCCGACGGTCAAGCCCGCGGGCCGACGGCCGTCCGGTCCTATGAAGTCGTTCGCGACATCGCGGCCACCGTCGACGAGATCCGCCGTCGCCATCCCGAACGGTCGCAGCTGGTCGCCCTCGGCTGGGCGACGGGCAGCCAATGGCTCGGTCACTACGCGTCGCTGTACCCCGAGCGGATCAGCCACCTCATCTATTACCAGGGCGCCTATGGCGGTCCCGCCGGCGGATGGCCGTTTCAGAGCGTCGCCGCTCCCGCGGATCCCTCGGCCCTGGACCGGGGACGATTCGACGCCTATCGCTGCTCCACCGCCGACGCCGTGGTCCGGCGACTGGCGGAGGAGACGACGAACCGGACCTTCCTCGACCGCTACGCCGAGCTCGCCCTCGAAGGCGACGCGCGGGCCACCGACCGGGACCCCCCGTGCTTTCGTTTCCCGAGCGGCCCACTCGCCGACACCCTGCTGATGGTCAACGGTCGCCCGCTCTTCGACGCCGCGTTCATTCGCAGCCACGTGCTCATCCTCCGGTCCGAGAACGACTTTTGGTCACGACCATCGGACGCCCAAACGCTGAAGGCACACCTGCGCAACGCGGCCTCGGCCCGGATTCAAACTCTGTCCGACGCGTCGCACTACGTGCACCTGCTGCCGGACTCGCGCCGCCGGCCGTTCATCGACGCCGTTCTTCGGTTCACGAAAGACACTGCGCTCGCCCCCGAAGCCGAGGCCGAGTCGTCTCGGCTCGAGAGTGCCGTCCGCGCCCGACCTTAGGGCCCCTCGTCGGCCTCGATATCGTCCAGCGCAGCGACGATGGCCCCCTGGAGGAGGTCGGCCCGCAGCCAGGGCACGAAATGGTTCAGCCCAGGCACCCGCTGCACCTTTGGCGACAGGTGGGCGGCGCGCCCCTCGATGAATGCCATGTTGGCGACGGGTACGAGGTCATCTTCCTCGCCGTGGATCACCCGCATGTCGGCCTGGATCCAGCCCCACATGGGCACCATGCTCCGCAGCTCCGGCTCGAGCGCCAAGATCTCCTGATTGCAGACGTCGAGATCCGACGGCACCAGCCACCGAAAGATCCACCAGTCGGCGGGGTACTGAATCCACTTCGTCTCTTCGAGCTTCGGATCCACCGAGCCCGCGACGATGATCACCGAACGCACGCGCGGATCTCGGCGCATGGCGATGCGAGCGGCAACGGGGCCGCCGTACCTGTGCCCGAGCAGAACGATCGGCTGCGAGGGGTCACCCACCTCGAACACCCGCTCGATGGCCTCCGCTTGGCGGGCGACCGAACGCTCGGGCCGACCGCGCCCCGAGCGGCCGTAACCGGGGCGGTCGACGGCGATCAGGTGGGCCCGAGACGCGAGCGTGGGGTCGTCGAGGTAGCGCACGAAGCCTGTCCAGGATCCGGGGGAGCCGTGGATCAACACCACCTTCGGTCGATCCGGTTGCCCCGACGCCACGTAGCCGAGGGGACGACCCTCCTTCGTCGGCGCGGGCAGCACCCGCATCGCGTCGGGATGTCGCTGCAGGAAGTCCTGCGCGAGACGCTCGTTCTCTCGGACGAACGCTGGCGCACAAGACATCCAAGTCATCGCGGAGCCCACGACCAAGATTCTGACCGTTTGATCGACCGTCGTCATGTCGCCGGAGGGTGAGAGCGAGCCATCCTTCGAAACGACCAGATCGCGCGAAACAGGCCGGTCGAGGCGCGCACCCCCCGAAGCTCGTTCTTCTTTCCGATTCGATACAGGTCGTCGAGCTGGGCGAATAAGATCCGATACGCCTCCCCCACGCTCTTTTTTGCGTCGTAGATATGGGTCGCTTCCCCGGCCGCACCGTTGAGCTCCACGATCTTGAATCCTTCGCCTCGACGAAGCGAAGCCTCGTCGCGAAACCGCACGTCGAACCGCCCCGCGTAGAAGCCGGGAATGGACCGGGCGACCTCATCGATCGCGGCCTGCAGGGCCGGGGTGATCAGCGCCTCTCCATCCTCGAAGATCGCGCCTTGGCAGTGGTTTCCAGCCTCGACCAACCGCAGGATCTCGCCCTGGGCCAAGACTTCGTCCGCGCGCGCACGGTGCCGGTCGAGATAGGTGTCGGCCACCAACCGGGCCCTCGGGTCGTCGAGAATCAGCTCCGTCACCGTTCGCCGGCCGTCGCCCACCAAGATCGGGAATCGCTTGCGGGTCACGCCGGTGATTCGACCGTGGGTCTGGTCGGGGTCGCGGATATAGTTCAAGCCTGCTTCCTCCGGCCATCCACAGTACTCCTGGAGGATCACCGTGAAGTCCGCGCCGTCGAGGTACCGCACGCCGTCCTCGACCGTTCGGACCAAGCGGACCCCGCTCCCTCGCTGACCGACGTCGGGCTTCAAGATGACCGGTAGCTGAAGGCCGGCCTCCGATAGCGCGGATCGAAACCCGTGTTCGGTGGCCGATCGATCGCTGGAAGCGCCGAGCGCCTTCGGGTCGAGGACCCGGTGCCTGAGCGTGGATGCGTGGTCGCGGGGTAGACTTCGGAGAATGTCCGCTTTGCTCTCTCCGATGATCCCGCTTAGCGGCATGCCGGGATTCGGGTGCAGAAGGGCCGTCACGCTGCGGTACCGAACCGCGAGCACGAAACCGTAGAACAACACCGGCGGATAGAAGAACCACATCGGCCAGAACTCGTGATGTTTCCACCGCTGCACGCGGTACACCGCGATCCACACCGACTGTCGAAACCGTTTCGATCCGCGCCACTGGACGGTGAACCACACCGCGACCCCGACGGCCCCCAGCGCGATCACCGCCGGTGCGGCGCGGGAGATGGCGTCGAAGAACGCGGCGCCCAACAGCGCGGCGGCGCCAACCCACAACGACAGCGCTACGGCGGTGATCAGCGCGAATCGAAGCGGGCTCATCCCCGCCCCGCCGGCGGCGACGTACGCCGCCACCCGGGCCCCCGGCACGAACCGGGCGAAGAACACGGCTGTGTCGAGACCCCACGACCGGCGGCCGTCGACCCGGTTCGAGCGGCTCGGATCGCCTCGATAGCCGGCGCGCCCCATCAAGAACAGCGCCACGTCGCCAACGAAGATCCCGCCCGCGGCCGCACCGTAACCGATAAGCGCCGGCAACGAGCCCTTTTGCACCAAAGCGACCGCCGACAGCAGCGCGACGTCTTCGGAGGCCAGCGCGCCCAAGGCGAGACCCAACGCCAACCAGATCACCATCGTGGTCACGATGCACCCGGCCCGAGCGCGGCGTCGAAGAGGGCCCCGAGACCCGTCGACCCTCGGCTCTTCCACAGCATCCACAGCCCCAGCGCATCCGTGGCCCGGGCCGTCGACCACACGGGTCCTCGTCGGCGGATTCCGTTTCGGCCGGCGTTGGGGGCCAAACCGCGCAGGGTCTCCGGGCGACGAGTCAAAAACAACGTTCCTGGGGCCCCGGGGCCGAGCAGGCGGACGACGCCGAAGGTCACCGAATCCGCCCGATCGAGGGCGGCCAGCTGTTCGCGCCGCGAAGGGCAGAAGATCGCCGCCCCCCCGTGCGCACCGTCCACGTGAAGCCACAGCCCTTCGCTTCGTGCGACGTCCGCAATGCCGGCAATGGGGTCGATGGCCGTCGATCGGGGGGTCATCGCGGTCGCGACCACCAGCAGCGGGGTCTCGCCTCGGCGATGGCTGCTTTCGATCGTGGCCCGTAGCGCGGTGACGTTCATGCGCCCGTCGGAATCCGCGGGGACTCGAAGCAACGCGTCGGTGCCCAGCCCGGCGACGGCAACGGCTTCCTCCAGCGCGTCGCTCGCCGCCTCGGAGACGAACACCGTCCATCGCGGACCGCCGAACGCCCCGTGGGCGCGCTGCTCGGGCGCGCGGTTATGGCGCGCGGCATGGACGGCCAACAGAGCGGCCACCTCCGGGCTCGGCACGACGCTGCCCCCGCGTGCGGGGACCGGCCAGCCGATGTGACGGCCTAAGGCTTCGACCACCGCGTCCGCGAAGTCGGGCCTGTCGTCCGCCGTCGCCGGATCCGCCCCCGGCCGGTGCGCGGCGACCCGTTCGGCCAGCAGCCGTTCCCGCGGGCGGTCCGCCGGCCCCGTTCCGCCCTGAAGGCGGGTTACGAGGCGCTCGACGTCGGCCCACGGCAGCCCCTCGTCGGTCAGGGCGCTGTCCGCCTCTGCCGCCGGACGCCCGCCGTCGACGCCCAGCGGTGGCGAGTAAATATGGATCGTCGCCCCTTCGGCCGACAGACACGTGACCTCATGGCTCGCGCCGACCGGGACGGAGAACGACTGACCGGCCTCGACAATCCGGCGCTCGGTCCCCTCCGCGCCGACGGTCACGTTCATGAAGCGCCCTTGCTGCACGACCACCGTACAGTCGCTCCAGCCGTGGGAGTGAGCGGGCGAGACGTGCCCTTGCGTCCACTGGCAAAGAATCAGCTCCAGCTCCTGGCTCTTGGCCAAAGAGATTCGTTTGTATGCGCTCTTCACAGCAAGGCTCCTTGCTCAGAAGCCCGCTCCGTCGGACGGATCCACAGGGTGCCCACCGACGCCAGCAGCGTAACCCACGCCAGCGCGAACAGAAGCCCGCCGTCGCCCATCACGTCGACCCCCAAAAACAGAGCGTGTGAGCCGAGCGCGCCCAGCATCAGGCCGATGGCCATCACCGCCCCGAGAGCGGCGGTCGCGGGAACGACCAACAGGATCGCGGCGACCAATTCGAACGCGCCGGACAGGAATCGGCCCCAAGGTTCTATCCCGATCGTCGAGAAGATGTGCACGGACTCCGGCGCACCCGTGAATTTGAAGAACAAGGTCTGCAGAAGAATGCCTGCGGCCGTGAGGCGGAGTATCCAGCTGAGCTTTTTCATTGCTTTGTCGTCTCTCCTCGACGCGTCCGCCCCGAGGCTCGTTTCGTTTGGAAGTTCGTACGGGCCGGACTCCCTGCCGTTACGGACATTTAGCCCTTCGATGAGGATGCGCCGATGCCGACGTAACCTCCGAGCCACCTGCGGCATCCGTACCCCGCATGCCGTCGGTCGCCCGCATCGCAGGACGCCATCGAAGGCGGTCATCGCGCGTTCGACGCGCGCACGAGAAGCTCGCGAAGCGCCCGCCGGGCTTCGTGCAGAAGGACGGTGACCTCAGCCGGATCGATGTCCATGGCGGCGGCGATCTTCGCTGGGCATCGACACTCGACGTCCCGCAGGATGAGCACCGCCCGGTGGCGAGGCGGAAGCTTCCGGATCTGGGTACGAACCACACGAGTCGATACGTTCGTCCAATCGACGGCCTCCGCGACCGGGTCGTGGAGCCCGGCCGGCAGAGGATCGTTGATCGGGGTCACCGACGTCGACGTTTCGCGGTTGTGTTCGTGGGGCGTGAGCCGAGCCAAAGCCGCTCTCAGCGCGGCAGCGTCGAGCGCTTCCGCCGTATCGCTGCCCTGAACCATATCGGTGGACAAGAACGCCTCTCGTACGGCATCCGCGGCCGACCGCTCACACGCCAGCAGCCGGTTGCAGGTGGCCAACATCGAGCCGGCGTGGGCGCGCACCAGCCGTTCGAGCTCGTCGGCGTCCAGGTTGGTGATGCCCCGTGAATCCGTTCCCTGCTCCTCACTCATCGTTCGGTTCCCTCCCGTCGGCGGTGGTCCAGCACCGCCTCCCCTCGAACTACGAACGAGGCGCGTCGAGTAACCTCGAAACCGACACCGCGAACCCGGAGAAAAAAAGACGTGGATTCGATGTAACTGCTCGTGGCCACACACGTTTAGACCACGTGCGGGAATCGTCGCCGGCGCCTTGGCGCTCCGAAGATCAGGCCTTGATCGACCGGCTGGTGGCAGGAGACGAAGAGGCCTACGAGGTCCTCGTTCGGCTGCACGGCGGACGCCTGTTCGCTTGCGCTCGCCGCCTACTTCGCGATGAGCAAGACGCGAAGGACGCCGTGCAAGAGGCGTTCGTCTCGGTTCACAAGCACATCTGCACCTTCACCGGAAATGCGCCGCTCGGCGCGTGGCTGCGGAGGATCGTGATCAACCACGCCCTCATGAAGCTTCGCTGCCGAAAGCGCCAGCGGGAGGAATGCATCGACACCTTTCTGCCGACCTTCGACGCCGCGGGCGCCCACGAACGGACGCCCCACACGTGGCAAGAGTCGACCGATCGCCTGATGGAGCGGAACCAAACCCGACGGATGGTGCGCGCAATGATCGATCGGCTCCCGGAGTCTCATCGAACGGCGCTGATGCTGCGCGACATCGAGGAACTATCGACCCGGGAGGCGGCCCGCGTATTGGGGGTCTCGGAAACCGCGATGAAGGTCCGCCTTCATCGGGCGAGGCAAGCTCTGCGAACGCTCCTGCTCGAAGCGCGCCTGGCCGTCGACGAGGAGACGCGCTGATGATCTGCCGTGAGTTTATCGAACTGGTCGGAGCGTACTTCGACGGGGAGCTCGATGCCGGCGCGCAGGATGAGTTCGACGCGCATCTCGCCTGTTGTGTCGCGTGCTCGCTGTATCTCGATTCGTACGAAAAGACCGTCGAGCTCGGCAAGGCCGCCTTTCGGGACGATCCGGCGGAGGAGCCGCCCGAAGATCTCGTGCAGGCGATCCTGAACGCCAAGGGCCCGCGCGCGCGGTAACCGATTTGACGCTGAGGAAAACGAGATGAACACTGCCCAACAGACCGCGGAGATGCTCCTGATGGCGGCCGTTGTTTACGCTGCGGTCGGCCTGGTCTTCGCTCTCGCCTTCGTGTTTCGTGGCGTCGACCGCGTCGACCCGGCGGCGGCCGGCGCCAGCTGGCGCTTTCGGTTGATGATCCTGCCGGGGTCGGCGGCCCTGTGGCCATTGCTCCTGCCGCGATGGCTCCGAGGCACT
>JANQQN010000380.1 GCA_028289325.1 Myxococcota bacterium | reverse complement strand
TTGCCCCAACCGAGGCGAACGTGGCCCCCGAGACCCTGGTCCGCGCTCCGGGTCAGGGCCCGTACATCGCCGGCCCAGCCCGCCCGAGGGGGGGCCAGGCCATCCAAGGACAGCGTCGCCCCGAGCCCAGGCTGTCGGAGGCCGGCCGTCGGTCGCCAAGCCAGCCTGCCGACCACGTTCGGATCCATGATCAGCCAGCCGTCCTGCATTCGCCCCCGGACGTGGGTCCGCGGTAAACGCACGCCGTCTCTGCGCAGCGCCAGCACGTCGCGACCGCGAAAGGTTCGAAATAGCGTCGGCATGCTGTCGAGGCCTTCGGCGAGGCTTCGAGCCAGCGTTTGGCGAACGCGCGGGCCGGGGATTTCGGTCACCGATGGGTCGGACGGGGGGCCGGGTTCGGCCGTCGTACTGGTGAGCGCGGCCAACAAGGCCAGCTCCTCGTCGGACAACGGTCCGTCGGCGTCGCCCGTTCCCGGGGCCGTCGGCACGGTCGCCCAGACCGCGACGAGCAGTACGCCAGCCGGACCCACCGATGCGCATGATATCCACGGCCCGGCCGGGCGAGGGTGATTTTTGTCCTTGGCAAGTCGACCGGACCTAGATATGAACAGCGCCCCCAACGCCCAGTTAGCTCAGTTGGTAGAGCAGTGGACTGAAAATCCGCGTGTCCCTGGTTCGAGTCCGGGACTGGGCAACCTATCGTCCCGTCCGTCTGTGCGCCGAGCCTCCCGATGGCCTCTTTGGCCCCGACGGTGGCTAATAACGAATCATCTTCAGAAGTTGGATGCGAGCCGGGGCGGGGCTGAGCCCGTGGACGGTCCGTTCGAGATGAGCGAACCGAAATTCCTTCGCCGCCGCGACGAAGGTCGGCAGATGCGCGCGACCGGGATCCGCTAGCCACGCTTCGCCGCCGTCCTTGAGCAGCACCCGGATCGCGTTGAGCACCGGTTCGATGTTGCGCGGCTCATACAGGACGTCCGCGAGCAGTATGACCGCCGCCGGCGGGGTCGTCTCCGGCTCGCGCCAGTCCAGCCGCTCGGCGAGAAGATTGAGCTGATTGTCGACCGCGCTCGCCCGCACGTAACGGATGGCGTCTTCGTCCCAATCGGTGGCCCGGACCCGGCCACCATTGCGGGCCGCGGCGAGGCTGGGCAGGCCCAGCCCGGCGCCGAGCTCGAGGACGACGCGGTCTCGGACGTCGATCTGTCCGACCTCGATCGTCTCCGCGAGGGCCACCGCCGACGGCCACAGGTCGGCCCAATACGGCATCTTGTCGTCGGGATCCGGGGGCGCCTCGGCCAGTTTGTCCAGGATCGCTTCCGCGCCCGCCGGCGTCCACAACCTCAGCGGTCCGTTGGGCAGGGCGACTTGCACGGCCCGAGGCTCGTGGGGGAGGAGGCCCGGACCGTCTCGCATCGCGATCACGCTGGCCGATCCCCGGCGCGCACACCAGCCTGGGCGTGGCCCTGATGTCAGGATTGTGTCACTTTTGGAAGATGCGGCGGACGGAACGGCTGTTTGCCCTCGCGGAGTACCTTCGAAGCCGGAAAACCGGGGTCACGGCCGAGGAGCTGTCGGCGCGTTTCGGGGTGACCCTGCGGACCATCTATCGGGATCTGGCCAGCCTCCGGTCTGCGGAGCTGCCGATTCGAGGGGAGCGCGGTCGAGGCGGGGGGGTGGCCCTCGATCGCTCGTATGCGCTGCCTCCGGTGAATTTCTCCCCCCGGGAAGCGGCGGTGCTGATCTCGGCGGGGCAGTGGCTGACCGAGATGCGGATCCTTCCGTTTACCGCCACTCTCGACCGAGCGGTGGACAAGGTCCGGGCCGCGCTGTCGGCCTCCGGGCAGCGCGCGCTGGTCGAAACGCTGTCCGGCCTGCAGTTTGTGGGCGTGCCGGCGCCGGCGGTCGACGACGAGGTCCGCGCGGTCGTGGAGCAGGCGTGGTTCGAACGGTGTCCGCTGACCATCACCTATCGCAATTCGGACGGCGTCCCGAGCCAACGTCGGGTTCGTCTCGACGGGATTGTGATGGACCGGTCCGAGACCTTGCTCAACTGCTTCGACCTCGACAAGGAAGCCCCTCGCCAGTTCAAGCTCGCGCGCATCGAGCGCGCGGAGGTCATCAAGCCGCCGCCGCCACCGCGTCCGGGCTTGCGGCGTTCCAGCGGTCAACGCGAGGATTCATGACCCGAAACCACAGCGGGGGCACCAGCGCGACGAGAACCATCGTCGCGTAGCCGAGCGGGAGCTGGGGGCTGTCGTCGAGGTGACGAAGCTCGGGGTACGCGCGTTTGGCTTCGTAGTGGTGGTCCGCGTGGCGGGGTAGATTGAACAGGTACCAGCCGGTGATCCGGTGCGCCGAGTTCCAGGAGTGGCGGGGCATTACGCGCTCATAACGCCCGTCGCCGGTCTGCTGGCGGCTCAGCCCGTAGTGCTCCACGTAGTTGATCACTTCGAGCAGAGCGACCGCGACCACGCTCTGCGCGGCCAGAATCAGGACCCCCATCGCCCCGAACGCGAGCCCCGTCGCCGCGTACAGCAGGACGATCAGCACCGGATGCCGAAGCCGTCGATCCCGCCACGTCCATCGTTGTTCGGGGCGCTTCGCTACTCGCTGTCCTTCCAGCTTCCACGCCGAGCGCGCCCCGCCCACGACGGAGCGCACGAGGAACGGGTACACGGCTTCGCCCCGGCGGGCGCTGGCAGGATCGTCGGGGGTAGCGACGTTTCGATGGTGACCGAGGACGTGCTCCACACAGAAATGAGGATATGTCACCAGGGTCATGAGGCCCTCCGCAGTCGCGCGAGCGGGGGCCGAAGTGCGATGCATCAGCTCGTGCGCGATGTTGATCCCGCCGCCGCCGGCGACGATGCCCACCGAAAGCACGAGCCCGACCGATTCCAGGACCCCGACGGTCCCGCTGGTCACCCGCAGCAAGACCGCGATGAGCAGCGCCCCGTGCACCAGCGGCCACAGCCACAACCAGCCGTCGAACAGCCAGTGGCCAGGCTCGGTGGCCTCGGTCCGAAGGCCGCCGACTCGATCCAGGAGCGGGGTTAAGACGAAGACCCACACGACGGTGGAAAATGCCCACGGGCCACCCAGGATGAAGCCGAGCAAGAGCGACGCGGGCACCGTGTAGACGAGACCGAATGGTAGGGCGGAAGCCATACCGAAAAGTTTATCTACTCGTGAGTAGATGTCAAACCGCGGCCGATGGCCCCCTTCTCCGGCCTCGGCCCGCCGGTGATGAGCAGGGCCAAGGGGATCTTCGGACTCGCCGTGTAACCGTCCCGCCCGGTCGGCTATCTGTTAGGCATGCTGTCCTCCATCACCGTCCCGTGGGCGCCGTTGGGCCCCATCGATCCCCGGGCGCTGAAGCCAGCTCGGCTGCAGGCGCATTGGGCGGCGCAGATCATCGCGCCGGTCGGCGCGACGCTCGTGCCGCCCGAGGACGACTACGGCCATACCGCTCTCGAGTGGAAGGACGACCTCGGCCTGCTGGTCAGTCGCGCGGCGGGCCAGAGCGGCTTTCGGGCCGGACTGCGGATCGCCGACCTGACGGTGCTGGTCCTCGACCCCAGCGGCGAGCCGGCCGAAACGTTTTCGCTCGAGGGCCGCACGCTGGAGGAAGGCTTGGCGTGGTTGACCGCGGCCGTGGGCCGGATGGCTGGCGAACCATTTGCAAGCCCGCTGACGCTGGTCGGCTACACGATGGAGCCCCATCCGGTGAAGGACGGCGCGGCGTTTTCGGTGGACGGCCCGGCGCTGGCGACCATCGAGCGCTGGTACCGAAACGCCGCCCGCTTACTGGCGGCCGTCCGGACCGCGGTGCCCGAGGCGGGAGAAGTGCGGATCTGGCCCCATCACTTCGATATCGCCACTTTAGCCACCTTCGACCGACCGGAGATCGATGCCGAAGACGCGCGATCCCTCGGTTTTGGCCTGTCGCCCGGTGACGACGCGATCCCCGAACCCTACTGGTATCTGTTGCCGTGGCCGGTGCCGCCGAAAGAACGGCGGGCGCCGCTGGCGGTCGGCACATGGCACACAGACGGATTCGTCGGGGCCGTCCTGACCGGCGCCCATGACGAGCGGACGGTGGCCCGGTTCTTCGCTTCGGCGGCCGAGGTGTCGCGCCGGGCCATCGGCGTCGATCCCGCGTAGCGCGGCCCGCCGTGGGCTTGTGGTGAGGCGGAGATCATGGTGAAGGCCGCCAAGTGGTGGCGACCGTCGACGTGGTCCTCTCGAGCGGCTTCCTGGCCTTTTCGCGTCACGTGGGCTTCCTGCGCGCGCTCGAGCAGCTCGATATCGAGGTCCCGGCCGTGGTCGGCACCTCGTCGGGGGCGCTCATCGGCGCCCTGTGGTGGTCGGGGTTTCGGCTCGACGATGTGACCCGACTGCTGACCCGGGAGCGCCCGCTCGCGAGCGTGGGTTGGCACCCCGCCTTCTGGCGCGGGCCCTTGACCCTGCGGCCGGTCATCGACCAGCTGCGGGCGATCCTACCGTCGACGTTCGAGGGCCTGAGCAAGCCGTTCGGGGTCGGGGTGACCGACCCCGGCGGCCAGTATCGTCTGTTGACCAGCGGACCGTTGCCGGAGGCGGTCGCGGCCTCGTGCGCGATGCCTTACTTGTTTCGTCCGGTGAACGTCGCCGGCCAGATGTTCATCGATGGTGGCGCCGCCGACCACCGGGGCATCCAGGCGTGGCGCGAATGGCGCGGCGCGCGCCGCCACGCTGTGGTTCACGAGATCCTCGGCTGGCGAGGAAAGCGCGCCCCGCCGTCGCCCTCGCCGGTTGGGTGCACTGTGGTCGAGAGCCCGCGGGCCCCGGCCTCCTTCCTCAGTCTCGGCGATTTCGTGGGTCAGGCGGAGCAAACCTGCCGGGCGACGGTCGCGGCCCTGTCGTCGGTCTATTCGAGCGAGACCCAGCCCCTTTCCGCAGCCGAATGAAGGCGAGCGTGGCGGCCCTCGTCCGTGGCGGGGGTGGACCTCGACAATCAGGCCGGCGTCGTGGGAGGCCTTGTCGCCATGTCGACCGACGATTCGCACCGACCCGAGACTCACGCTGCGCAGGCCCTCGGGTGGCACGAGCCGCAGTTTCACTCCGTCGTGCCGCCGCTCTTTCCGTCCGCGTCGTACCAGCGCGCCCCGGATGGTGGCTATCCGGGTGGCCATACGTACTCGCGCGATCAGAATCCGACCTACGACCAGGCCGAAGCTTTGCTCGCCCGGTTGGAAGGGGGCGTGGCCGCGCGGCTGTTCTCGTCGGGGATGGCCGCGGCGACCACGGTGTTCGAGACATTGAAGGCCGGCGACCACATCGTCGCCCCAAAGGAGATGTACTGGACGATCCGTCTGTGGCTCGAAGGGCTCCCCGAGCGCAAAGGCGTAACGATCTCGTTCGCTGACAACACCGATCTCGATTCTTGGCAGACCTGCCTGCAGAAGCCCAACACCAAGCTCGTGTGGCTCGAAACGCCATCGAATCCGAGCCTGTCGATCACCGACGTCCGCGCGGTGTGCGAGCTGGCCCACGCCGTGGGGGCCCACGTCGTCGCCGACAGCACGGTCGCCACGCCGGCCCTGACCCGTCCCCTGAGTCTGGGCTGCGACCTCGTCATGCACAGCGCGACCAAACAGCTCAATGGACACACCGACGTGCTGGCCGGGGTCCTGGTCACCAAAGCCGAAGACGACGTGTGGGCCGAGGTTCTTCGGGATCGCGCGTACCGAGGTGCGGTGCTGGGGCCGTTTGAGGCGTGGCTGCTGACGCGCGGGATGCGAACCTTGTTTCTGCGCGTTCGCGCGTCGTGCGCGGGGGCGCAGCGGGTCGCGGAGGCCCTCGATGCCCACCCGGCGGCGATCGAAGTGATGTACCCCGGTCTTCCCCATCACCCCGGCCACGCCCTCGCCAAGACCCAGATGGACGGCGGATTCGGGGCGTTGCTGTCGCTTCGCGTCGAGGGAGGCGCGGCGCGCGCGCAGGCGGTGGCCGGAGCCTTGCGGGTGTTCAAGAACGCCACATCGCTGGGGGCCGTCGAAAGCTTGGTCGAGCATCGGGCGCCGGTGGAAGGGCCGGGCACCCGAGTTCCGCCCGACCTGTTGCGCTTATCGGTGGGCATCGAACACCCCGATGACCTCATCGAGGATCTTCAGCGGGCGTTTGAACTCACCGCTTAGGCTCTGCGTTCGGCGCGTTCGAGCGTGGACCGAAGCCCCTCGAACTGCGCCTTCAGACCGTCGCGGGTCTCTTTGATCGCGAACAGCTGGGCCGGCGCCTTGAGGAAGCGAGGCACCGGCGCATCGAGCTCGGTGGTCGTTTCGACGTGGACTCGGGCTTCGCGGTCGGGCCCGCGGACCGACCATCGGCCTCGGGTCTTCATGTTGCCCTCGATCGTCTTCCAGGTCACCGCGTCCGCCGTGCGCTCGTACGCGGCCACGTAGTTGCCGATGAAGCTGATCCCGAGCGTTCGGCGCTCCTTGATCACCCATCGATAACGACCATCTCCCAGGTCTTCGATCCGGTCGACGCCCGGGAACAGCGGTCCGCTGGCCGAGACGTCCCGCAGGAGGTCAAGGATAGCTGCGCACGGGGCGCGAATGACGCCTTGGTAGCTCGCGCTCGCCTGGATCCACACCATCGGGCACCGAGTCTC
The DNA here is from genome assembly GCA_028289325.1 of Myxococcota bacterium. GTDB lineage: Bacteria > Myxococcota > Kuafuiibacteriia > Kuafuiibacteriales > Kuafuiibacteriaceae > JANQQN01. The sequence goes on along the minus strand of JANQQN010000380.1, from coordinate 9,630 downwards.
GGTAACCGCGGGCGCCGAGCCAACCTAAATCGCCTTCACGGCGCCCCACGTGAGCAGGGCCCACCCAACGAGAAATGCGAGGCCACCCAGCGGCGTGACCGCGCCCAGAACCCGAATGCCGCTCAGGGCGAGCGCATAGAGGCTCCCCGAGAACAGCACGGTGCCGATGATCCAGGCCCACCCCGCGCTCGTGAAGGCCGGGTGGGGCCGGACCGTGGCCAGGAGCCCGGTCAGCACTAACGCCAGCGCGTGGTACATCTGATACCGGGCGCCGGTCTCGAAGATGGCGAGCATGTCCGCGGTCAAGCGAGCCTTCAGACCGTGGGCGCCGAAGGCGCCGGCGGCGACGCTGACGAAGGCGGATACCGCGCCGATCGCGACGAGATACTTGCTCATGAACTCCCCATGGCGCGGTCGACGGACGGGCGCAAGGTCTTTGTCCGGGTCGACCGGCGAGGTATCGTCCGCCGATGGCGTACGGCGACACCGGGATCTGGGGACCGATGTACCGGGAGCTCGGTGACCCGGCGTCGCTGGGTGAAGACCTGCGCGAAGCCGCGCGGATCGCTCGCGCGGCCGGCGGGGTAGCCCCCTGAGTCTGTACAACCTCCACTGGATGGACGACCTGGGCGAGGTCACCGCCGTCGTCCTGCCGTCGGACCTCACCGGTGTGTCAACACGGATTGCGCTTCTTCTCGGCGAAAGATTTCCAGCCGGGCAAGCCCATAGCGGCGCCGCCTACGCGATGCTCACCGAGCGCCAGCTTCACGAGGAGATCTCTCCGCGCCGCGGCCGCCTCATCGTGCCGTCTACGGGATCGTTCGGCCTCGGCGCGGCGTGGGTAACGCGGACGATGGGCTACCCGATGACCGCGGTGCTGCCGTCCTCCGCGCTCGGGGCTCGAGGCCCGGTCTTCACGGCATTGGGCGCCCAGGTCGTCGTCGGGGGCGCGGGGCCGGCCGATGTTCTCGATCTGATCGATGCCGCATGGGCCCACAAGCGCGAGGGCGACGCGGTGCTCAATCGTTGGAATCACCAGAAGTATGGTCCGTGGGTCGAGCGGCGGGGAAAAGGCGCGGATGCCTTGCGGCGCCAGCAGGACGAGGATTTCTGGGCGGAGCAGAGGCGGCGACGAGAAGCCATCGACGGGTGGATCTTCACGTCTCGGGAGGGCGCGTCGCCGGTTTGAGGCGTCGCAGGCGCTCTTACGTCCAATCTTTACCGGGTTCATCGAGGATGAAGTAGATTGGCGAGAACGGATCGTGGTTGGTGAAAAGAGCATGAAGCGTCTTCGTCGGCACCGTGTGGTGCTCGTGACTTTCGCCTCGGCGCTGGGTTTTGTCGCTGCCTGTAGCGGCGACGGCAACGACCCCCTGCCGGGGGGGACCGACGCGGGGCTCGACAACGGCAACAACAACGGAGGCGACGACGGGGGCTCGATCTTCGTACCGTCGCTCGACGCTGGCGTCCCGGACTCCGGGATCGCGCCCTGCGAACAAGGAACCGAAGGGTGCTCGTGCGAGTGGACGCCGGGCTCCTTTGTTCCTCTGGACCGCGGTGATTGCGAAGTGGGCCTGCTGTGCGTTCCGTGGGACGAAATTCCCCTCGTCGACCCCGGCCTGATCGATGAGGTGAAGACGTGCGTGCAACCTTGCGACGTCGATGCCGACTGCGGGGCCAATTCGAACGGAACGCAGCGCGTCTGCCGCCCCAGCGGCCTCACCGAGGCGACCGGCGCGCCGCGGATATGCTTCGACGAAGAGGCCGAGGTGGATGAGTTCTGCGGATTCAGCCGGCTGACCGCTTCTCAGCTTCCGGGAGGCGTCCGGGCCACGCCGGGCCGAATGGTCGCTTGTCCCGAAGGGACGCCCTGTCAGCCGTTCGGAGACATCGACGTCGATGAAGGGATCTGCTTAACGCTTTGCGCCGACGACGGGGAGTGCCCCGAAAGCTTGCCGTACTGCAATCCGCGGCTGTTCATGAATGCGAGCGACGGAAGTGACCTCGGGGTGTGTTCGCCGGGCCCGCTCACCGTCGGCGAAGTGTGCGGCAGTCCGAATCCGGCCAGCGCGGGCCTGACTACCCTTTGCGATACGTCGAGCACCGCCGTGGCCAACGTGGCGTGTTTGCCTGGGGTCGCGGTGGGTTTGGACTCGATGCCCATTCCCCCGACCACGCAAGGCATCTGCACCCCTCTATGCACCGACGAGAGCCCCTGCCAGTACATCGATCCTGTGCTGGGGCCCACGACATGTTCGAGCCTCTATTTGCCCGTGCCGTTCGGCAATAGTCAGACCTCCGGAGTATGTGGGTCGGGCTGCTCGAGCTTCCCGAACACCTGTACCGGCGACGGCGTGGGTGGTGCAGGCCAGTTCTGCGCCAGCGCGGACGGCGTATCGTTCGGCGATGGTCTTGATGACGCCATCGGCAGCGCGTTTTGTGTCGATATCGTTCCGCCAACCCTGACCCCGGTCACCATTGAAGGCGGGCTGGCGGACCTCAACTCCGGTGACAACTGCCGGACCCTCGACACAACCGATATTCTCTCCTGCCCACGGGAGTCGTTCTGCTCACGATTGACCCTGTCGGACGGAAGATGTGTGTTTGGATGCTCGACGGACGCGCAGGCCGACCCGCTGTTTTGCGACGTCGTCCTGGGCACGACGTCGACAACGTCGACGTCCCCCGTATCGTTGTGCCTTCCGTTCGGGCCAAACGACGATGCTGGTTTCTGCTCCTTGCCCTAAGCGCGTCGGCTTAGCCGGCGGGTAGGTCACGGCGATGTCGGGATCAATCGAGCCGGTAGCCGAATGATGTTCGAGCCTGGCGCGGCCGGGCCGGAGGAAGAAGCCTCAGACGCAAAGACTCCTCGGCCGCGTCCCGGCTCGCCCACGAGGCCTCGACCCGGCGGTCTGCGCCGCGCTTCAGCCAACGCTCGAGCGGAACACCGATCGCAACCTCAAGATCGCCGGCCTCGTCGAGGGTGGTTACGAGATCGACCACCGCGTCGTCGCGCAGCTCGATGGTGACGTCCGCGCCGCTGGTCACGGCGCGGGCGATCTCCCGCGCCGCCGCACGAGCGCATTGTGCGGATTCGTCGGGCCCCTCCGCACAATCCTCGTCGTCGCCGGTCCTGTTCCGGGGATCGTCGTCGAGATCTGTCGATTCGGCGAGGGCCGCGACGGCGGACAAGCGCTCACCCTCGTAACGGCCACGGATCTCGACCGAAGCCCCGTCGAGCTTCGGGCTTGGACCTAGGCGAATGAACACCGCGAGGTCGGGGTCGTGGAGGAGGGCTTCCGGGAGCGCGATCTCGAGCGTGGGGGGATCTTCGGCCGTTCCCCGCAGAACTCGGTCTTCATTCAGGACCGGCACCCCCTCCGCCGGGATCCGTGGGTCAGTCCCCAGCAGGCGTACCTCGGCAAGATTGAGCGATACCCGGCCGATGTGCAAAGCCGCCAGGTCGGCGCTATCGTCGAGACCCGCGTACTCGAGCACCGGCCTCACGACCAGCGTCTCGCTTCGGCGACCCAGGTCTTCGGTGGCGCTGGCGTCGGGATCCGATGGCCCACCGCAGGCCGCGAGCGCGGTCAGGGCGGCGAAACCGAATCGAAGGCGCCCCCAATGCCCCGGGGCTGCGGTCGATGGCATATCTCGGTCTGCGCGGCTCACTTGGTGACCCCTTGTGCCAAGGATTTTAACGTCTGGCTCGCGTTAATGATCTGCGACAATCTCGGGCGGCGCATTCCCAAAACCTCGGCGGCACGCGTGATGTTACCGTGAGTGAGCGTGAGCGCCCGCGCGATCGCTTGATCCTGAAGTCGCTTCTTGAGCTCCGGTAAGGGAACACCCTGCTCAAAGATGGCCATCAACAGCTCGCCTTGCATGTCTTCTACGGTACGCGGGTCGCTTTCCCGAGGCTGATCCGTGTCGTTCCCGTGCACTTCGGTCGGACGAGCGGCGACCGAGTTGAGGAGGGGATGGATATGGTGGCCGTTCTCCCGCTCGGCGTTCGAGGTCGATACCTCGAACAGGGGCCCGTACTCGTCGAGATCTCGAGATTCGATCACCGGCCCCTCGGCGAACAGCGCAACGGATCGAACGATGTTCTCGAGCTCGCGCACGTTGCCGGGCCACCCATAGCCGGACAGACGCGCCAGCGCGGCGTCGGATAACGTCTTGGCCACCGAATCGCTCTCGGCGGCGTAGCGCCGCAGAAAATGGTCAGCGAGACGACGGATGTCTTCGGGGCGCGCCCGAAGCGGGGGTAGCTCCACGCTGATGCCTTTGAGACGGTAGTACAGGTCCTCGCGAAAGTTCCCTTCCTTCACCATGCGCTCGAGATCCCGGTTGGTGGCAAACACGATGCGGGCGTCGACCTGTATCGTCTGACTCCCCCCCACCCGCTCGAACTCTCGCTCCTGGAGGACCCTCAGGAGGGAGACTTGGGTCTTGGGTGAAATGTCGCCGACCTCGTCGAGGAACAGGGTCCCGCCGCGGGCCATCTCGAACCGCCCGATTTTGCGCTGGTGGGCGCCGGTGAACGCACCGCGTTCGTGTCCAAACAGCTCCGACAGCAGCAGAGACTCCACCAACGCGGCGCAATTCAGCTTGACGAAAGGCGCCCCCGACCGACACGATCCCCGGTGAATGGCTTCCGCCACCAGCTCTTTGCCGGTCCCCGATTCGCCCTGAATCAACACGGGATCGTCGCTATCGACGATACGGTCGAGGACGTGAAACACGCGCAACAGGCGCGGCGATTCACCCACGATGGCGCCGTACCGCTTGTTCCACTCGGGTTGGCGCGGGTGAGCCTCGGCGTGATGACCGCCGGTCTCGAGCCGGGGCGCCGCCGCACCGCTTTCGACGGCGGCTTGCAGCCCCGCGATTTCCCGCTGGGGGGACGAAGCCCGGAAGGCCGCCACCAGGTCGGCGGGCAGGGTGGTAGCCACGGTATCTTGAATGGCGCGGGCGGTGCTGAGCCGGAGGCGGCAGGCTTCGCGCTGGCCGTCGTCGAGTGCGGCGCGCGCGAGGGCGATCTCCGCGTCTCGAACCAGCAGCTGTCGGTCCAGCTTCGCGAATTCTTCGCGGGCGCGGGTCAGCGTTTCGATCGCCCCTGGGTCGTGGGTCGCGACCCCGATCCGCCCTCTAATGAGGTCTGCGCGGGCCCGCAGGATGGCGGCGTCGTGATGGTCGAGACCCCGTTCGACCTCCCTCATCGTATCGGTGGCCGCCGACGTCGTGCGCCACTGAAGCTGAAACTCCGCCAGCTCCAGCATCGCCTCGATCGGTCGATCCGCCGATTCGCCGGTCTGCAGCCGCAGTCCTTCTCGCAGCCGGGCTTCTCCCGCGTCGACGCCGCCGAGCTCGGCGAGCAGGCCACCGTCGGCGACGGTGGCCAGCGCGACGATGCGGTTCGCGCCGCTCATGTCCGCGAGGCGGCGCGCTTCGTCGTTGTTCGCGGTGGCGCGGGCGAAGTCCCCGCACTGGCGATAGATAACGCCGAGGTTGTACAGCGCGGTCGCGAGCTGGGTTCTGTTTCCCAGCCGCCGGAACAGAGACCGGCATTCACCGTAGGCGGCGAGCGCTGGTCCCAACTGCCCGCGCTGATGGTGCAAGGCGCCGGCGGTCAAACGCGCGAAGGCGATCGTCGGAAGATCTCCCTGGGCTCGGGCAGTGGTGATGCTTCGGGTGAGGAAACGCTCCGCTTTATCCGGCTCGCCTCGCCGAAGATGCGCCACGGCAAGGTTGGTCAGGGCCATCGCCAGGAGGTTGGGAAGCGCGGTGCGCTCCGCGAAAGCCAGATTCGCCTGGTAGTGTTCGAGGGCCGCGGCGTGGTCGCCGCTCGCAAGAGCGATCTTGCCCAGCTGAGTGAGCAGCGCCGCCTGCTCGACCGGCGCGGGGTCACTCGCGCGCTCGAGCCAGCGCAGGCCGGTGTGGGCGGCGTCGGCCGCGCGATCGAGCGCGGTGCGATGGTAGTACGCTTCGCTCGCCGCCACCTCGACCGCGGCTCGGGCCGTGGGTTCGTGGGGTCCGATCATCGACCGGGCGTGCTCGACGGCGGTGAGGGCGAGCTCGTGGTCGCCGGCCCGGTTGCGCAAGATCGCTTCCTTCAGGAACGCTTGCCCACGTTCGTTATCTGGCCCCAGCGTCTTCAGGGTCTCGATGTGGCGCAGGGCTCGGCTCGGCGCGCCGACCTGGGGCGCGAGGTCGATCAATCGCTCGCTGATGATCAGCCTCAGGTCCGGGCTGGCGTGAGGGAGCGCTGATTCGAGCATCTCGACCGCGGCGTGGACGGCGCCGCCGACCGCATACAGTTCGGCGGCGCGCACGGCCAGCGTGACGCCGCGCTGCGGTTCGCTGGATCGAAGTTGGTGATAGGCGAGGATCGCCGGCCCGCACGCGTCGACGTCATCGGCCAGCGCCTCGGCCCACCGATGGTGGAGGCGTCGCCGATCGTGTTCGCTCAGGGTCCCGTCGATGACTTCGAGATCCCTTCGCCGCGCGATCGCGTACAGGAGCTCGCCGTTGATGATCCGTCGGTCGACGAGGTGCGCGTCGCGGAGCTGCTGAAGGGCCTGGGCCACGGCCCGAACCGGCTGCTGTAGCGCCCGGGCCAACGTTCTCGAAGCCGTAGGCCGATCCGACACGGTCAGCGCGCGCAAGATATCTTGCGCAAGAGCGTCCAGGCGCGCAGCCCGCCGCAACACCAGCTCCTCAACGTTGGTCGGCAGCGCGTCGAAGATCGCCTCCAGCTCCTGGGGCAGACCGTCGGACGCTTCGAGCAGCCGGCGAAGGACATGGGACGACTGCAGGTAGCGCCGCACGCCCTCCAGGTCGAGACTTCGCAGGTCGACGGTTTTGGTGCTCCGGTCGTCGGCGATCTCTTTCAGAACATCGCGGGCGAGAGGCGGGGTGCTGGACTCGTCCCTGGTGAGCAGCAGGAGCATGCCTGGTCGGTCCGCGTCGGGGTCGAGGTCCGGGTCCCGAAACAGCTCGCCGGCCAGGTAGCTGGTCAGGGCCAGGGTATCGTGATCCGCCTGCTCGAGGTCCCTGATGACGATCAAAGGCCGCACCCAGCCGCTCAATCGGGACAGGAGCAGTCGGAACCCGTCGAAGAACCGATGTCCGGCCTCCGCCGCCGTCGGTCGACCCGGAAGGCTGCGCTCCGACGGTCGGTCGGTTCCGTCGGCCGGGCGCTGTTCGAGCACCGGGCACAGGGCCGAGTACACGGGTTCGACCAACTCGTCGGCGATCCCGTGCTGCTCCGCCCATTGCATAACCTGGTGAGTGATTTCTGCGTAAGGTTGAAAGCTCCGGCCGGGCGCGGCCACGGCTCGCGCTTCGACCACGACCGTTTTGGGGAGACCGTGCGCGTGACGGATCAGGCGATCGGCGAGGTGGTCTTTGCCGACTCCGCGGGGCCCCCGCAGGAGAACCACGGAACCCCGGGGCGCGGACAACCAGGTCTCGAGCGTGTCCTGCTCGCGGGCCCTCGGCCCGACCGATTCCAGTTCCATCGGGGAAGTTCCAGGTGCGGCCGCCGTCGACACGGGATGACTCCAAATCGGATTCCGTTGCCGGCCCGCAGACCGTAGAACCCCACCGGGGTACGGACGTCGCGACTCAATGTGACGTGACGTTCCGGGTCGGGGGTCGGATTGATCGTCGATTCGATCGCTGGACGGGACCGTGGCTCACAACGTGATGCAGTGCACGCCGCCGGTGGTCATCCGCCGAACGGTTGCCCGGGCTGGAGGTGTCGACCCGCCCCCCGGAGGAAGTCGGCCGCGGTCATCGGGCGTTTGCCCGGCGGCTGGACCTCGACGATCTCCAGCCCTCCGGCGCCGGTGGCCACCCACAGGGCGGGCTGGGTCCGCACGATGTGTCCCGGTTCGGCCGTTACCTCCGCCTGCGCCATCGCCTCGGTCGGAACGGGCCGAACCCGACGGATCTTCAGCGGCTGGCCGGACGCGAGGGGCACGAAGGTGCCGGGCCAAGGGTCGAAAGCGCGGACGCGCCGGTCGAGGGCCACCGCGTCGGCATGAAAATCGAGTCGCCCGTCGGTCTTCTCGAGGAGGCGGGCATATGTCGCCGCTGTTGCGTCCTGCGGGGTCACCGTCAGCCCGTCGCCCTTGGCGATGGCGATACCTTCGACCGCGACCTGCGCGCCGAGGTCCGCCAGGCGCTCGGTCAGGGAACCCCCGGTGTCGTCAGGTCGGATGGCCATCGAGCGCTTGTACAGCATATCGCCCTCATCCATGCCCGCGGAGAGCTTCATGAGGGTGACGCCGGTCTCCAGCTCGCCCTCGAGGATCGCGTGTTGGATGGGCGAGGCGCCCCGAAAGCGCGGCAGGAGGGACGCATGAACATTCCAGGTGTTGAACACCGGCGCTTCGAAGACATCGACGGGCAAGATCCGGCCGTAGGCCACCACGATGGCGAGATCGATCTCGAGACCCCGCAGCTGGTTGGCCACCGCCCCGTCGCGGAGCTTCTTGGGCTGTTCGACCCGAAGGCCGTGATCGAGCGCCAGCGTCTTGACCGGCGTCGGCTCGAGCTTCTTGCCCCGGCCTTTGGGGCGGTCCGGCTGGCTGATCACCAGCTCGATATCGTCTCGGTCCGCGCGGATGAGCCCATCGAGGACCGTCCGCGCGATGTCCGGGGTTCCGAAGAAGGCCAGGCGAAGCCGGCGGTCCGGCAGCTCGAGACGGTTCAGGCCCGCACCTCTTCCTTGGCTTTCTTCTTGAGCTTCTTCTTCACCAGCGACTGCTTGAGTCGGGACAGCCGGTCGACGAACAGCACGCCCTCGAGGTGATCGATCTCGTGTTGGATGCACACTGCAAGCAGTCCGTCGGCCTCGAGCGACATCGGCTGACCGTCTCGGTCGAGCCCTTCCACGGTGATCTTGGCCGCCCGCTCCACTTCGTCGGTGTAGCCGGGAACGGACAAGCAGCCTTCTTCCCAGCTGATCTTTCCTTCTTTGACCGCCACCACGGGATTGACGATCGCGATCGGCTCCACCGGCTGAAGGGGCTCGCCTTCTTCTTGGTCGTCGTCACCTCGGGGGCCGCAATCGACGACGATCACTCGCTTGGTTACGCCGACCTGAGGGGCCGCGAGCCCCACGCCTTCCGCGACGTACATCGTCTCGAACATATCGTCGATCAGCTGCTTGATCTCATCGTCGACCGTCTCCACCGGCGTGGACTTGAGCGCCAGCCGGGGGTCCGGGAACGTGAGGATTTCACGGAGGCCCATGTGCTCAGTCTAGCATCCGGTCTCGCGCCGGCAAGCGTTCATCGGGTACGGCTCCCGTTCACCGCTGCAGATGCCTCAGGTACGCCGTTCTCAGCTCAGGAACTTTCAGGACGTCGCGGGCTTCATCGAGTGATCGGATCACCTCGCGAGCGAGCGGGGTGGAGGTCGGATCTTGATGCTCGGTCGCCGACGGCACCATGGCCCGAAGGCGGTTGTGCGCCTCGTCGATCTCCCGCCGTGACGCGTTCTCGTCGACCCCGAGCATGGTGAAGTAGTCGCTGGTCCGCACCATCTCCGCCAGCGCACGCAGCCGCGCCGGCGCCGGCAGCGTCGACAGCGCATCGTGGGGTCCGCTGGGAGGGCCGT
>JANQQN010000362.1 GCA_028289325.1 Myxococcota bacterium | reverse complement strand
GGCCTGGTGGCCGAGGGCGAAGCGGCGGCCGGCTTGCGGTCGACCGTCGCCCCTTGGAGTGACTCGTCGCCGATCCCCTCTCTGCCGCCTCCGGTTCCGTCTTTGGCGCCTCCGGGTCCGTCCCTGCCCCCTCCGGTCCCCTCCTTGCCTCCGCCGGTTGTTTCGACCGTACCGTTGCCGGAGCCGCTTCCGACGCTGCCACCGGCGTTACCCCCGACCGAGGATCTGCAACTCGACCTGCCCCCGGTTCGGCGGCACGCGATGCCCGACTTCGAGCTGGAGTTGTTCGAGCCGACTCGAGATCAACCCGGTCCTTCGGCCGCGAGGGCGCCGTCGGAAGCGGACTGGGCGGTGGCGTACTACCGCGCCGTCGCCGAGCGCGAGTCGACGCCCGAATCGCTGCTCCCGGCGCCTCGAAGCCTCGACGAAGAGCCCGACGACGAGCCGATGGAGACCTTCGAGCCTCCTGCAAGGCGCCGCTCTTCGCGCCCGGCCGAGGTTCCGTCCGGTCCGCCGCCCGCGATTCTGCAAATCCCGGGCTTCAACGACGATCCGGCGCCGTCGGAGCCGGTGCCTGCGCCGGCTTCAAGAACCGACGATCGGCCGGCCGCGGCCACGAAACGGCAGGACCCCGACCCGCAGAAGCCGACCGAGGCGACCGAGGCAAAGACCGGCGACCCGAGAAGCGAGCCGTCGCCGATCCTGCTGCAGCTGTTGCTCGACCGCCCGTCAGACCCGTCGTCGGCGGGGGCCGGCGCGTCTTCCGCCCGTCCCGGAGGGCGCTCGTGGGCGGGGCGGCGCACGGGCGCGGTGATCGAGCTGATTCGCCACACCGGCGAGGATCTACCGATCGCCAGCCCCGACCTCGCCCGGCGGCGGCCGCTCTGACGGCGCACCGTTGTGGTGCGTGTCGTCCTGAGGTTGGACGAGCCATGGCGGTCACTCGGCGGCGCGACGGGTTGTCGGTTCGCCGGGCTGGCCGATGGGGGGAACGTGGGCTCGACGATCATCTGCATCCTGGCCGTCACCGCGGCGGCGAGCGGGTACGACACGCTTTCCGCGAAGGCCGAGCCGGTGCAAAACCTAGGGCGTCTGCTCGAAGGCTACATCGGGGATTGTGACGGCGACGCCTCCGATAGGGGTCCCCGTAAGGCCTGCCGAGAGGCCGTTCGTCGTTTCCGCCAGCGCTGGCGAGGACGGCTGCTGCGGGTCACCATCGAGGACCCGGGGACGATGATGACGTATGCCGGCTACGATGCTCGCAAGAAGGCTTTCCGGCTGAACCTGGTCCCCTTCTTCGGTGCGCGCGGGTTTGGGATGTCCGTGGGGCGACCCCGACGACTGAATGCGGAGGGCCGACCGGTCATGCGTCATCTTCCGCTGTGGGTGAAGCCGCCCCAAGATACCCCGGCCTTCGTCTTCCGCAGAAATCTTGAGCGTGGCATGGTTCAGCTGGAGCTGGTGGTAATGCCCCGAAAGACCTATCGCCTCCGCCGTGGCGATGCGGCGACCGTGCGAGGGCTGAACGTCCGGTTGAGAGGGCTTCGGTTGGTCAGCGCGCGCAGCGGCGATGTGTTGGTCGAGCAGACCTACCAGAGATGAAGCGAGACGATGAGCCAGGACGCCATGCAATCGCGAGAAGTGTTCACCTCCGCCCTCCTGGATGAGGGGGTGCAAACGGCGGCGCGAGCCGTGCGGGCGCAAGACCGCGGGCTGCCGGAGATGTTGGCCCTCGGGCGCTCGCTGGCCGACGCGTGCGGTGCCCCGGGCATCGCCGCGAGGCTCAACGCCGAGATCGGCGGCTTTCAAGACTCCGGCCTAGCGATCCCAGACATTCGAAAGGTGCTGGGTTTTGCGAGCCCGTTTCCGGTTCGGGCCCTCGACCAGGGTGTCCTGCTTCCCGAGGAGATCTTTCTCGCCAACCGCGAGAAGTTCTCGCAAGTAACGTTGACCATCGGCCAGCCGATCGCCGAGCTGGAAGCGGCCCTCGCGCAAATTCGCCAGGGGGGCGTTTTGGCCCTCCGCGTTCCGGCGGCGGAGATCACCGGCGCCTCCGCGGACACCGAAGACGATACCGAGGTGTACATCTACATTTTGCCGCGGGAGATTCAGCGGATCGTCGACGCCGCGCGAGCGGAAGCCCTGCAGGCCATTATCCAGTGCATCGTCGACGCGGCGATAGGCCCCGCCGAGGACCCCGCTGCCGATGATCCGGCGGACGAGGACGGCGACCGCGAAGCGCCGACGGAAGCGACCGCGGAGGGCTGACGGCGGCCCTAACGCCCAACGGTTCGCTCAAGGGGCGCCTCGGGCTTGCCCTGCAGCGACGAACGCCTCGAACGCCACCTCGCGATAGTCCTTCGGGGCTCGAAAGCGTTCCCGCGGATACCTTCGGGCGGCGAGGCCCACAAACCTCGTCGTCGTCTCGATGCTCTGGTCACCCAGCTTGAGGGTCGACCGCGTCCACAGCGGGAATCCTTCCCTGGCCAACAGCAGGGCGGGGGTGGACAGGGCGGCGGTGCCGAGGTCCGCCGCGGCCAGGCGCTCGCCAAGCCCCGCGCTGGCCTCACGAAACGGCGACAGGTCGACCTTGGGCACCGAACGGGTGACGCACGCTTGGCCTTGGTCCTGCGGGGAGGTCCAGCCGACGACCCGACACGAGAGTCCATCGACGGTCTCGGTCTTCTTGGTCCACGTCAGGGCTACCGGCCGCTTCACCGCCGCGTCCTGCTCGTCGAGCTGTTGCTGCAAACGCGCCCGCATCGCGGGCGGCATCTTGGCCAGCCGCGCCCGTACTTGCTTGCGCATCTCATCTCGGCGGACCTTCATGTCGGCGAGGGTGATGCGGGTATAGACCTGCTGCGGGTGCAGAATCATCACCATGTCTCCGGTTCGCATGTCGACGATGGCCGACGTTCGACCGTCTTGATCGATTCGCAGCCGTCGGTCCGCGTAGTCGTATCGGCCTTTGGTCTCCGGTTTGCCCGGGGACGTCTGCACCGTCTCCGCGCCGAAGCCCTTCAGGGTTTGTTCTGGTGGCGTTTGACTGGTGTGTCTCGCTTTGGCGCCCGGGGGTTTCGTTTGCCCGGCAGTGGACGAACTGACCATGGAGACGCTCACGGTGACGAGGAGGGCGACGATGGGTCCGCGGCATTTTTGTTGGTGGTGGACCCCCGCCTGGTCCGGATTGGTTGATCCCGGTTTTCGCAATGAATCCGCGCTATCACGCGCCTTCTGAGGGGTCAAAGCGCGAGCTTTGCTTGTTCGCTCGATGGCGATCCGGTATGTGCGCGCCGGCCATTGATGATGTGGGATGTCTCATCCGTCAGACCGACCGTCGCCTCGCGACACAAGACATCGCGTTGGCTAGAGGAGACCTGGTTCGTATGAAAACCGCTTACCTGCTTTCAGGTGCGCTCACGTTCGCCGCCATCACCATCGCGGCGCCCACCGTTGAAGCGCAGTCCCACGATCTGTATTTCGCGCAGGTCGGCGCCGCGCTCACGTATTCTTATGCCGAGGTTCGGGTGCTGTACGGCGCCGTGCATTCAGGCAAGTACGACCCAAAACTCACCGCTGATACCCTCGAAGAAATCCGCCGGTCACTCTCGAGCGCCAAGCGTCAGGCGGACCGGGGAATGAATCACCTGCCGCGGACCCTGCGCAAGTTCGGGCCCCAGGTCGATAAGCTGCGAAAAGCGATCGCTCGATGCCAGCAGACCCTGTCCAAGGTCGAGACCGACATTCTCGAGCAGACGAGGCCCGCCGCCGACGACGAGCTCACGCGCGAACTCGGGCGACCCCTCGTCGACAATGACCGGTCGGCGCCGCGGCGGTCCGACCGCAAGGTCATGCGCAACTCCGTGGGATGGCTGGCCTACGACATCAAGGCCGCGCGGGCTCTGTACAAGGAAGCCGCAGTGAAGGTTATCCGGCGTGGACTCCGGTCGCCTCGGCGACACGGGCGCCGCCCGAAATGACGGTCGACCTCAAGCCTACGGTTCCGGCATCAAGACCGCGTTGATCGACAGTCCACCGGTGTCGCTTGGGCGAACGACTTTCTGCCACGGCACGAAGCCGGGTTTCGTCACGCGGATGATGTAGTCGGTCGGCGGGAGGCTCCGCCGCTTCACGAGGGGGGTCAGTCCCAGCGGCTCCCCGTCGAGCACGACCTGCGCGCCCAGCGGCTTGCTCATCACCGACAGGAAGACTTCCCGGGGTTCGGGCGCCGCGGCCACCACGCCCGAGTCGAGGGTTCGCGATGTGGGCGGTGGTTCGAGGGCCGCTCGGGCCGGCGGGGTGCCCGCGTCGGCCGCGTACCCGACCGCGGGCGGTAAGGGGTCCACGGCCGGTGTTTCGGGGCCCAGATACATGAGCGCGGACATCAGCCCCAGCCCCACGGCGACCGCGCCGCCGGTGGCCAGCAACACCCGCGATAGACCAGGGGCGTCTGCGGTCGGCGCGGGCGCGGCCGGTGGGGGGGCGCTGAGCCGGATCCGAGGCTTCGGCGCCGCCGACGCGGGCAGGGGCAACTTGGCCGAACTGGCGTCCGCGGCGCGGCGCCGAGCGGCGACCTTGGCGTTGGCTTGAAAGGGGCCGCGCGGCACGTCGACCTCGGCCGGCGTCGGCGGGGGACCTCGCCGCTCCCGCGGCGTTTCCTCGCCGCGCGCGGTTGGGGCGGGTGCAGACGACAGCGGATCGGCGGCCGCGGAAGCATCGATCGACGGACCCGCGTCCGATCCCAGCACCGCGGCCCACGGGTTCGAGGTGGCCGCGCCGCGCCTGGTCGTCGGGCCGTCGGATGCCGTGGGGGCCGGGGAGGGCGAATCGCTGAGGGCGGGCACGAACGCGGGCATGTCGTCGGTGGTCAACAGCGCTTCGAGCGCATCCAGCGTCATCCCCGCCGAAATGAGGGCTACGTTGCCGGACGGAACCGTGCTCGGCACGTAGGTGCGCAGCAGCTGATCCAGTTCGGCGGCGCCGGCCAACGGGATCCCTGCTTCCGCCAGCTCCTGCCGGACGGCCTGGCTGAACGCGACCGCGTCGGGAGGCCGAACCGCGGGATCCGGGCTCAAACAGGCTTCCAGCAGGGCAACGAGGCCCGGCCGGGGGTCGGGCAGCGCGCGCGGGCTGGGGATCGAGGTCTGCTGTCCCGCGATCAGCTGTGCGTAGATCGCGGCCAGCGCGTAGACATCCGAGCGGGTGGTCGGCGGGGCGCCGGTCTGCTGCTCGGGCGCTCGAGGCACGGCCAGGCTAGGCGGTGGGGGTGGGAGCAAGAAAGCTTGCAGAACGGGATGACCGGTACCGACGATGGCTACCGCGCCCCCCGGACAGACCAGGACCGTGCCTTGGTGAAGCTCGCCGTGCGGCCGGGGTCCGCGCTCGTCGCTGAGGTGGGTCACCAGCGAAGCGACGGTCAGGATCACCGCGGCCGCGGCCCCCGGGCTGGGCGCCGCGCCGGACAACGCCAAGGCCCCGACCAGGGTTTCGAGCCGAAGGGCCCCGGGCTGAAGGGCGTCGAGCTCGAACCGTATTCGGTCGCCGAACAGATGAACGCGCAGCGGCGCGACGACCCCCGCGATGTCCGCGCCGGCCGCGGCCGTCGCCTCCTCGTCGAGGCGCGCGGTGACGCTGATCGGCAGGGCGGCGTTTAGCTGAAGGTCGAGCGCGATGATCGGAGATGCCCCGTGGGAAGCTCCCGCATCGATGGCGCGGTGGGCCACGAGGCCCCGGAGGTCGTCCACTCGTACTTGCACGCCTGGCGCGGGCACCATAGCAAGGTGACCGTGCGCGTCGCTACCGTCTCCGACCTCCATACCGATTTCGCCGAGAATCGTGAGGCGGTGGTCAAGCTGGCGGTCGCCATCCATGAGGGCCAGGCCGATGTCGTCATCGTGGCCGGTGATGTCAGCCACAAGGACGAACGGATCGATCGCGCGTTGCGGGCGTTCGCCGAGGTCGCGGAGACGGTGGCGTACATCCCCGGCAATCACGACCTCTGGTACGACGTGCCGTTGGCCGCGAGTCGATCGGACCTCGACACCTGGCATCGGTATCGGGTCGAGCTAAAGACGGTGTGCGAAGGGGCTGGGGCCCACTACTTGCCCGCCGCGCCGCTCATCGTGGGCGCGACCGCGATCGTCGGGTCGTGCGGCTGGTACGACTATTCGCTGATGGCGCCGGCGTTCCGTGCCCAGATCGACGACCGAGCATTGGCCCAAAAAACCCTCGACGGGCTGATGTGGAGCGATGCCCGGTTCATCGCATTTCGGGACGAGCAAGGTCATCTGATGCCCGATCCCGCCGTAGCACGGCAGATGGAGGCGGAGTTCGCCGCGCAGCTGGCGGAGGTCGAATCGAACGCCGAGGTCGGGGAGGTGGTGGCCGTCACCCACCACCAACCGTTCTACGACGTGGTGGCCCGGACGGGAAAGCTGCCCTGGGAGTACTTTTGCGCGTTCATGGGCAGCACCGGCCTCGGCGAAGCGATCCGGGGCTGCGGCAAAGTTCGGACCGCGGTCTACGGTCACACCCACGTCGTCGGTCGATACGAACTCCACGGGCTGACCGCCTACGGCACGCCGCTGGGTTATCCGCGGGAGCGGCGAGGCCTGCCCGAAGAGCAGCTCACGGTGACCCGGATCGGCTGGATCGAAGTCAGTTGATGCACATCAAGGGGTAGGCCGCTTCGGGGCGAGCGCCGACCGCGTCCGTCGCGCCTGGCTCGTCCGCGCCCGGCCGGCCGGAGTCCGGCCGCTCTGATGTAGGGCGAAGGAGGCCGCGCATACGCCGCCGCAGACCGGGATCGGTTTCGCCGCCGAGTCGAGCCGCCACCGCTCGCAGGAGATGAGGGCGAGGCCGCGCCGCGATCCGGTCCAGCGCGGCCGCCCGAACCTCCGTCGACCCATCGCCGAGCGCCTCGGGCCAAACGCGCTCCACGTCGGGGCGAGGGTCAGCCGGGAGCTCGCGGAGGATGGCACAGCGAACTTCGACCGCATCGGTCATCAAGCGAGGCATGATCCGGTCCCAGGCGACCACGTCGTGGTTCGGGCTGAGCCGACACAACGCGACGATCGCGGTCGCCCGCACTCGCGGGTGGGGGTCGCACGTCAGGGCCCACAGAACGTCGAGTCTTCGAAAGCCAGCCATCATGACCGCTAGGTGGCGCCGGACCCCGGGCGAAGGGTCGATGCGCGCTCGCTGCGCAAGCCAGGTTTGGGCGTCCACGTCGCGCAGCCCGAGGGTCCACGCGGCCCAGAGCCGTTCCCGTGGGTCGCCAACGACGCTCAAGCGGCGGACGAGGTTCGTCGGCTGTCGCTGTACCTCGGACAGGTCGGTGTAGACCATCGGCGCTCACGCTACGGACAGCGGACGGAACGAGGCAACCGGTGCGGGTAGCACCCCTCGATTCCTCCTCGGGTTACCTACAAAATGGGCGCGTGAATCTGCTCGCGCCGATGCTCATGGGTTTGCTGGCCGGCCAGGTCGGCGAGCCATCGGGGGACGATCTCAAGGATCTCGAACCGAGCCTCACCCGCCACACGCGTTATCGATACAGCGCGGACATCGAGGCGATCCGGAAGCGCGGGGTGCTGCGGGTGCTGACCCGCAATAGCTCGGCGACGTACTTCATCGCGCGCGGCGCTCAGCGCGGATTCCAGTACGAGCTGGCCTCCGCGTTCGCCAAATCTCTCGGGGTGCGGGTGGCGATGGTCGTGCCGCCGTCCCGGACGGCCCTGATTGAGGCGCTGCTGACCGGCGAGGGCGACATGATCGCCGCCGGCATGTCGATGACCCCGGCCCGGGCGGAGCGGGTTCGCTTCACCGCCCCCCTGATGAGCGCGAAGCGGGTCGTGGCCATTCATGAGCAATCCCCCAAGCGGATGGAGAGCCTCGAGGACCTCGATCGTTTCGTTCTGCACATCAACCGGGGTTCGACCATGCACCGCGATGCGTTGATGCTTCAGCGGACCCTCGGGCGACCGCTGAAGCTGGCGTTCATCGATGACGATGCGGAGATGGAGGAGGCGGCGCGGCGGGTTTCGGCCGGGCTCTACGAGGCGATCCTGATCGACGACAACCTCCTCGCCCTCGCACAGGCGGCGGGAGGTTCCCTGAAGGCCGCCCTCCCGTTCGGCAAGTCGCGGCCCAAGGCGTGGGCGGTCCATCCGGGGGCCGTCGATCTTCATGCCGCCGCGGACCGATTCATCGCCCGCAGCAAACGACTGATGGCCGTCCTCTACGCTCGTTACTACCGGCCGTCGGCCCTCGGGGCCCGCCGCGCCCGAGACATCACGTATCGGGCCGATGATTTCGGCCGCATCTCTCCGTACGACGACCTGTTTCGCGAGGCCGGCAAGAAGACGGGGATCGATTGGCGGCTGCTGGCCGCGGTGGCGTACACCGAGTCTCGATTTCGGCCGGAAGCCAAGTCCGGATGGGGGGCGGTGGGGCTGATGCAGGTGCTGCCGAACACCGGCCGCGAGGTCGGCTATCAAGACGTCACGTCGCCACGAAACAACATCTTGGCCGGCGCCAAGTACCTGCGGCGCCTGGCGCGGCGGTTCGAGGAGGATGGGGTGTCGAAGCGCCAGCAGATTCGCTTCGCGGTCGCGGCGTACAACGCCGGTCTGGGTCACATCCGAGACGCGCGGGCGCTGGCCCAAACCACTAATCGGGATCCCGACCGGTGGTTCGGCCACGTCGAGGAGGCCCTGAAGCTCAAGATGCACCGGAAATGGCACGAGCAGACGCGGTTCGGGTACGCGCGGGCCACCGAGACCGTCAAATACGTCAGCGCGGTGCAAACGAGGTACGACGCCTATGTCCGCTACGTCGACCTCGACACGTCGATCGAACCCTGATCCGGTTCTCGCGAAACCCCGAATCTAGCAACTACGAACCCGACCGCCGCCGTCGGACGTATACAATGTCGTGGCGGTGGATGTCGGAGGTACACCCCACTCGATGCCGCGCCGGGTCGCCGACCGCTTTCGACTGGAGCGCCCGCTCGGATCGGGGGCCATGGGCGCGGTGTTCGCGGCCGTCGACGAGCAGAACGGGCAGCCGTGCGCGATCAAGATCATTCATCCCCACATCGCGAAGACGGGGGTCAACGCGGAGCGCTTTCGTCGGGAAGTGACCCTCGCCCAGCAGGTCGGGCATCCGGGCATCGTTAGGGTTTACGACGCGGGCCACGATCCGGAGACGGGCCTGTTCATGGTGATGGAGCTCCTGCAAGGGGTGACCTTTCGGCCTCCGCTTTCGCAGGGTGAGTTGACGGTAGCCCAGGCCCTCGAGGTGGTGAGCGCGATGCTCGACGCCCTGCAGGCCGCCCATCGCCTGGGCATCGTTCATCGCGACCTCAAGCCCGACAACATCTTCCTTCACGCGCCGCCGGGGGAGCTGCCGCGGGTGAAGCTGCTCGACTTCGGGGTCGCGCGCCACCGCAACACCGCGGGCTTGACCACGACCAACGTCGGGCTCGGTACGCCCCACTTCATGGCCCCCGAGCAGGCCGCCGACGCGCGTTCGGTGACCCCGGCCTCCGACGTGTGGTCGGCCGGCGTGATGCTGTACTACATCCTGACCGGGGCCCTGCCGTTCGACGGCGAAGGTCCGTACGAGACGGTGTTGCGCGCCTGCACCGTGCCTCACACGCCGCTCGACCGGCTCGCGCCCGAGATCGATGTTCGGCTGCGCGACGTCGTCGAAATCTGTCTGGAGAAAGACCCGCAAGAACGGTTTCAAGACGCGGGCGAGCTCGGTGAGGTCCTGACCCCTCTCCTCGGGGAACGAGCGGTGCTCGCCCCCTTGGCGGAGGTGATCGCGGCCGAACCTCGCGAAACGCCTGATTCGCCGGCCATGCTCGACCTTTCGGGGGTCCAGCCGCCGTTGGCCAACGCCCTGTCCGCGGCCCTGGTTGGCGCTGCGCCCCCGCTGACCGCCGCCGAGTCGGGTCCCGTCGCGCCGCCTCCCTCCGCCCCCGCGCCCGGACGATCAAGGTGGGTGGCCCTCGCGGCGACCGTGGCCGGTCTCGCGATCGTCTCGGTGGCGGCCGGACTCACTGTCCGCAAGGTGCAGACCGAGCCTTTGCCCGCGCCGGTCGAGGCCGCCGAGCCCATCACCTCCGTGTCCCCGCCTCCGCCGCTGGAGCCCGCGAGGGGCGTCGCCGCTCCCGAAGCGATGCCGCCGGGCGCGCCATCGGATGCCGCCCACCCGCCGATGGAGGCCGGTCTCCAGCCGCGGCCCGGCGACCCGGCGAGTAAGGCGCAAGGGGTCGATCAAGGCCGCGACGGGCCGTCGCTGGCCGATCATCGATCGGACCGGGCTCGGTCCTCGGGTAGGTCGGACGGGGCTCGGTCCTCGGGTAGGTCGGACGGGGCTGGATCCTCAGCCCGGCGCCGTAGGTCGTCCTCCGCGGCTTCCGCTTCGAATCGCGCGCGCGAAGCTGAAGCTCGATCGACGTCGGCGCTGGCATCGGTGCCTTCTGAGTTGTCGTCGGTCGATGACCCGTCGACCGCATCGCCGCCGGCGCCGAACGAGGCGCTGTCCGGCGGATCGCCGTCCTCCGCTCCCTTGCGGCCGGGGCGGGCGACCTCGGACATCGCGCCCTCGTCGGTGGCGGTCGCGCCCTTGGTCAGGACCGCAACGCCAGCGCAGGCCGCGCCGGCGCGAGCGCGCCGGCGACCCGCGCCCGCCGGTCGCCCATCCGATGCGCCCGCGAATCCCGAGGAAGGCGTCGATCCGCAGGACTTCGTCACCTTCTAAAGAGAGAGAGATTCCGTGAATCGGCTCAGTGTTTCGTGCACAGCGGCCGCGTGCTTGGTGTTTTCGGCGGGGCTAGCCACGGCCTCGCCGTGGACCTTGCCCAAAGGGCGCGGCGTACTGACGTCCGGCATGACCTATCAGACCGCCGGCCGTGAATTCTTGGACCGCGGCGGGTCTCGGGTCTTTCCCCTCGATGGGCGCTTCGATTCCGCAGCCATCCAGCTGGGGGGCCGTTTCGGGGTGACCGACGACTTCGAGATAGAGCTTCGGGTTCCGTTCTCAGTGGTCAGCTATCAGGCAGATCCGGTCATCCTGCTCCCGGCGCCGGCGGGCTTGTCGGGGCAAGCGGAGTTCGACTTCTTTCAAGAGAACGTCATCAACCTCAGCCAGGTCCGGACCGGCGTCGGGGACATCGATGTGGCCGGTCGTTATCGACTGATCCGGGGACCGGTGGTCGCGACGCTCCAGCTGGGCCTGAAGATCCCGACCGGCTACGAGGGGCCAGAGGGGACCTTCGGAGACCGCCCGGAGACCCAAGAAGAGTTCCTGGCCGACGTCGAGCGGTTCGTGAACCCCGATAACGTGACCGACGACGTGACCCTCGGTGACGGCCAGGTCGACATCGATGCCACGGTGCTGCTCGGCTACGCGCTGCGGGCGGGTACGTTCTTTCGCGTCAACGTCGGGTACCGGCTCCGGCTAGGGGGGGCCGCCGACCAGTTCACCGCGTTGGCTCGGGTCGGACAAGCCATCGGGCGGCGGCTCCTTCTGTACGCCGGCGGGCGGCTCGCCTACTCGGTGCAGGATGGGCGGGTGATCGGGGTCAGCGTGGCCGCGATCGACCCCACGCGGCCCGCCACCGAGTTTGGCGGGACGGACAATCTGCTGCTGCGGGAGCTTCAGCTCGCGCGCAACAACCTCGATGTGGGGGGAGGGTTGATCCTGCGGCTCACCCAGAAGCTCGAGCTCAACGCGGGTTACGAATACACGATATGGGGTAAGAACACGGCCGCGATCCACGCGCTGTCGTTGAGCCTGGCTCTGCGGGTCGAGATCTTCTAATCAGCGAGCGATGAGCCAGTTTCCTTCCCTCAACGTCCTGGACGTCGAGCTGGAGCCCTGCAGCGAGTCGCCGAAGACCGGGTTCTTCCGAGACGGCTGCTGCAATACGGGCCCCCACGACGGCGGTTCGCACACCGTGTGTGCGCAGATGACCGAAGCGTTCCTCGCGTTCTCCAAGAGCCAGGGCAACGACCTCAGCACCCCGCGGCCGGAGTTCGAGTTTCCGGGACTCAAGCCCGGTGATCGTTGGTGCCTGTGCGCCGGACGGTGGCAAGAGGCCCTGGAAGCCGGGGTCGCGCCGCGGGTCTTCCTGCGTTCGACGCACCGCGCGGCGTTGGCCATCGTGAGCCTCAAAGACCTCGCGGAACACTCAGCGGACGACTGATCCGCCGCGATCTCGCGCCGGCGAGCCTTGGACCCATCGGTCGGTTTCGCTACCCTCAGCCTATGACCGCGCTCTCATACGCCTCCGGAACCAGTAGGAAGCCGTTACTCGGCCAGACCATCGGCGAGAACTTTCGTCGAGCGATGATGGCCTGGCCCACCCGCGACGCGCTCGTGGTGCCCCATCAGGCGTATCGGGCCACCTATCGGGAGCTGTGGGATCAGGTCGAGGTGGTGGCGCGCGGGCTGATCGGGCTCGGGGTGAGCAAGGGGGATCGGGTCGGAATCTGGTCGCCCAACCGATACGAGTGGGTGCTGGTCCAGTTCGCGACCGCGCGTATCGGGGCGGTGCTCGTCAACGTGAACCCCGCCTACCGGGCCTCGGAGCTCGCTTATGCCCTCGACCAGTCCGGGGTGAGCCTGCTCCTGCTCGCGAAGCGGTTTCGGGCCACGGAATACGAACCGATCCTGTCGTCGATCCGAGACCAGGTCCCGAACCTGAAGCGCGCCCTGGTGATCGACGACGACTGGTCGAGCCTCGAACGCGCCGCCGAGGATGTTCCTTCGGACCGGGTCGAGACCGTCGAGGCGACCCTTCACTTCGACGAGCCCATCAATATTCAATATACGTCGGGAACCACCGGGGCCCCCAAGGGCGCGACCTTGTCCCACCACAACATCCTCAACAACGCGTACTTCATCGGTCAGGCGATGAACTACACGGAAGACGACCGGGTATGTATCCCGGTTCCGTTCTATCACTGTTTTGGCATGGTCATCGGCAACCTTGCTTGCGTTGCCCACGGTTCGGCGATGGTCGTTCCCGGCGAGGCCTTCGACCCCGAGACGGTACTCGCCACCGTCGCCGCCGAGCACTGCACGTCGCTGTACGGGGTGCCGACGATGTTCATCGGCATCCTCAACCACCCCCGTTTGAAGGACACCGATCTGTCCTCACTGCGGACGGGAGTCATGGCCGGCTCACCGTGCCCGATCGAGGTCATGCGAAAGACCAAGAGTGAGCTGAACATGAACGAGGTGACGATCTGCTACGGGATGACCGAGACTTCGCCGGTATCGACGCAGACCGCCGTCGACGATCCCATCGACAAACAGGTCGGCACCGTCGGCCGAGTGCACCCCCACGTCGAGATCAAGATCATCGACCCAACGACGGGGTTGGTGGTGCCCCGGGGTCAGCAGGGCGAACTGTGCACCCGCGGCTACTCGGTCATGCTCGGCTACTGGAACAACGACGAAGCGACCCACGCGTCGATCGATGCTGCTCGCTGGATGCACACCGGCGACCTGGCCACGATGGACAACGAAGGCTACGTCAAGATCGTCGGCCGCATCAAAGACATGATCATCCGCGGCGGAGAGAACATTTATCCCCGCGAGATCGAAGAGTTCCTCTATCGCCACCCGGATATCGAAGACGTGCAGGTGATCGGCGTTCCGTCGACGAAGTACGGCGAGGAGGTCATGGCGTGGGTGAAGCTCAAGGACAACGCCACCGTTGATGAGCCCGCGCTGGACGCGTTCTGCCGGGGACAGATCGCCACCTTCAAGATCCCGAAGTACTGGCGGATCGTCGATGAGTTTCCGATGACCGTCACCGGCAAGATCCAGAAGTACAAGATGCGAAAGGTCGCCGTGGACGAGCTCGGTCTGCACGACGCGGCCAAGACGGAGACGGCCTGACGGATATCTTCACTCGAACCTCGGGACTCGCTCGGTGGCTGAACCAGTGGCCGATCGGTCGCCCGTTCGGCGAAGGGCGGACGACCGAAACCCGCGCCGGGTCAGTCCGCGGTCGCCGTGGGCCGCGGGGGGTCCGAGGGGTCCGAATGGGGCGGGTTTGCGCGCTGCTCGACGATGACCGAATGGAGCGCCGCGAGGTCGAATGGCTTGACCAGACACGGCCGACCGACCGTACGAAGGAAATCTCTCGCCGCTTCGGTGAACGCGCCGCCGGTCATGAAGACGATCTTGTTGGCCGCGGTCGAGCTTTGCTTCGAGACGCTCTCGTAGAACTCCATCCCCGACATGTCTGGCATCATCATGTCGCACAGGACGATGTCGAAGCCTTCGGCGGCGGTCATGAGCCGCTCGATGGCGGCGGCAGGGTTGGTCTCGACCACGACCCGGTGGTCGCTCATCATCCGGGTCAGGGCTCGGGCCACGAACACGTCATCGTCGACGATGAGGATCCTCAATCCGGGTTGGATGACCGGCGCCGCGGCCGGTCGGACGTCGTCGGTCACGTCGTCGGCCGGCGGCGCCGCGGGCAGCCGTACCGTGAACCGGGTTCCTCTGCTTCGGGCGGGGCTGGCTTCGATGGTGCCCCCGAGTTCGGACACCACCCGCTTGCAAACCGAAAGGCCGAGGCCTGCTCCGCGACCGTGATCGCGCATCGAGTGCACGGGCTCGAACACCCGGGCCGCCTCCTCGGCGGTGATTTCGGGCCCGGTGTCCTCGATGTCGATTCGAACCGTTTCGGTGTCCGGATCGTTGCGCAGCCGAACGGTGATCCGATTTCGGGTCGCGTCCCCGTGCGCGATGGCCCGCGAGGCCTGAAGGACGAGCGGGAGGAACACCTGGTACAGCCGAAGCGGATCCACGCGGACGGTGGGCGTGGGACGAGCGTCGAAGACCACCTCCGCCCGGTGGCGAAGCTCGTTATCGGTCACCCGCAGCAGCATCTGAATGATCTGCTTGGGGTCGGTCTGGGCTTGGGCTTCGCCGGCGGCCTGGGTCGTGGCGAGGAGATTGGCGACCGTCGACCGGATGCGCTCGGCGCCGACGACCGCGTCTTCGAGGGGCGGCTTCAGCAGCGCGTCGACGTCGGGTCCCATCTCCGCCCCCGCGAGGTCCACGCTCGCTTTCATGAGCCGGAGGTTCGCCAGCACCGACGCGAGCGGGTTGTTGATCTCGTGGGCCACGCCCGCGGAGAGGGTGCCGAGCGCGGCCAGCAGGTGCGCTTGCGAAAGCTGGGCTTCCAGCTCGCGGCTGTCGGTCACGTCTTTCAGAACCAGCAGCACGTATTCAACGCCGGCGACGGCGCGGATGGTGGCGGAGATCTCGAGGTGTCGAACCCGGGGGCGCTCGTCGTCGGTGGACGCGGTCGCGGTCACCGTCGTTCCGTCTTTCCGTGCCGCCTCCACGAGTCGGCGCCAGCGGGCCGCCGACGCGAACGGTTCGATGCGGCCCGTGCCGATCAGGGCGCGGTCGACCAGCGCCCGGTCGCTGAGGCCCAACACCGAAACCGCGTTTCGGCTCGCATCGATGACCATGGATGTCTGTGGGTCGGCGACGAGGGTCACGACCCCCGCGTGGTCGAGTAGCTGCTGCAGCCGGCCCGCTCGTTCCCGCGTTCGCTCGGCCAGCTCGCGGGCGAGGGTATCGCGGTGAAGCTTGAGCCGGATCGCGTCGACGACCACCGTTCCCCCCTGGCGAGCCATCCAGCCCATCGCGCCGACGAAGATCAGGGACGTTGATCCCAGGATGAGATGGGTAGCCGTCGCCTGCGCGAGGAGGGTTCCGATCACCGGCACCGCGGCGGCGACGGTGTAGCTGGCGAAAGACAACATCGAGGTCGCCGAGCTCGACGAGGCCCCGGCGACCATTCCGCCCACGATGAACAGCACGCCGACTTGGTACTCGAGGGGCGTATCGATGAACGCGGCTGTTCCCACGCCCCAGGCCACGCCGTTGAGGAGCGCACCGACCGCGAACGCCCGCTCCCACGCCGCTACCGAGAGGCGCTCGACGCGGCGGCGGTAGGCGACGATCAAGGCCGCTCGGGCGACGGTGACGATGGCCAGGGCCGACAGCCACCCGAGCAGCGCCGGCCAGGGGAATAGGCCGCCCAGCAGCGCGGCGAGCAGCGCGCTGTTCACCACCACCGTCGCCAGCGCGATCGGTGCCCGCTGATACAGCATATCGATCCGAGCGCGGTCAACGAGCTGCTCGACGGAGCCCGCGTCCGTCAGCGCGAAGGTGTCCTGGGCGTCGGCGGTCACCGACCTGCAGCCTACAGAAGGCCGGCGGAGCGGGAAATAGCGCCGTTGATCGAACACTCACCAAGGCCGCTGGTATGCACTCTCCCCGCCGTTCGTGGGCGCTCGTTGCCTGCGCCGCGACGGATATCACGCGGACTCGATCCCTTGACTCCGGGGCTGGGGTCTCCGAGCGTGGAGGCGACGTGCCTTCGCCCGATGCTCTTGTTCACGCCGCCGTCGAACCCTTGTCCCACCTGTTTTTTGGGCGGGCGAAAGCCGCCGCCGACCGGGTGGCCTACCGCGCCCAGACCGACGGCGAATGGCGGGCGACCACCTGGGCGGAGGCGAAAGATCGCGTTGAATGCATCGCCCTGGGGCTCATCGACCTTGGCGTTCGGCCTGGAACGCGGGTGGCGATCCTGAGCCGCACCCGGGCCGAGTGGGCCGAGGTCGACATGGCCAACCTCTGCGTGGGGGCGGTAACGGTGGGATTGCTGCCCAATCTGACCCTCGAGCCGCTGAAGCAGGCGCTGGCCCTCTCCGGCGTTCGGGTGGTGATCGTCGAAGACCGGGCGAAACGGTTGCTGGTCAAGGCGGCCACGCGATCCTCCCCGGTGACCTTGATAACCATGGAGCGCGACGGGCCGTCGGGGGCGCCGGCCATCTCTTTGGATGCGGTGATCGCGCGAGGACGACGGCGCCGAGCCCGCAGGCCGAACGAGATCCCGGCTCGAGTCGCCGAGCGGAGGGCCGACGAGGTGACCACCCACGTGTACACCGCGGGTACCACCGGCACGCCCAAAGGCGTCATGCTCAGCCACCGAAACTTTCACTACGTCCTTCAGGCCACGAATGCGCTGGTGCCCTACGAGGGGCAGCGGGCGCTGGTGTTCATGCCGCTGGCGGATCCGCTGCAGCGATACGCGAGCTACCTCAACCTCGTCGCGGACGTCGACCTTCATTACGGCGGCGGGCCGCAGCGCATGATGCGCGATATCGAGGAAGTTCGACCCACGTGCTTTGCCGTCGTTCCTCGTTTGCTCGATAAGCTGCACCGCCGGGTGGCGGCGGGGGCGAAAGGCCGACCAGGGACCGTCCGTCACGCGGGCTTCGACCGCGCGGTGGCCGCGATGGACGCCGCGGCGGCGCAGCTGCGGGCGGGCTACGAGCCGGGGGTGGGCGGTCGGCTTCGGCGCCGCGTGGCCGACCGGGTCGCCGGCCGGCGCTGCCGGTCCGCGCTCGGGGGGCGGGTCGCGTTCATCGGCGCGGGGGGCGCGCCGGTAGGGCGGGACGCCC
>JANQQN010000315.1 GCA_028289325.1 Myxococcota bacterium | reverse complement strand
GATTCTCGAAGCGGCCGATCTGTCTACGTTTTTCACCCTGTTTTTCGACGATCCGGAGACATCCCGGGTGCTTGCGCGTTTCGGGCTGTCGAACTTCAGGCTAGGGTTCGGCGGCGGGCGAAGAGGGATGATCAGTGCGCCTTGCATGAACGCGCCCAGCAGATCCGCATCGAAGCAACCGAAGAAGAATGAGACATTCCATGGCAGCTGCTCATTGATTCGGTTGAGTGGCTCTACGGCAGGCGTTGTCGCTTCTCCGGTCATCGGGAAGTCGAAGGTCTCGATGGCATAGTGAGCACCGATCACCTTATGTGCATCGGGATTGGCTTTTGGTCCCTTCTTGAGTTCGTTCAGGGCCCATGACACCTCGCGAAACCGGGCCGCCAATGCGGTGATCGCATCCTCATCACCCTTCGCCGCCTCTTGGCGCCGAAGCTCTGCCTCGAGCCAATCGCGCCGCTCTTCGTATAGGTGCACAGCATCCCAAATGCCGGTGGCGGCTCCGATGGTCTGTCGTTCCAGGTAGATGCCGCGAGCGGCTTGAGTGAGCAGCTTCATGAGCGGCAGCTGCCACGTCTCTTTGCCATCGTCGGTAATGGGAGCGTCACGCTGAATCGCCAACGGATCGTTCGGGCCCCCGATTCGAAGCTTAAACACCGAAAATGGCTCCCACCCGGGAGGGGTAAGCAACCAATTCCGATTGTCTAAGTAGGGATTGTCGAGGAGGTCAACGGGCAGATCGTTCAACCGTGGCAATGGGGTCTTGGTGCCTTGCTCCAGCATGAAGGCGTCGAAGACGCGCACCCCCCACGGCCACTGTTCGTATTCACCGTAACCCGGACCTGGACGGATGAATTCCGCGGTCGGTTGTAGTCGAAACACTCGGTCCAGCCGAGGCTCGCCGGCGTAGGCGTAGGTGTAGCCGCTGACTCCATCCGGTTCATCGGTCGGGTCGGGATCGGTGGCGAGGCGCATGACCGCCCAACCGCGAAAACGAATGACCAACGTTGGCGTGCTCATTCGGCATCCTCCCTCATGAACGTCTTGAGATTGTCGGCCATACGCCAGAAGTTCTGGCTCATAAATACGAGCCGTCTACGCAGATCGTCGTCCGTGAGCTTGATGTCGGCGGCCAGCTCTTCGGTCTTTTCTTTCAACGCCTCGAGCTCCTCGATGTACGCTAGAAGCGCTAGATCTCCTCCGGGAACAAAGGAGACGCCGCGGCCGGCGTCAAAGGCCGGCCCGGCTCGGCTCGCCTCGGCATCGTTCCCCGCCGGCAAGCTGGTAATCATGTCGCCCAGTGGCCTCATGACCAAGGTCATCATCGGAAAGAACACGACGGACTGAATATCCCGCAACCGCCGGTCTCGACTGCCAGCAGTGGCGAAGAATCGGATCAGCATTCGTAAGAGAAGCTTGTACGAGTCATCAAAGATCGCCATCGCCTTGATGGCGATATCGTTGGTTACTTCGCTCCCTTTCTTTCGCCTTTTGTAGACCTCGAGCTCCAGTGACCACTGTGGTTCGACGTATGGGTTAGGCACAACCGGTCTCGACGCGGCGAATGGCGCCGCGGGGTCGAGTCTGGTGCGTTTGGAAAACTCGATGTAGACATCAACAAGCGCCTCGAAGTGCGATCGACCTCCTTCGATCTTTCTTTGCCCACCTTCTCCTTCGCTTCGGATCTGTCGAACGGCGGCTAGGGCACTATCCTGGTCAGTGATCTTGGCGATGAGAACATCGTAGACCCGGCGGGCGGGATCGACGGGCGGAAACTTCTCATAAACGAGCGTGTTATCGATCTGCATGTCGTAGCGTCCGACGAACATGTCGGCGGCGTTGCTTTGCCCCAGTATCGATTCGATCTTCGCGTAGAGCTGAGAGATGCTCTCTGTTCGGTCGTCTTCATTGAGTCGACGGAGCAGTTCTTCGTCTTGGGGCAGGGTCGAGCCATTCAGGAACTCCCGGAGCTCCTCCTCTTTTGCCCCGCATTCGTTGGGGACCTCGTACATGATGAACTGCACGAGCGAGTCGAGGGTGAAAGGTTTGAGCTCGATGTCGTGGGATAGAGGGTAGGACCGCTGGGGCAACGGGAAGGTGGGTAGACTCAGATGGGCCGGCTCTCCGAGCGCTGCAAGCAGGTTGGCCGTGATGGCGAGGTGTTCCATCTCCTGGCGAGCGATCCGTAGGAGGCTCCTGCGCCACATTCGGACCATCTCGACGTCGTCCCCGGCGATATCGTCGCCGTGTCGCTTCATCGAATGAGAAGCGAATAGATAGGTCGCGGTCAGCGCATGCTCGAGCTCCGCCGCCAATCGTACGTAACCCACTAATTCTTCTCGGTCGGAGTAACGTCGACTACTCATCGGTGTCGGCCCTCTGACCGAAGACCGCGTGGGATGCGACCAACCAGGTGAACGGGTCTTGTCCGGATTGGTGGCTTGAGATATCTCGTACTCATGTTGGTCGTCTCCATGCTAATGACGCTTCCTTTCGTCAGCCAGACGCCGACAATGCAAAAGGTCGCCGCACCCGAGTCCAATTCGAAGATCAACTTCGTTAATCTGCGGGTGGGTGCGTCCAGCGCTGACGATAATGGGCGCCCTCAGTTGTGTTTGGAAGTCGCGCCGTTGGCTTTTTTGAAAGTTCAAGACCGGCCATTCACCAGGGTCTCCGTGGAGGCCTGCGGGACGGGAGCAGGCGTCTTGCACGATGATCCCGCTCCGGAGATGGCCCACTTTCGAGTAAAGGCTCGGGTATGGGAATGGGCCCGTGCCGATTGGGGGCTTCAGCTGCTGGGGGGCTTGGGGTGGGCCGAGCTGCAAGTGGGGCGAGACCGAGCGGGATTTCGTTTCTCGGATGCGGGTCCGGAGGGTAGCGACACGTCCGGGCCGGAGGCTTCGGCTCATCTTCGCGGCATGTTCGACGTTGCGTACGGAACGGAAGTTCTGGTCGAACTTACGGGCGCGGCGGCGTATCTGCCGGCGGCGCGGTCGCTGATTCCGTCGAAACATCCGGTTCAGCCGTCTCTATCGATCAGCCTAGGTTTCGGCTTCTGAATGGTGGTCGCCGCCTCCTCTGGATATATTTCACGATACAGCCAGGCTTTAGCAAAGCGAAGCTCTCGGTCGACGGTGGCTTCGGACACACCGAGGATTCGCGCCACCTCTGCGTAGGTCAGGCCGGCGAAGTAGTGCAGCTCGACCGATTGGCCTTTGCGTCGGTCCATCGACGCGAGCCGGGTCATCGCCGCGTCGAGGGCGATGACATCGGTGATCTGTCGGCCATCGACCAGCATCGATTCGTTCCACGTTACGCGCACCGCTTGCCCGCCTCGCTTGGCCCGTTGTCGTGCTCTCGCGTGGTCGACGAGGACACGGCGCATGGTGCGCGCGGCAACCCGATAGAAGTGGTCGCGGTCTTTCCAGTCGATGTCGATGCACGCAAGCTTCTTGTAGGCCTCGTGAATCAGGGCCGTCGCCTGCAGGGTGTGATCGGGCCGTTCGTGCCGCATCTGACGCTCCGCCAGCTCGTGCAGGGTCTCGTAGACCAGCCCGATCAGACGCTCCAGCGCCTCGTCGTCACCAGCGCGCCATTCACGGAGCAGCCGGGTGATCGCTTGTTCCTTACCCATGAGTACTCATCCCTCACCTCACTGCTCCGATGTCCAGTTCAACGGCGCACACAAGACACCCCACATCGGAGTAGCGACATCGGGGCCCTCATCCCCTCATGAACC
This sequence comes from Myxococcota bacterium, assembly GCA_028289325.1. Classification (GTDB taxonomy): domain Bacteria; phylum Myxococcota; class Kuafuiibacteriia; order Kuafuiibacteriales; family Kuafuiibacteriaceae; genus JANQQN01. The sequence continues at coordinate 872 of JANQQN010000315.1, read as the reverse complement.
CGCAAAAAAGCGGCGGTCGCCGAGCTGCGTCATCATCGGGAGCGAAGGGCTCGCGCAGTCCGATCAGTTGCGGTGCACACGCATCACCCGCTCCCCGAGGGCAGCAGCAAGCGCGTTCAATGACAGGTCGACGTCAAACATCCCTTCGAGGTGATGAAGCCGAGTCAGTCGCTCCGACGCCTGAAACGCCAGCAGACCCTCCAGTTCGAGGAATACAGCTCTGGCTCGCATCTTCGCTCAGGACCTGTTGTTCGAACGCGGAGAGGATGAGTCCTATTCTACTGCGGGCTACACGCTCCTCGCGATCCTCGTGGAGATCGTGTCCGGACAGCGATACATCGACTACGTCCGGACTCGGGTCTTCGAGCCGGCGGGGATGGAAGACAGCGGCTGGTACGGCGAGCGGCAGTGGTCGGAGAAGCCGGTTGCCGTCGGGTATGAAGCCCAGACCTTCGGATGCAATTCGCCAGCATGCTGGCCCGCCCCATCGTGGGCACTGCTTGGCAACGGCGGACTGGCTTTGGGGCTTCGGTCGCCGAGGTGCCGGGGCGCGACGCCTATATCGCTGTCGCCGCCAATGCGGCGGAATCCTACAATACGACCGTTCTCACCGCGACGCTCCTGCAGATGGCCCTGGGGGCGCTCGTCGAGCGCTGAGGTCACGCGATTCCCGCGGATCGATGTTCTCAAATCGAGCGAGCAGCACCTTTACGCGCTGTCTCATCTCGGAAGCTGCCCATCGATAGAGTCATCGCCAAAGCGCGAGCGTTGCCGTTTCGTTCCGAAGTAGACGATCAAATGCGATCCGTCCCGCATGAATTCAACGTCGACGGGCGCTACCGGCTCGCCTGTGGCGCGGGATCGCTGGCCTT
>JANQQN010000304.1 GCA_028289325.1 Myxococcota bacterium | reverse complement strand
CGCCCCGTCGGGCGGCCCTCGAACACGCCGCGGTCGCGGCGCGAGTGCGGGCCCCGATCGTGGTGGCGACGACAGGCTTCACCACCGAAGAGCAAGTTGGCTTGCAACGCTATGCTCGGTCGACGCCGCTGCTGTTGGCGCCGAATCTATCGATGGGAATCGCGGTGTTGACCGACCTCGTCGAGCGCGCGTCTCGAGCCCTCGCGGGGTACGACGTCGAGGTCCTCGAGCTTCACCACAACCAAAAGCGCGACGCGCCCAGCGGGACCGCATGGGCCCTGGGCGCCGCGGCCGCGACCGCGCGGGGGCAGAACATCGAGCGAGACGCGATCTGTGCCCGAGCCGGGGACATCGGGCCGCGCGGGCAGGCCGAAGTGGGGATGATGTCCGTCCGTGGCGGCGACATCATCGGCGAGCACACCGTTTACCTGGCGGGACCCACCGAGCGGCTGGAGCTCACGCATCGCGCCGCCACCCGCGACGCGTTCGCGGCGGGGGCCATCGGCGCGGTCCGGTTCATGGGCGCGCCAACGCGAGCGCCCGGCGCGTACACGATGCGCCACGTTTTGGGCCTCGATCCCCTTCCCGGTCTCGAAACGACCGAGTAGGGGCCGAACGCCACGTTCGCAGATCGTCCGCTAACGCGAGTTGCCGACCAGCCGCGCCGTTGACGGGGGCGATCCGCCCGCGGGGTCGAGGACATGCTGCGCGGGAGGAGGGACGGGAACCCGCGGGGCATCCGTCCACAGCCGGTCGAGGTCGTAATACGCCCTCGCGTCTTCCTGGAAGACGTGGAGCACCACGTCGCCAAAATCCACTAGAATCCAGGTGCCATCACCCTCCCGCGACAGGGGTCGGACGTCGTGCGCCTTCTTCATGTCGTCGATGACCGAGTCTGCGATCGCGTTGGTCATGCGCTCGCTGTAGGCGGTGACGATCACGAGAAAGTCCGTGTACGTCGATTCGTTGCCTACATCGATGATGGTGAGGTTCTGCCCTTTTCGGTCTTGGGCCACAACGGCCGCGGCAAGGGCTTTATCTCTGGATTCGATAGTTGTGTTCTCCTGAGGGTATACGCGGACGAGCCGTATCCCGGCTTACCCGACGCGAATTATGGCACGGATCGACCCCCCGTCCAGCCACCATCACAATTCTTCGGGCGTCCAGGCGCGAGCTACCGCGTTGGCCACCGCTTTGTGCACCGATAGGTCCAACATGTTCGGCAATAGATCATCGCCGGCGGCATTCGCCAGCGCTTCGGCGGCCGCGGTCTTCATCGCATGGGTGATCTTCGTCGCGCGGGCATCCAAGGCGCCGCGGAAGATTCCAGGATACGCGAGCGCATTGTTCATTCCTCGGCCATCCACGGCGACGGCGGCCCCCGCGGCGAGGGCGTCGCCCACGCTGATCTCACTTACCGGATTCGCGAGCGCGAACACGATCGGGTCTCTGTCCATGCTGCGGACCATGTCTTGCGTAACCAGGTTGGGCCGGCTCACACCGACGAACAGGTTCCGGTGGGCCATGACCTCCGAAAGCGTCCCTTGAACGTTTTCGCGGTTGGTGATCTTCGCGAGCTCGGTCTTTTCGTTGTTCATTCGCGCGGTGCGGCCCCGGTACAGGGCGCCCGCGCCATCGCACACCACGACATCGGCGACGCCGAGGTCCACCAGGAACCGCGCGATCGCCGAGCCTGCGGCACCGGCGCCCAAGATCGCCGCGTTGACGTCGCTCATCTTTCGGCCGGTTCGTCGAAGAGCGCTGATCAGGCCGGCGATGCACACCGTCGCCGTGCCGTGCTGGTCGTCGTGAAAGATAGGTTTACCGAGCCGAGGCTCGAGTTCACGCTCGATGGTGAAGCACGCCGGAGCCGCGATATCTTCGAGCTGAATGGCCCCGTAGCCGTCCGCGATGCGCTCGATGACCTCGATGATCTCGGCGGGGTCCTGGGTGTTGACGAGGATCGGCTCGGCGGACAGGCCCGCGAAGCGATCAAGAATGGCCGCTTTGCCTTCCATCACCGGGAGTCCGGCCAAGGCGCCGATGTTGCCGATGCCCAGCACGGCCGAGCCGTCGGTTACGATGGCGATCTTGTTGCCGAGCGCGGTGTAGTCCCAGGCCAGGCTCGGATTGTCGGCGATCGCCGTGCACACGGTGGCCACGCCGGGGGTGTAGACCATTCGAAGATCCATCAGGGACTCGAGGGGCACGCGGGCTTTGGTTTCGATCGTGCCGCCGCGATGGATCTCCATCACTTCGTCGACGGATCGGATCAGAGTTACACCGGGCAGCTTGGCGAGGGCGGCCATCGTTCGGTCGCGCTGCGCCGTGTCCGCGAAGAACACCTGGATGTCTCGGACCTTGTGCTCGCCGTCGGCACCGACCAGCGAGATGTCCCCAAGCTGGGCGGACTGTTCCGCGAGGGCGGTCAAGACATTCGCCAGAGATCCAGGCTTGTCCTCGACGCGCACCCGGAGCGTCACGATCGTGGAAGTGTTGTAGCGTTCGTACCAATTCGTTGGGTCGTTCACAGCGATTCCTAGGGTTCGCCTGACCGGTACTAAAAAGTGAGGCGATGGTGCAAACGCCCGACGAAGGATCCGGCACGATGAAGCCACTTTCCGAAGTGGTCGAGGGAGCTGGGCATCCGCACCGACAGTACGGCGCGCAGAGTCGTCTGCGCAAATTCAGACATGGTCAGGAGGAGCCGGATTCGTCGGACGTCGTACGGGGTTCGGTCCCCCTCGCTGTGGAGATGCTCGACCTCGGCCACGGCCGCCTCCAGGGCCAGGCGAGCCCGCTCGATCAGCATCCACTCTCGGCTCCGGATCACGTCGGTGATCGTCGGCCAGACGTCGAGGCAGGCTTCGATGGGGGCCCCTCGATGCTCGCCGGTCGCGCGGACGAGCCCGTAGGTCGATAGCTCGGAAACGGCGAGACTTACGAGCGACCGACTGACCCCCAGCAGCTCGGCGATCTCCGCTTGGGCCAGCGGCGAGGATCGCATGGCCAACAGCGCCCATACTCGACCATGGATCGATCGAAAGCCCCACGTTTCGATGTACGCCCCCACCGCATCGCAGACCGCCACGATGCGCTGATTTAGGCGATCGCTCGGCTCACGTCGGGGCTCGACCGAAGCAAGACCCCGTCCGCTTTTGCGCTTTTGCTCCTCCACGTTGCCTCCGTATGCAGTTTACTAACGCTTGGACAAACCGAGATATTGCGAGTACCACCAAATCCGTCGCCTAGACACGGAAACAAAGGGTCATGGTGATGAATGGAAGTTTTGCTGTTCAATGATCGTTGAACTCAATGATGGTGGCTCGAGCACAACGGAGCAGCCCGATGGCCGATAGCGTAACACCGCTGCGAGCGGACAGACCTGGCCCCGACGAAGGGGTCGCGGTCCTCGACCGTCTCGAGGCGGTCTGCAACACCCATGACGCCCCCGAGCTGGCGGAGGTTCTGCGAGCGCTGTCCGCGTTCATGCTGGAAGACCTCGTTCAGGTCGAAGCCGACATCGAACGGGTCCCACGTCGGGATGAGGTGATCGGTAAAAGTGCCCACCATCTGCTCGCGCTGAAGGGTAAGCGGCTGCGACCGATGTGTGTGGCGTTGGCGGCCAAGGCGGGTCGGGGGTTCGACGATTCCGCCCGTGCGCTCGCCGCGGCGGTGGAGCTCGTCCATAGCGCCACGCTGCTGCACGACGATGTCGTCGATCACGGCACGATGCGGCGAGGTGAGCCCACCGCGCGGACCCTGTACGGCAATGCCGCCAGCGTTTTTGCCGGTGATTGGCTGCTGATCGAAGCGCTGCGCCGGGTCCGACAAGCGGACGTGCCTCGGGTGCTCGACGACCTGCTCGACATCATCGACGAAATGATCCGAGCGGAGGCCGTGCAGCTCGAGAACCGTGGTCGCCTCGTCGTCGACCGCCAGACCTACTTCGCGATCATCGAAGGCAAGACCGCTTCCCTGTTCCGGTGGGGACTGCGATCCGGGGCGCGCGCGGGTCGCCTGGATGACGAAGACGCGGAGGCGCTCGCAACCTACGGCCAGAACCTGGGCATCGCGTTTCAGATCGTCGACGACGCCCTGGACTTCATGGGGGAGGCCGAAGAAACGGGTAAGAACCTGTTCGCCGACCTTCGGGAAGGCAAGGTGACGTACCCGGTCCTGGTTGGCATGGAGCGGGATCCGGCTCTCAAGGCCGCGCTCGGCGACGCCCTGGCTTCCCCGAAGGGCTTATCCAACGCGGAAGGGCAGCGTGTCCTAACCGCGCTGCGCAAGACGGGCGCCATCGACGCCTCGATGGCGCTCGCGCGCGAGTACAGCGAAGCGGCGGCGAAAGCCATCGAGCGGCTGCCGAGCGGCGCCGCCAAGACCGCACTGACCCTCGTCGCCGACGCGTCCGCGCGGCGCCGGGCGTGAGGAGACGGACGTGATCGTCACCGTCAACAATGACTCGGACGTGCGCGGGGTACGCGATGGCCTGGTTCGGCTCGGCCTGTGGGTCGAGCGTTTCGATGGCTCGGCGGGCACCCAGTTCGTCGTGGGCCCCCACTCGGCCGCCGTCGACCCCGACGACATTCGAGCCATCGCCGGTGTGTCCGCGGTGGCGACGAAGAAGAGCCCGCATCCGAAGCTCGATGCGATGCCGCGGACGGTTCAGGCGGGCGGGGTGCGGATCGGTGCTGACGCGGCGCCGGTGGTGATGGCCGGACCGTGCAGCGTGGAGTCCGAGGACCACGTTCGCCGCCTGGCCGAGGGGCTCGCCGCCCGCGGGGTACGGTTTCTTCGTGGGGGGGCCTACAAGCCGCGGACGTCGCCGTACAGCTTTCAAGGCCACGGCGAGACCGCGTTGCGCTGGCTTCGCAAGGCCGCGGACGAGCACGGCATGGGTCTGATCACGGAGTGCATGGGAGAAGAGGAACGCGATCTGGTCGCCGCTCACGCGGACCTCATCCAGATCGGGTCCCGTAACATGCACAATTACTCGCTCCTCAAGAGCGTGGCCAGCACGGGCCGCCCGGTGTTCTTGAAGCGCGGGCTGGCGGCCACCCTTCAGGAGTGGCTGCTGGCCGCCGAGTACTGTCTGGCCCATGGGTCGCCAGCGGTGGTGCTGTGTGAGCGCGGGGTGCGAAGCTTCGACACCTCGACCCGATTCCTGCTCGACCTCGCCGCGGTGGCCCAGCTCAGTCACGTGCACCGGTTGCCGGTGGTCGTTGACCCCAGCCACGCCACCGGGCGCCGTGACTTGGTCATCCCCCTGTGCCGGGCGGCGCTGGCCGCGGGCGCCCACGGGGTGATGGTGGAGACCCACGCCGACCCCGCGGCGGCGCTGTCCGACGGACCGCAAGCTGTCCGGCCAGAGGTGCTGTTCGGGCTCCTGGAAGAAATGGGACTGCCGGGACCCCATCAGCGAAGGAGCGCGTCGTGACCCACGTATCGATCTCCAAAGACGTCGACGGTTCAGGCCGGATGTTCGACGGCATCGCTCGACGCTACGACCTCTTGAACCGGGTCAACTCGCTGGGACTCGATCAAGGCTGGCGGCGGCGGTTGGTGGACGCCCTCGAACTTCAGCCCGGCCATCGGGTGCTCGATCTGGCCACGGGGACGGCCGACCTGCCCCTGGCGTTCTTGCGCCGCCAGCCCGAGCTGCAGGTGGTCGGCCTCGACCCCTCGCGCAAGATGCTGGAGGTTGGCCAACATAAGCTCGACCGCGCCGGTGCCGCCGAACGAACCGAGCTCGTCGTCGGCGACGCCCAAGACATGTCGTTCGCAGAGGCGACGTTCGACCGGGTGACGATGTCCTTCGGTATCCGCAACGTCCCGGACCGCCCGAAGGCCTTGCGCGAGATCGCTCGGGTCCTCAAGCCCGGGGGGCGGCTGGCCATTCTCGAGCTGTCGACGCCGAAGAATGGGCTCATGGCGGCCCTGGCCCGATTCCACATGAAGTACTTCGTGCCGTTGACCGGGGCCCTGCTGTCCGGGGCAGCGGAGTACGAGTACCTGCGGGTTTCGATCGAGGCGTTCCCGACCCCCGAAGCGTTCGCGAAGATGATGCAGGACGCGGGTCTGACGGTCCGTCAGGTGCGCCCGCTGACCTTCGGGACGTGTGTCCTTTACGTGGCGGAGGCGCCCCAAGGAGGCGTATGAGCGGTCAGGCCCAATCCATCGCCGAGCTCCACCGAGCGGTGATCAATTACCGGGGCGGCGCCGAGGGTTTGGTGGCGTTCACCGTGGAGGCGCCGGTTCGTGAGCCGCTGCGCCTGCTCGCGGCCGCGACGTCGCCCTCGGCGGAGGTGGGCCTCGACGTCCCCGCGTTCTTTTGGGAAGAAAAGGACGGCCCGACCTGGATCGGCCTCGGCAGCGCATTCGAGCGGTCCTTGACCCCCGAGCGCGGTCTTCTCGGTCTGCAGTCAGAGTTCGTCGACGGCCTGCGCGGTCTGGAGACCGTGCACGTCGGGCGGCCGCCGCTGTGGCCGGTCCGAGTGTTCGGCGGTCTGGCCTTCGAGCACGAAATCCCGGCTGATTCTCCGTGGTCAGCGTTCGGGGCAGGGCGCTTCGTCATCCCTCGCTGGAGCTACGTCCGAGACCGGGGCGCGGCGTGGTTCATGCTCGTGCTCGACGCACGGCGCGGGATTCACGCGCAGGCCGACCAGGTGCGTCGAGAGGGCGAGATCTGGTTCACCGCCCTGCACACGCCGTGGTACTCGTCCCGCCCCCCGGTGGTCAGCGTGCGGCGCCCCAACCGCGAAACGTGGACGCAGGCGATCGAGTGCATTCGAGATCGGGTGCGTAAAGACCTCGTCGGCAAGGCGGTGCTCACCCGCGATACCCACGTCGAGTCCGCCACCCGCCTCGATACCGCGTCGAGCGTGTGGCGCCTGGTCCACGAGCCCTCGGGTTCGGTGCGGTTCGCGTTCGCGCCGGCCGGTCGACCGGGGCCGTCGTTCATCGGTCTTACGCCTGAGCGCCTGGTGCGGCTCACCGACCAGGAGCTGGTGACCGAGGCGCTGGCGGGCACCGCGCCCGACGAGTCACAGGCCGCAGACCCGAACGCGCTGTTGGCCTCGACCAAAGACCGTGAAGAACACCTGCACGTCGTAAGGTTCATCATGGACCGGCTCGGACCGGTGTGTGCGCAGCTGGACGATGGCCCGCCTCGCATCCGTCGGCTCCGGCATGTCACCCACCTGACCACGCCGATCACCGGCCGGCTTTCCGCGTCGCTGCACGTCCTCGACGTGGTCAAAGCCCTCCACCCCACGCCGGCGACGGGCGGCGTGCCGTTGGGCGCGGCGCGGGCGCTGATCGGAAGCCTCGAGCGCCGGCCGCGGGGCTGGTACACCGGCCCCATCGGCTGGTTCGACGCGGCGGGCAACGGCGACTTTTGGGTCGCGCTGCGGTCGGGGCTGATCCACGGTCGGACGGCCACCGTCTTCGTGGGCGCGGGCATCGTGCGGGATTCGATCCCCGACAATGAGTGGAGCGAGACGTTGCTCAAGGAGCGCAGCGTGTTGGCGGGGCTCGGGGTCGTCGGATGAGCGAGGCGGCGCGGTGGGCTCGGACCTTCGTTCGGGCGCTCGCGGAGGCCGGGGTGCGCGATGTGGTCGTCAGCCCCGGTTCGCGGTCCACCGCCCTCGTTCTCGCCGCGGCGGGGCAAGAAGACTTTCGGCTGCACTCGGTGATCGACGAGCGGTCGGCGGGCTTTTTTGCCTTGGGGCAGAGCCGGGTAACCGGGCGGCCCACCGTCCTCGTCTGCACGTCCGGCACCGCCGGCGCGCACTACTATCCGGCGGTCATCGAAGCGTCGATGGCCCGCGTTCCGCTGGTGGTGGTGACCGCGGATCGCCCTCCCGAGCTACAGGCGTCCGCGGCGCCGCAAACGATCGACCAGATCCGGCTGTACGGCGCCCACGCTCGGGCGTTCCACGACCTCGGGCTTCCCAACGACGACCCTACGGCCCACGCCGCCGTTCGGCGCAAGGCCGCCCAGGCTGTGGCCCGGTCCGAGGGCCCCGTCGCGGGCCCCGTACACATCAACGTTCCCGCTCGAAAGCCGTTCGAGTCGGAGGCGGGGGATGACGCCCTCCCGGGCGACCGAGCGCCGTCCGTCCTGCACCCCTCGGTCACCGTCGATCCGGGCTCCCTGGATCCGCTCGTCGAGCGATTGACGTCGGCGAAACGCCCGCTGTTCGTCGCCGGGCCGGCCCCGATTCCGTGGGGCGCCGCGCGGCGCTCGGTCGCGGATCTCGCCCAGCGAGCGGACGCTGCGCTGTACGCGGAGACGACCAGTCAGCTGCGATTCGGGGTTCGCGCGCCGGGCGACGGCCTCGGGGTGCTGCTGTCCGGGGCGCCCTTCGCCCGCCGATTCGAGCCGGACCTGATCGTGCAGCTGGGCGCGCCCCCGGTGAGCGGGGCCTGGCAGCGGTGGCGGGCGCTGCGGCCGGATATCGCCCACGTCTGCGTGGCGGAGCACGAGTGGCCGGACCCCGCGCAGCGTTCGGACCTGTGGGTTGCGGCAGATCCGGTGGCCGTCGTCGAGGCGCTGCGAACCCGGATTCCGGCCCGCGGCACCTCAAAGTGGCGAGACCGCATGGCGGGATGGGATCGCAGAGCATGGGGGACCGTCGACCGGGTCCTGCCGGCCGGGGCGGAAGGCGAAGTCGTCCGCATCGTGCGCGGACACCTGCCCGCCGACAGCTTCCTCATGGTCGGTAACTCGCTGAGCGTCCGACACTTCGACACGTACTGCCGATCCGGCGGCGAGCCGGTGCAGGTGCTCCATCAGCGGGGCGCGAGCGGCATCGACGGCCTGGTCGCGGGCGCGGTCGGGGCGGCGTCGTCCGCCGATCGTCCGGTCACCTTGGTGCTCGGCGACGTGAGCTTGGCTCATGACGTGGGCTCGCTCGCGCTGGCGCAGGCGGTCAGCACGCCCCTGCTGATCATCGTCCTCGACAACGGTGGGGGTCGAATCTTCGAGTTTCTTCCCGCGGGGCGACGCTACGGTCAGCAGCCGGTGTTCGAACACTTCATCACCCCGCCGAAGGCCGACCCCCAGACGCTGGCCGCCGCGTTCGGCCTGTGCCACGTCCGGGTCGAGGGCGGCCAAGACCTCCCCGCCGCATTGACGTCGGCGTACCGGGTCGGCACGACCACCGTCGTGCAGGTCAAGCTGCCCGATCATGGCGCGCGCGCCGTCGCGGATGCGGTCACGGCGGGGCTGGAGGCCGAGTTCGGTCCGCGAGGGATGGGATGACGGCGACGGCGGCGAAAACGAGCGAGCGACCGAGCGTGGTCGGCGCGTGGGTACAGGCATGCCGACCGGCGACTCTCACCGCCGCCGCGTCGCCGGTGATCGTCGGCACCGCGGTGGCCGCTGCGCAGGAGAGCTTTCGTCTGGGGCCGGCGCTCGCGGCGCTGTTCGGCGCGATGGCCATCCAGGTGGGCACCAATCTCGCGAACGACGTCTTCGACTTCAAGAAAGGCGCGGATACCGCCGAGCGGCTCGGCCCCACCCGGGCCGTGCAGGCGGGCTGGCTCTCGCCTTCGGCGGTGATGACGGGGATGGTCATCGCTTTCGCGCTCGCGACCCTGGCCGGCGTGTACCTGGTGTGGGCGGCGGGCTGGCCGATCGTGATCATCGGGGTGTTATCGATTCTCGCGGGCGTGGGGTACACCGCGGGCCCGGCGCCGCTCGCGTACACGGGCGCGGCCGA
>JANQQN010000302.1 GCA_028289325.1 Myxococcota bacterium | reverse complement strand
GGTGCCGGCGCCGTACGTCGGGACGTAGGGTGGCGCCGACGCTCCTGGCCGCGCTCAGCGTGACCGTCGCCGTCGCCGGTCTGAGTTTCGGGGCCGCCTGGCTGGTGCGCGGCAACGCGCCGCGGTGGCGGTTGCCGCCGTACGGCGCGACCACGGTCGCGTTCGGGCTGGCCATCGGCGGATTTCTCGTCCCGTGCGCGATCGTGGCCCGGTTCGCGCGAAGTTTCGACGCGGGCCTGATCGCGGCGGCGGTCGTGGGCGCGGTGATGGCGGGGTTCGGGTGGCGCCAGGCCCGAGGTGCGGGGTCGGGAGGCGCCTCGATCCCCGTGGTCGCACGGCCCACTCGGGTTGCGGTGTGGATATCGCAAGCTATATTGCTGGTGCTGTACGCGTATCTGTCGTGGCGGTACCAGATGCACGACGAGCACGCGTTGTTCGGCCACAAGTCCATGGTGGAACAGCTGCGGCGCAACGCGTATCCGCTGTATTACCCGCCGTTGCCCGGCGAAGAGGCGAGGTATCACTACGGTTTCGACCTTCTCGCGGGGGCCTTGGCGAGGGGGTACGGGCTGAGCGCGGACTACGCGATCGATATCGTGGGGCTCGTACTGGTGGTGTTCATCGGCTGGGCGGCGGCGGCGGTGGTCGCCGATGAGGGGGCCGAGCGGAGCGCGCCGCTGGGCGTGCTGGCGATCCACTTCGGCGCGGGGCTCGCGTTCCTGCTTCTCGCCGGCGTCGATGGTCGGCATCCCCGGTGCCTGGCCCAGTATCACCACCCCACGTGCCAAGTGGAGCTGTTCCCCACCCAGCTGCTCAACGTCTTTCAACACCCGGTGGCGGTGGGCGTTCCGATGCTGCTGGCCGTGGTGCTGCTGGCGCCGCGGCTGGTGGGCTCACCCACCCGATGGATGATGTCAGGGCCGGCGCAGCTCGAAGGGTCCCGGCCGGCATTGGCGGCGGTGATGGTGTTGGTTTTGGGCGGCCTCGCGGTGGGACAGTTCGTGTACTTCGCGCTCGGGGGCCTCGCGGCGTTGACGGCGGCGGTCATCGTTCCTCGCCGGGACCGCGAGGGCCGTGGCCTTCGAGGGTTGGGGTGGCTCGCCGGCGCGCTCGGGCTTGGCTTGGGGCTCGCCTGGCTCGAGGGGGGCATGCTCGCCGCGAACCCCAGCCTCGACCCTCAACTCGTCGGTCTTCGGGCGACCCCGGGATTTCCGAAAGGTGAGTCGTTGAGCGGGATCCTGTGGCACCACGCGGTGAATCTCGGGATGGGATTCGTTCTGTTGCCGGTGTTCGTCGTCGCCGCGCTTCGTCGCCAGCGCCCGCAGGTCACCTTGCTGACCGCCTTCGCGGTGGGCGGCATTGCCGTCGCTCACCTGTTCTTCTACGCCCGGTCCTGGGACATCGTGAAGTTCCCGTCCGCGGCGTCTTTCGCCCTTTGCCTCCTGTACGTCGCGGTCGTCGATGATCGGCTGCGCCATTGGGCCGGCGGCGAGGCGGGCGTAGGCCGGGATCTCGCCCGATGGGCCCGCCGGGGGGGCGCGGGGTTGCTGATGGGAACGGGGCTCACCGCCGCGGTGTTCGTGGCCGTGCCGCTCGACGGCCCGCTGCGCCTGTACGACGTGGGGCGGTGGACGGGAGACGGATTGGTTCGGCGGACCATCGAGTGGTGGCGAGGGCGCGGCTACGATAGCCGGGAGGTCATCTATGCCCAATCCAACGTGGCCAAGGAGCTGTCGGTCTTCGGCGGCTTATCCGTGGTCGGCCAAGACGCCGACCTGTTCTATATGGGCATTGATCGCTCCGTGCTCCGTCGCCAGCGGGTATTGGTGGCTCGAGTGAGAGCCCATCTCGACCGGAGCGCGCTGGACGCCCTCGGGGTGCGGTGGCTGATGTTCTCGGGGGAAGAGACCCGGAACCTGGGTCGGACGGCGCGCGACAAACTGGCCCACCCTCCACCGTGGCTGACCGTCGCCGCGACCTTCGACGGCGCGAACCCCGACCAGACTCGCCGAATCTGGCGGGTGGCGCCGCGGGCCGAGGATCAAGACGAGGCGGAGGAATAGGAAGCCAGGGCCCGGGACCAGACCCATCGCGCGGCGAGAAGAAGGCCCAGCGCCAGCCCCCACGCCGACACACCCGCTTCGAAAGACAACTTGCCCATGATGGCCAGCGCCGGGTACGAGGTCATCAGCGCGACGGGGACGACGTAGGTGAGGACGATCCTGACCCATCCGCGAAAGACCGCGATCGGCCACCGCGCGGCGTCGAACACCGACGTGAACAGAAACGTGATGTTGTCGACCTTCACCCACCAAAAGGCGGTGCAGATGACCGCCAGCCACAGCGCGTAGATGGCCACCGCGCCGGCGAGGAGCATCAGCGCGCCGACGAGGACCTGGGTCAGGGTGGGCGCGGGATCGAGGGCTCGGATCGACCACGCGGCAAGGCCGATTCCCGTCAGTAGATCGACGAGCTTGGCCGGCAAGACCTTGCCGAAGCTGACCAGGAGCTGAGCGTCGGCGGGCTTGAGGAGCACGAAGTCGAACGTCCCGGTGCGAATGCCCTCCACCAGCTGCAGGAGGTTCGGCGTGATCAAGCCTTCGAGCATCGCTTTGAGGACCAGGAACGCGCTCATGACCAGCATCGCCTCCGGCTTCGTCCATCCCGCGATCGAGTCCCGCAGCTCGAAGACGATCCACAGCGGGGCGACGTGCCACACCGCCCAGAACAGGGCGAGCACCAGCTGGCTGATGAAGTCCACGCGATACTGGGCCTGCGCTTCGACCGAGGTTTTGAGCATCTGGCCGATGATGCGGAGATTGCGTCGAAGGGCGCCCATCGTTCAGCCCCCGAACGCTTCGAAGCGGCGAAGCGCGGTCCGCCACACGAGCTGCACCGCACCGAGGATGACCGCCACCCACAGCATCTGGGCGACGAGACCCTGCCACAGGGCGGGACCCTCGAGATGCCCCAGGATGATCTCGGTCGGCAGCGATCCCATCGCCCGAAACGGGAGCCAGTTGGCGACGCGCTGCAGCCCCGGAACCAGCGCGAGGGGGATGAGGTATCCCGACAGCAGGGACCAAACGCCGAACCACGCGTCCTGAAAGGACAGCGACTGCTGGGTGTACAGCGCGAGGACCCCGAACATGCACTGCACGGCGTACGTCAGCACCCACGCAAAAAAGATGGTCCACGCATATAAGAACAGGGTCGTCGCGGTGAGGTGGAACGGGAGCTCGGGCAGTACGGCCCACGCCGCGATCACCACCGGGGTCAGCACCGCGAACCGAAACGGCAGGACGCCGAGGTTGTTCAGCGCGAAATGGTAAAGCGGGTGTAGGGGCCGCAATAGCAGCGGGGACAGGGCTCCGGTGCGGATGGTCCAGTTGAGCTCCCAAACCACCCACGCCGCCGAGAGCTGCCGGACGACCAGGGTGGACAGGAAGTACGCAGCGAACGTGGCCTCGTCGAACGTTCCGAGGGGCGATTCGGCGGCCAGTGCCGACCACATCGCGTACATGATGAGGGGCATGGTCGTGGACAGGATCCAGATCAAAACCTCGCCCCGGTAAGCGAGGGCCTCCGCGAACCCGATCTTGAGGAGGGTCGCGGTGGCGCCGTCCCGGACGTCGGACCTCATGATTCGGTACGTAGGCGAGGATACAGCTTTCGCCACCGCTTCTGTTCGAGTCGGGTCCGGACCTGGTCGGCGAGATCCGACCGCGCCGGCCGGACGACGCCGTCGAACAGGTCGCGAAGTCCGAACGGCGCGACGATCGTCAGGTTGTCGTGATGGTCTACGGCCACCGCGACCGCGGTGGCGGTTTCGGGGCCCCGGCGAACCGCGTCTTCGATATCCCGGGGCCGGGGTGACCACCGGGCGGCGTTAACCACCGACCACCGCTTTTTGGGACTGCGGAGCGACAGCTCCTGTTCAAGGTTGGTGTCGATGGCGGGGTCCGGTCGTTCTGCGTCGAAATAGATCACGTCGACATCGTTGAGGGGGGTCATGGGGCGGCCATGAAGGTGATCCCACACCATGTTGCGGACGAAGCCGCCGGTCACGAAGCCGTCCGGGAGATCGAGGTCGCTCACCAGGCGCAACACGCCCATTCGCCATCGGTCCTCGGACAGGAGCTGACCCAAGACGTCGTGTTCATCCATGCGCGGTTGCGGTTGTAGTACGCGGCTTTGCACCTGGCGATCCCAATGTGACCGGGAGGAAGGGGGATCGGTCGTCGATATGGATCACTTCGGTTCGGGGTCCCCTCTCGATCCTTGCGTCGGCGGCAACCGGGTCGTACTTCACCGACCAGGGATGGTCAGGCCCCCCCAAACGACGGCAGCGGCCTCGGAAGCGCCCAATCATTCTGATCCCGACGACTACATCGAATCGTTTCGGGCGCTGTCCCGTCCTTCGGTGGCGGTCGATATCGTCATTTTCACCATCCTGGACGCCGACCTGAAGGTTTTGCTCATCAAGCGAAAAAATCCTCCATTTCAGGAAAGCTGGGCGCTCCCGGGAGGATTCGTGGTCGTGGGTGAGTCGGGCGCTGACGGCGAGCAGGGCGAAGATCTCGAGGAGGCCGCCGCCCGCCAGCTGTCGGAGGAAACTCGGCTGCCGCGGGGCTCGGTGTTTCTCGAGCAGCTGTACACGTTCGGCCGCGCCGGCCGTGATCCCCGGACGCGGGTCATCAGCGTGGCGCACTACGCGCTGGTTCGGCCGAACCTCGCCCCGTTCGTCGCCGCCGGCGAAGACACCACCGACGCGGTGTGGCGATCGGTGTCCGAGGTGGTCAGCCTGCCGCTGGCCTTCGATCACGGCGACATGTTGAGCGTTGCGTTGGACCGAATCCGGGGCAAGATCGACTACTCGCCGATCGCATTCGAGCTCGTGCCGGAAACGTTCTCCATTCCCGAGCTGCGGGCGGTGTACGAGGTCATCAAAGGAACGACCTACGACCCCGGCAACTTTCGCCGGAAATTCAACCGGATGGTGACCGACGGGATCATCGAACGTGCCCCCGGTAAGCGCATCACCGCGTCGAAGCCGGCCCAGGTCTTTCGTTTCGTCCGCAACCCCTGATCGATCCCGCGCACGCATCGGGAACGCCCCTGTGGCGCGATGCCGGCCGAAGCCTGGGTGGCTTGATGCCGGTCGAGGCCTGGGTTAGGGGCCGACGCATGGTTCGCCTGATCGATACCCCCACCGTGGTCGAAGCGGCGGGGAACAAGCCCAAGATTATCAAGGAGTTCGTCGGCCGGGTGAACACGGGAACCGAGGGCGTCAGCATCGCCCACATGAACTCACCTGCCGGCTGGCAAGAGCCCGGGCAGCGCCCCGAGTTCGACGAGTACACCGTGGTCTTGCAGGGCTGCTTGCGTGTGGAGTTCGAGGGTGGACACCACGACGTCCGCGGCGGACAGGCGGTCTTCACCCCCAAGGGGGCGTGGGTGAGGTACTCGACCCGCGACGAAGGCGCGACCTATGTCGCCGTGTGCTTGCCGGCATTCTCCCCGGCGACGGTTCACCGCGATGAATGAGTCGCGGCCGCCGAACGCTCTGCTCGACTTCACGGGACGAACCGTGGTCGTGACCGGCGCTAGCCGGGGCATCGGGCAAGGGATCGCCATCCGGTTCGCGCAGGCGGGGGCGGCGGTGGTGGCTGGCTTTCGACGCGACGGCGACGGCGCGCAGCGGACGGTCGACGCGATCGAGCGCCTCGGGGCGTCGGGGGTCGCGGTGCAGGTCGACGTGTGCGACCGCGACGCGTTTGCGGCCGCCCTCGACGAGGCCGGCCGGCGCTTTGGCCGCCTCGACGTACTCGTGAACAACGCGGGGGCCTACCCGCTCACCGCGCTGTCGGACATGACCGACGCGGCGTGGAGCGAGAATCTCGACGTCAATCTTCGGTCCGTGTTCATCGGCACCCAGCTCGCCGCGGACCGGTTGGCCCCCGGGGGCTCGGTGGTCAACGTGGCGTCGATCGAGGCGCTGCATCCCGCCCCCGGCCACAGCCACTACTCGGCGGCGAAGGCCGCGGTGCTGATGCACACCCGCGCCGCCGCGCTCGAGCTCGGCCCGCGCGGCTTTCGGGTCAACGCGGTTTCTCCCGGTCTGATCGACTATCCAGAGCTGCGGGAACTGTGGCCGGAAGGGGTCGCTCGCTACGAGCGGGCGGCGCCGCTAGGTCGATTGGGCCACCGAGACGAGGTCGCCGACGCCGTTCTTTTCCTCGCTTCGGCGGCCGCGCGGTTCATCACCGGCGCCAACCTGGTGGTGGACGGGGGCGTGTGCGCTTCTCCGATCTTCTGACGGTTCGGATGCTTCCGCGGGTCCTCCGACCGGGCCCTTTGACGCGCTGGGCTAGGGCCGGGGCGAAGCGGTGACGCTTCTTGTGCAGGGTGGGTGGCCTCATTGTTTCAAGGTCGTGACGCGGTAACGAGATGCGACCGCGAACGGTAACAATCCGACCGAGTGATCTGGCGAGCTCGTAGCAGACCGCCAAGATCGGTGGGCCCGAATACATCGGTCTCGCCCCCCAGAAGTGCCTGTTTTGTAACGAAACGCCCCAGGGGCCGGCTGGGCGTTCGCTACCGAACGAAACGGTTCGCCGGGGCAAAGCGACGGAACGCACGGCTCGAGCCAACTGGTATGTGCGTTGCACAACACCCGCGTCAGGAGGAATTCCACGTGAGCAAAGTCGTGATTGCGGGGGCGGCGAGGACCCCGATCGGAACCTTCAACGGTGCGCTCAGCACCCTTTCCGGCCACCAGCTGGGCGAGATTGCCATTCGAGAGGCGCTGCGGCGCGCCAACACCGACGCCAGCGACGTGGATGAAGTGATCTTCGGGCAGGTCCTTACCGCGGGTACGGGGCAGAACCCCGCTCGTCAGGCGGCGGTGGCGGCCGGGATCCCCGTCGAGCGAACGGCGGTCACCGTCAACCAGGTCTGCGGGTCGGGGCTTCGCACCGTGGCCATGGGTATGCAGGCCATTCGATGCGGTGACGCCGAGGTCGTGGTCACCGGCGGACAGGAAAGCATGAGCCTGGCTCCGCACTGCATGCATCTTCGCAAAGGCGTGAAGATGGGCCCCGCCGAGATGACCGACACCATGATCAAAGACGGGCTGTGGGATGCGTTTAACGGATACCACATGGGCACCACGGCCGAGAACGTCGCCCAGCGCTGGGAGATCTCGCGGTCGGTGCAAGATGAGCTCGCGGCGGCCTCTCAGCAGAAGGCGCAAGCGGCGATCGAGAGCGGTCGGTTCAAGGACGAGATCATCCCGGTTACGGTCAAGCACCGCAAAGGGGAGACGGTGGTCGACACCGACGAGCATCCGCGGTTCGGCACCACGATCGATGCCCTGGCGAAGCTCCGCCCGGCGTTCGCCAAAGATGGTTCGGTCACCGCCGGCAACGCCTCCGGGCTCAATGACGGTTCGGCGGCGCTGGTCCTCATGTCGGAAGCGGAGGCCAAGAAGCGGGGCGTCACGCCGCTCGCTACGGTCGCGTCGTGGGCCACCGCAGGCGTCGACCCCTCCGTGATGGGCACGGGGCCGATCCCCGCCTCGAAGAAGGCGCTCAGCAAAGCCGGGTGGTCGATCGATCAGCTGGACCTCGTCGAGGCTAACGAAGCGTTCGCGGCCCAGGCGTGCGCGGTGAACAAGGATCTGGGATGGCCCGCCGATAAGGTGAACGTCAACGGCGGCGCGATCGCGCTCGGTCACCCCATCGGGGCCTCCGGGGCGCGGATCCTGGTCACCCTGCTGTTCGAGATGACGAAGCGGGACGCCAACAAAGGCCTCGCGACCCTGTGTATCGGCGGCGGAATGGGCATCGCGCTCTGCGTGGAGCGCTGAACGGAACCTCGAGGAGAGATGACATGAGAGTAGCATTGGTAACGGGTGGAACCCGGGGAATCGGCGAGGCGATATCGGTCGGGCTCAAGGACGCCGGCTACAAGGTCGCCGCCAACTACGCGGGTAATGACGAGCGGGCGCAGGCGTTTCGGGAGCGGACAGGCATCTCGGTGTTCAAGTTCGACGTGTCGGATCCGGAGGCGGTGAACGCCGGGGTGAAGGCGATCGAGGCGGAACTGGGTCCCGTCGACGTCCTCATTAACAATGCCGGCATCACCAAGGACGGCACGATCCACAAGATGGGGTACGAGCAGTGGAAGCACGTCATCGAGACCAACCTCGGTAGCTGCTTCAACTGCTGCCGGTCGGTCATCGACGGCATGCGGGCCCGCAAGTTCGGACGCATCGTCAATATCGGCTCGATCAACGGGCAGGCCGGCCAATACGGGCAGGTCAACTACGCGGCCGCGAAGTCCGGTATCCACGGCTTCACCAAGGCCCTCGCCCAGGAGGGCGCGCGAAACAACATCACCGTCAACGCGATCGCGCCCGGCTACATCGACACCGATATGGTGCGATCCGTACCGCCGAACGTGCTCGAGAAGATCGTGGCCAAGATCCCTGTCGGACGACTGGGGCACGCCGACGAGATCGCACGAGGGGTCGTGTTCCTCGTCAGCGACGACGCGGGCTTCATCACCGGGTCCACGCTGTCCATCAACGGCGGCCAGCATATGTACTAGCGACTTCGTGTCAGGCGAAGCGGTCGACGAGCGGCGGGCCAACCTGGCGCGCCGCTCGTTGACGGAACGAGGCTATGAGCAACAGCAATACCGACAGCGCGCAAGACCTCTTTCGCTCTGCGCAAGATGCCTTGCTAGGGGTCTTTCGGTGGGGAACCGAGCGCTCCTCGGAGGCGGCCGCGCAGGGCGTGGCGGACCGGATCCTCAAGAGTCAGGAACAGGCCATTCAGATGATGTCCGCGATGAGCGGACTGTGGGCCGAGATGGCCAAAGCCCAGGTCGCAGGTCCGGAAGGTGTCCGGGCCTACATGGAGAAGTTTCAGCGGGAGGTCCCGCTGATGGGCAGCGCACTGCCGAGCGCTGACGCGCTGCAGAAAGCGGCCGAGATGTGGCGCGAAAGCGGCAAGCGGTTCGTCGAGGCGATGATGCCGATGAGCCAAAGCTTCGGCCTCGGTTCGGCCATCGGCGAGGGCATGCCCGACGGCTTTCGAGAGATGTTCGGCGGTTTCGCGAAGAGCCCGGGCTTCGGTTTGACCCGCGAGTACCAGGCGAAGTTAGGCCAGGCTTTCGATGCGTGGCTCGAGTACCAAGAGCGCGACGTCGAGTACCGAAAGCTCCTATCGAAGGCGTGGACCGACTCGTTTGCCGCCGTCATGCAGGCGATGGCGGATCGGGCGACGAAGGGGGAGGCGCCCAAGACGCCCCGCGAGATGATGCAGCTGTGGATCGATGTCGCCGACGACACCTTCATCGCCTTGTTCAGGACCGACGCGTTCTCCAGGACGCAATCGGGGCTGATGAACGCGATGATGAAGCTGCGGAAGACCCGGCGAAAGATCATGGAGGACGCGCTGATCGCCAGCGATCTGCCGACCCGCTCTCAGCTCGATGAGGCCCATCGCATGATCTACCAGCTTCGAAAGGAGCTGAAGGCGGTCAAGCGCGAGCTCAAGGAGATCAAACGGGTACGGGCGGTGAAGCGCGATCTGCCCGTATCGGAGCCGACCACGACCTCTGTGCCGTCGGACGAGGCCCGAGGAGCGCACCATGGCGGATGAACCCATGACCCCAATCCGGGAAGCGGCGGACCTGCAGGGCAAGATGCTCGCTGGCGTCCAGCACCTCCGAAAGCTCAACGAAGACGATGTCCAGTTTGGCCCCACCCCTAAGGAGGCGGTCTTCCGGAACGACCACGTCGTTCTCTATCGGTATCTGCCGAAGACGGAGAAGCGGCTGAAGACGCCCCTGTTGATCGTGTACGCGTTGGTGAATCGACCCTACATGGTGGACCTACAGGAGGACCGATCATTAGTACGGGCTCTGCTCGACGAGGGCATCGACGTATACCTGATCGACTGGGGCTATCCGGGGCCGGCTGAGCGCTGGCTGACCCTCGACGACTACGTCAACGACTACGTCGATAGCTGCGTGGAATACCTTCGCGACCACTACCAAGTTCCGAAGATCAACGTCCTCGGCATCTGTCAGGGGGGCGCACTGAGCCTGTGCTATACCGCGCTGCACCAAGACAAGGTCAAGAACCTGACGACGATGGTCGTTCCCGTCGACTACGCCGTCGAGGCGACGCAGACCACGGGCCTGCTCAACGCGTGGACTCAGGGCTTGGATGTCGACGAAATGGTGGACGCGCTCGGGAACGTGCCTGGGGACTTGATGAACTTCGGGTACTTGATGCTGCGGCCGTTTCAGCTCAATCTCGGCAAATATCTTGGGCTCACCGATGTCTTCGATGACGAGATGAAGCTCATAAACTTCCTTCGTATGGAGAAGTGGATCTTCGACAGCCCGGACCAAGCCGGCGAGGCCTTTCGGCAGTTCATCAAAGACTTCTATCAGCAGAACAAGCTGATCAAAGGTGAGGTGGTTCTCGGCGACGAGAAAGTGAACCTGCAGAACATCACCGGCCCCGTGTTGAACATCTACGCCGAGCAGGACCACTTGGTCCCGCCCGCGTCGTCGGTGGCGCTGAAGCGCTATGTCGGTACTTCGGACTATACGGTGAAGAGCTTCAAGACCGGACACATCGGGATGTACGTGAGCGGCAAGGTCCAACGCGATCTTCCGGTGACCATCGCCGGCTGGCTCAGGGAGCGCGAATGAGTCGCGCTCGCGAGCTATCTGAACTGTGGTTCCGGTTCATGGCCGACATGCTGCGGTCTCGGGTTCCAGAGAATCGGCAGCGCCAGCTCGAAGACTGGGCGGAAGCCCTCATGAAGACGAGCGGCGTCGTTCCACGGCGCCGCTACCTCGAGATCCTCGAGGAGAATGAACGGTTGCGGCGCCGCATCGCCGATCTGGAAAACCGACTGGGGCTCGACCCGAGCGAGCGCCCGAAGCCATCGGTCGAGACCGTGTTCGACGACATGATCACGGCCCAACAGCGTTGGCTCGAGACGTGGATGCCGCAGGCCCCCAAATCGGAAGACAAGTAGGAGGAGAGAATCGTGACGGACGTCTATGAAGTACTGCCCGAGGCGGCGAGCCGAGCGCACATCGACAACGCCAAGTATCTAGAGATGTATAAGCAGTCGGTCGAGGACCCGGATGGGTTCTGGCGAGCACAGCTGGGCCGTCTGACCTGGTACAAGGAACCGACCAAGATAAAGGATGTCTCGTTCGAAGGTGACGTGCGTATTCGATGGTTCGAGGACGGCGAGCTGAACGTCGCCTACAACTGCATCGACCGTCACCTCGAAAAGCGCGGGGATCAGGTCGCGATCATTTTCGAGGGCGACAGCCCGGACGTCGACGCGAAGATCACCTACAAAGAGCTCCACGAGCACGTTTGCCGACTCAGCAACGTCCTGCGCGATCAGGGGGTCAAGAAGGGTGATCGGGTCATGATCTATATGCCCATGATCCCCGAGGCGACCTACGCCATGCTCGCTTGCGCCCGTATCGGCGCCATTCACTCCGTGGTCTTCGGCGGGTTTTCTCCTGACGCGCTCGCCGATCGTATCAAAGACGCGGACTCGAAGATGGTCATCACCGCCGATGCCGGGCTTCGCGGCAGCAAGCCGGTGCCCCTGAAGGGCAACGTCGATGCCGCGCGAGACAAGGTCGATTGGCCCGTCCACGCGCTGGTCTTCGAGCACACCGGAACCGGCGGGGCGCTGAAAGATGGCGTCGACCTCGATGCGCGCGCGTTGATGGCCGCCGCGAGCACCGAGTGCGAGCCGGAGCGGATGAACGCCGAAGACCCGTTGTTCATCTTGTACACCTCGGGCTCGACCGGCAAGCCGAAGGGCGTGTTGCACACCACCGGCGGCTACCTGCTGTACACCTCGTTCACTCACGAGATGGTGTTCGACTACCACGACGGCGATATCTACTGGTGTACCGCCGACGTGGGCTGGGTGACCGGTCACAGCTACATCGTCTACGGGCCGCTCGCGAACGGGGCGACGACCCTGGTCTTCGAGGGTGTGCCGACCTATCCCAGCCCTTCTCGCTTCTGGGATGTCGTCGACAAGCACCAGGTCAACATCTTCTACACCGCCCCCACCGCCATCCGCTCGCTGATGCGGGCCGGCGAAGACATGGTCAAGAAGACGTCCCGCAAGTCCCTGCGCACGCTGGGTTCGGTCGGCGAGCCGATCAACCCCGAGGCGTGGCGTTGGTACTACGAGGTGGTCGGTGATGGCCGGTGCCCGATCGTCGACACGTGGTGGCAAACGGAGACCGGCGGCATTCTGATCACGCCGCTGCCGGGGGCGACCAAGCTCAAGCCGGGCTCGGCGACCCGACCGTTCTTTGGCGTTCAGCCCCAGCTCGTCGACGCGAACGGAGGCGTGCTCGAGGGCGCGACGGAAGGCAACCTGGTCATCACCGACAGCTGGCCGGGCCAGATGCGGACGATCTACGGGGACCACGAGCGGTTCAAGCAGACCTACTTCTCGACGTACCCGGGCAAGTACTTCACCGGCGACGGCACGCGGCGAGATGAAGACGGTTATTACTGGATCACCGGTCGCGTCGACGACGTGATCAACGTTTCCGGACACCGCATGGGCACGGCGGAGATCGAAAGCGCACTCGTCGCCCACGCCGCGGTGGCGGAGGCCGCGGTCGTCGGCTTCCCTCACGATCTCAAAGGCCAAGGCATCTACTGCTACGTGACGGTCAAAGACGGCGTCGAGTCGACCGAGACGCTGCGGACGGAGCTGGTCGCTCACGTGCGTAAGGAGATCGGTCCTATCGCGAAGCCCGACTTCATTCAGTGGGCCCCGGGGCTGCCCAAGACCCGGTCCGGCAAGATCATGCGGCGAATCCTTCGCAAGATCGCCGCCAACGAGCACGGCGCCCTCGGCGATACGTCGACCCTGGCCGACCCCACGGTCGTCGACAATCTGATCGCCCATCGTAAGGACGCCTGAACCGAAACCGAAGCCATGGGCGCGTCACGGGTCGCCTCGAGCCGTGTCGCGCCCTCGCGTCGAGGTCTTCGCGTCAGCCGCCGACGGTTTCGTCGGCCGCTCAACCGCCGTTGTCGCCGGGTGGGCCTCCTCCGGGCGGACCGGTGCCAAATGCACCCGGGGCAAACAGGTCGCCGCCCCCGTGGATGATGCCTACCCGGCTCGCCTCGAGCCCCAGGTCATTGAGGATGGTCAAGATGGCTGATTGGCTGTCGCCTTGCCACGAGGCGTACATGTCCGCGAACAGCGTGATGTTCTCGTTCTTAAGGTAGACGATCAGGGTGTCGTCGGAGTGGGGCACCGCGACTTGATGCACGACCATCGGGCGCAAAGGATCGTCGAGCGCCAGTCGTTCGCCGTCGTCGACGGAGAGAAACGTCGGCTGCAGCTCGCCTTCCGTGATGCCGAACCCTATCATAGCGGAGCGCGCCAGATACTCGGCGAAGAAGGGTCGTGCACGCGCGGAAACCACCACGTCCGCGCCTTTCCTTACGTATGTCCGCAGGGCGCCCGAATGATCCTTGTGGAAGTGGCTGAGGATGACCCTACGAACGCTCTTGGAGGGGAACGTCGATTCGATCCAATCGAGGATAGCGTTTGCGCGAGCAGGGTATAACGACGGGTCAAAAACGACGACGTCGGTCGCGCGCTCGATGACATAGCTGTAGTATTCATCCAAGCCCACGGCATAAACGCCCTCGGCCTGCTTCTTCACTTCGATCTGATCTCGGCGACCGTCGAAGAAGTCGACGCCCTTCGTCGAAACCTCATAATGAAAGTGTGCGTTGTTCAGCCCGCGCAACGCGTCGGCCTCGTCGAACGGGGGCGTAGGGCCGGAAGGGAACTCGAAACGCTCCGGGGAGAGGTCCTGATTGACGCGCCATCCGGTCCGAGCACCCTCGTGGAGCGATTGTCCGTCCATTGACATGGTTACTGAAGATGGCAGGCGTAGACGACTTCCCGGGGCTTGAACCCAGGCCGCGAGCGCCACCTCGACGGTCACGTCACCCCGAAGGAAATGGTTCTCTCGGGTGCGTACGAAGGCGGGGAGATCGGATGCGGGGTCCAGGAGGACCTCGATGTTGGGCCCCTCCGTCTCGAACTGTAGCGCGACGTAGATGATCTCCTCTCGCGTCGCCTCGGACACCGCCACCCGATCGCCACGGTCGAGAAATCGCTTCACGAAGAGGTGCGGAGTCATCATCTCCTGGACTCGAACGACGGAGCTCCGTCGGTCCGGCGTCATCGGTACGGGGCCGCTGACCGGCTGAAGCGAGAGGTACTTTCCCGTCAAGTAGCCGAGGTTTCCGCGCATGATCTCGGCGTAGTCGGTCTGGCCGGGGAAAGGTATTCGGCTCTCTCGAATGTAGTCATTTCGAAGGAGACTTTCTTCGGGACGAACGGACAGTCGGTGCGAAAACGTGCTGCTCAGCGGGAATTGTCCGCCGACGTTGATGCCCTGGTCCGAGACGTAGGTGCGGCCGGAAGCCTCCAGCTCGAGGCTACGCAGGGAACGTAGGGCTTCCTCGCCACCTATCGCGGTGACCAATGCTCCGAACGCCGAGCCGTCCTCGGGGGGACGGTCTTCCTCACACGATACGAGAGCGAGACATAGACACGGAAGGACACACCTCCGTGCCCCTTTATTGGTGTACATCCAGAGACTCCTTTTCCGACGCCAACGCGTAGGTCCCGGACAGCTACCAGCGGGGGCGGGGGCCGACCATGTGACGGTTGTCAGTGGTCGATCGTCGACCCCCGCGGCGGCGGGTCATGACATTTGCGCGATTCTCGGACGCAGCTCGTTTCGCTAGTCAGCGTCACTGACAAACACGGCGCAAAGTTCAGACCGCGCCGGGCACGAGCAAGGAGACATGATGGCAAAACTGATCGCGGCGATGGTCTCAACCGGGCTGTTGTTGTTCGCGTACCCCGAGCCGGACGAGACCGAGACCGACGGAACGCCAAAGATGACTCGAGGTTCCAATACCTCGCGGTCGTTGGACCGGCCGCCGCAGACGTCCGAGCCCTGCGACCCTCGAATCGTCACCCTTCAGGCTTCCGGCGGCCCCAACTGGTGGGGCCAACGAAAGTACTCAGGGGGTGGGGTATCGACGGCCCTCGTGGTCAACGGAAGCGTTTACCTCGTGGACATGGCGGACGGCATTGGCGCCCAGTGGGCGGCGGCGGGTCTGGAGGGCACACCCCGTGCGGATAAGCTCCAGAGGCTTCGCGCCGCCTTCGTCACGCACATGCATACGGATCACATCTCGGGACTCCCGGTCCTCATGGCGCAGGGCTCGAATCCAGCGCCGATAGCCGGCGGGGCGGGCGCGCCTTCTCCAATGTACGGACCATTTGCCGTCGAACCGGGCATGCCTCCTCCCGGGGCGCCGCCCGGCGCCAGCGCTGGCCGCGGCGGGATCGTCGAGGTCTTTGCCGCTCAGGAGTTGGCGCTCGCGGTTGACCTTCGAGTTCCCCCTCGGAGCTTCCTGAAGCCCGTCGCGATCGAGTTGCCGGCTGATGTGGCCCGCGTCGCTTCGCCGGCGCAGCCCTTTCCGCCGATGGCGCCGTTCTTGGTTCATCGAGACGACAGTGTCTCCGTGTACGCAACCCTCGTTAACCACTTCTACCCGAGCTTCGCGTACCGCTTCGATCTCGCGTCGGGGCAGTCGGTCGTCATCTCAGGAGATACGAATCGAGATACGAACGGAAACCTGGAGCGACTGGCCAAGGGCGCCGACGTTCTCTTACTCGAGGTCTTTCTTGGCACGCCGCTGAGGTTCGCCGTGGACGCCTTGGCGACGGCCTTCCCCTCCGTGCCTCATCTTCGCGTGACCTACACGGGAGTCGACCGACCCCTCGGCCCCGAGACCGAGATCGCGCTCTTTCGCGTCATCCAGGAGGCGATCACGAACGCGCTCAAACACTCCGGCGCGGCGGAGATCGAGGTGGAGCTCGTCTACGAGCCCGATTTCGTGCACGTGGTCATCAGTGACAACGGCCAAGGGAGCGATGCTTTCATCTGCGGTAACGGGATCCGCGGGATGCGTGAGCGAATGTCGAGCATTGGTGGGACGCTGACCATTGAGGGCCGCTCGGAGGCCGGCGGCTGGCGAGTCGCGGCCGCGGTGCCGATTTCGCGAGGCGGGAGCATTCGTTCCTCACCCCATCGATGACCACCGCCGTCGATCTTGCATCCTTCGTCTCTCGCGCCGCCGCCGCGGCCCGAGGAGGTCGGTACCGTCGCTCAGAAGGCGGAGTCAGCCGTCGTTGTCGTCTGGGCCGTCGGTGGACGTGCCGCCGCCGCGCCCCGTTGTCGGCCCTCCCCGAAACGGCGCCCCTCGCCTTCGGGCCGCTGCCGATGGAGAGCCTTTCGCAGCGGCGAGACGTTCCGAGCCGACAGGGCCGGAGGTCGCTGCCGCTTCGGTAGGTCGAACCGGGGTCGAGCGGAGCGCTGGCGGGGGGTGGGGGTTGGCTCCGGTCGGCGCCGAGATCCGGGCGCCGGACTGTTTTCGGCGTTTCTGGGCCCGCTGTCGCGCCTCTTGCGCCGCTTGTTTGAGCGCGGCCACCCGTTCCGCTTTCGTAAGCTTGCGGGGGGAGGGCGCAGGGGCCGCGGCAGGCGTTGGCGCGGCCGGACGTCGATCTCCCGCCCGGGGGCGAGGCGACGCGCCGGGCAACCCGTCCTTCGCGAGATCGAATCGCACGCCTTGCTCGCGGGCCCGCCGAGCCGCTGGCGACGGTCGGACGACCGGGCGCTTGGATCCCGCGGCCCCGGCCGCGGCGCGGTCGGGGGGCGCAGACGCCG
>JANQQN010000290.1 GCA_028289325.1 Myxococcota bacterium | reverse complement strand
TCCCACCCCGGGGGTAGCGGGCCCGAGAAAACTGACACATCGCCAGCATAGCGGTCGGCGTCCATGAATTCGAGCGCTGCTGTCGGGCACGAACTCAATGTTGTCATCGTCCAACCAGACGCGGCACGTCTCACGGGCGCAGCTGCACGCTTTCTGCCGCGGAGAGGTCGATCCTGCGCAGCGGGGAGTCATCCAGCGCCACCTGGACGAGTGTACCGATTGCCGCGAGCGTCACCGTCAAGTCGCGGGAATGGCCGGTTTCCTGATGGAAATGGGCGGCGACCGTGATCTCGATGACCTCCGATGGCGACGGATCCGGGACGCGGTTCGCGCCGAGCTGGAGGTGGACGCCGGACAGACCGGCTCGCTGACGGCGGACATGGCCGGGCGGCGATGGATTGTGCCCGCGTTGGCGGCCAGTGTGGTCGTGGCGCTGATGGTGTGGGCGGCGACCCCTCGCGAAGGTCGCGTAACCACATCCGCGGTCGATGTCGACCGAAACGCGTCCACCGCGGCCGACGCGTCCGGCGCGCTGGCCGTCCAGGAGCTCGTCTCCGGCGAAGGCGCGCTGACGGTGACGTTGGCCTCCGGAGCACGACTCGTCCTCGACCCCCACACCCAGGTGCGGGCGGCGACGGCCGGCGATGGTCGTCGCATCGAACTCCAGCTGGCGGTCGGCGCGGTGCGCATGCGTTTGCCCCGCCGACCCCCGGTCGCGGAAGCGCCCGTTCTGTCCACGCCGTCCTTCCGCCTCGTGGCCCTGAGCGAAGACTTTTCCGCCGGTTATTGGGCGGACCGTTACTTCATCGACGTCGGGTCGGGTCGAGTTCGGGTTCAGAGCGACGGCTTGTCCGACGATCTCGTCGTCCCCGCTGGACAGCGACACGAGGTGAAGGTGGGCGTCGATCGGCTGCCGCTGGCGCCAGCTCCCCAACCGCCGCCAGCGTCGGGTCCGATCGACGGGCCCGAACGCGAACCGGACGATGAATCGGAACCGTCCGTGGCGCCCTCCGTGCCCAAGCATCGTTCGCAGGCGCCTCCGCCGATCGCCGAAAGACCGGTGTCGAGGAGTGAGACGGGTACGGTCACGGTGGTGGAGGTAGAGCGACCGGCCAATCCGGTGCTCGATCTGTGGCGGCGGACAACCGAAGCGTACTACCGGGACCGCGACCTCGAGCGGGCGGCGAACCTCGCGGAGCAAGTGATCGCGCTCGGCGGAACGCAGACGTTGCTGGCGCGCCAGCTGCTGTGCGACGCGCGGATCGGGCTCGCGGAGGGGGCGTCGGCGCTGGTGGCTTGCCGAGCGTTGTTGCCCCTCGCGCGCTCCGAGGAGGAGCGCCGGAACATTCATTTCACCGTGGGGACGATTCACCGTACGTTGCTCAACGACTGCGCCCGGGCCATCGAGCACTACAATCGAGCGCTGGTCTTCGGCCGCCAGCATTTACTCGACGACGAGGTGCGGGTCTTCCGGGCCGGGTGCGCCCTCGAAGTGGGAGACATCGCGCTCGCCGAACGAGACATCGGTCGTCTCTCCGCCCGCGCAGGTCGTCTTGCGCGCCGGGAAGAGGTGACCCGACTTCAGCGCGCCCTTGCGGCCGCGAAAAAACGCCTCCGGGAAGGTCTCGCCCCCGCGGAAGCGACCGATCAACAGTGAGCATGAGGCGAAGGCAAGACGGACGAAAGGGATCACGGTCATCATGTTTGACAGCAGTTCGACCTCGACTTACAGAGCGCATACCATGCGTCGGATGAAGGTTCAGACCGTTCGCGGATTGATGGCGGCGGTGTTCGTCGCGGTAGCGACCAACGCTGGCGCCCAAGAGCAACCGCCGACGCCGCCGACCGATGATCCTACGCCGACCGAGGCGCCTGCGAGCCCCGCGCCCTCCAGCCCTGCGGAGCCCGCGCCCTCCAGCCCTGCGGACCCCGCCCCCTCCAGTAAGGAGGCCCCCAGCCGGTCCGACGCGCAGCGTAGCGATGAGCTGGAGCTGCGGCTGCGTTCGGTCAACGCGGGACAGCTGACCAACGACGAGAAGAAGGTGAACGTGGAAAAGCTGCTGTCGAAGCAGCGGACGGGGCTCTCCGAGGTGACGGACCTCACCGCAGAAGCGCGGGCTCGGAAAGACATCGTTCAGCTCAACTGCGTCAACGCCAAGCGGACCCAGCTGAAAGGTCTTCTGAAGTTGTCTCAACAGGCGGCGAGCAGCCTCTACGAGGGCATGGCCACCGGCGCCGAAGACACCGTCAACCACGAGTATACGAAGATCGCCGTTGCGTCCCAGCGAGCGCAACTTCTGGGCTCCGAAGCCAAGCAGTGCGTGGGAGAGGAAGCGATCTTCGCCGGGGACACCGACGTGACCGTCGAGATCGACGACTCCATCCCCGTTGACGACCCCACCCTTCCTGCCGCTCCACCGCTCGGCCCCGCGGCCCCGCCGGTCGCCAGCGGCTTCTAGACCCCGGGTCCCGTTCCGGCCAAGCCGGCCCCCGTCAATCCCAAGACGCAGTCCCCCCGTGCCCTCGCTCGCACCCTCTGTGGGGCGCCTGTGCTACCGGTGATGAACGGACAGCCGGTTGGGTTACGTGGGAAGCTTGGCGTTCTTCAGGGGAGGCAGCGCCGCGTCTTTTTTGGAGAGCGTCGGCGCGGTGATCGGCCAGTCGATCGCGAGGTCGGGGTCGTTCCAGAGGACTCCGCCTTCGTCGTTGGGTGCGTACGGCCGGGAGCACTTGTACGCCACTTGGGCGGTATCGCTGAGTACGCAGAATCCATGGGCGAAGCCGGCAGGAACGAATAGCTGTGTCTTGTCCTCTGCGGTGAGGGTCACGCCATACCACTTGCCGAAGGTCGCGGAACCCGGCCTTACGTCGACCGCAACGTCCCAGACCTCACCTTCGAGGCACCACACGAGCTTATCCTGCGGCTTGGTGATCTGATAGTGCAGCCCTCGCAAGATGCCTTTCGATGACTTCGAATGGTTGTCCTGCACGAACCCGCAGTCGATGCCCGCCTCTCGGTACCTGTCTTCGTTGTAGGTCTCGAGAAAGAAGCCGCGTTCGTCCTGAAAGACGCGTGGCTTCACCACGACCAGACCCGGGAGGTTCGTTTCGATCACCTGCATGGCCGCCCCGTGACTCGTTTGACCTCGGTCGTCAAGGTGGCGGGTTGCCGGTGCGCGGAGGCTCGTCGCCTTTCCCCGAATATGGGCGCCAAGGGTGGCTTCGCATCAAGAATTGACGCGCCGCGCGCGGGACGGAGACTGTTGCGTTTCGGGCCAGCGGGCGCTAGGCCCCGCGGCTGGAATGCGCGTACGAAGCAGAATCCTCGGTACCGGGCACCACGTTCCCGAGCGGGTCGTGACCAACAAGGGGCTCGAGGCGCTGATGGACACTACTGACGAGTGGATCCGGCAGCGAACGGGCATCGAAGAGCGGCGCTGGATCGACGGCGAGTGTGGCGCCTCGGACCTCGCCAAGCCGGCTTGCGAGGCCGCGTTGCAGATGGCGGGCCTCGCCGTGTCGGACATCGATGCGATCATCTTCGCCGCGCTCTCTCCTGACTATAACTTCCCGGGCTCCGGTTGTTTGATGACCTGGCTGCTCGACATCCCCGGCATCCCGGCGCTGGATATCCGCAACCAGTGCAGCGGTTTCATCTCCGGGTATCCTGGCCACCGACGCTGGCGCCGACGTCGTTGCTGACCTCGCTCAATACCGCCGAGCTCACGGTGGCGGACATCGACCTCCTGATTCCGCATCAAGCCAACCTGCGGATCTCCGAAGCCGTCCAGAAGACCCTTCAGCTGCCGGATGAGAAGGTGTTCAACAACATCCAGCGGTACGGAAACACGACGGCGGCCAGCATCCCCATCGCCCTGGACGAGTGCGTCCGATCCGGACGGCTCGAGCGCGGCCAGCTGCTCGCGGCGGCCGCCTTTGGCGCTGGCTTTACGTGGGGGAGCGCACTGATACGGCTATGAGTTTCTGTTTGAGCGGTCGGGTGCGAGAGGCTAGGCTCCGGCCGCTTGATGAAGCTGGTGTTAGAAGACGGAAGCGAGCTTTCCGGACGATCATTCGGGGCGGAGACCTCCGTAGCGGGCGAAGTGGTGTTCAACACCGGTATGACCGGCTACGTCGAGACGCTGACGGATCCCTCCTATCGCGGGCAGATCTTGGTCCTAACCTATCCCCTGGTTGGTAACTACGGTGTCCCGGCCGACCGGCCGGAGGGCAGCCTTGCGCGTCCGTTCGAGTCCAGCCGAATCCAGGTGCAAGGGCTGGTGGTGCAGCACTACGTCGATGCCCACAGCCATCACGCCGGCGTTCGTTCGCTGGCCGCGTGGATGAAGGCGGCTGATCTTCCGCTTCTGTCAGGAATCGACACCCGCCTCCTGACCCAGAAGCTGCGCGAGAAAGGCACGATGCGGGGCTGGCTGATCAGTGGTTCCGTCGAGGAGGGTAAGCGGTCGGCCCGGGAGGTCGATATGCAGGACGAGGTGTTCCGATCGGTGGCCCCCGCCGCGCCGACCCGTATCGGCGATGGGCGTCCACATATCCTGCTGGTCGACGTCGGCTGCAAAGACAACATCTGCCGGTCGCTTCTCGACCGCGGGGCGATGGTCACCCGCGCCCCTTATCACGCCGATCTCGTGAGTCTGGCCCGCGAAGCGGACGGCATCATGCTCGGAAACGGCCCCGGTGACCCCAAGAACCTGACCGAGCTGATCGACAAGACCCGCGCCATGCTGGCTCTGGACAAACCGTTGATGGGGGTCTGCCTCGGCAATCAGGTCCTGGCGTTGGCCGCCGGCGGCAACACCGCCAAGCTTCCCTACGGCCATCGGAGTGTGAATCAGCCGGTGCAAGATCTTTGGACCCGCCGCTGCTACATCACCAGCCAGAACCACGGCTACGCGGTGCAGGACGACTCGCTCCCCGACAACTGGGAGCCGTGGTTCGTCAACCTCAACGACGGCACGAACGAAGGCATCCGGCATCGATACAAGCCGTTCTTCAGCGTTCAGTTCCATCCCGAAGCGAGTCCGGGACCGCGGGACAGCGCTTACCTTTTTGACGACTTTCTGCGGGTCGTCGGCGGAACGAGGAGCTGATTCGTGTTTGGAGCGTACATCCCCAAAAAGCCCAAGCGAGTGCTGATCCTCGGATCCGGCGCGCTACAGATCGGTCAGGCCGGCGAGTTCGACTACTCGGGTTCGCAGGCGATCAAAGCGATGCGCGAGGAGCACATCTACACCGTGCTCATCAATCCGAACATCGCGACCATTCAGACGAGCGAAGGGTTCGCGGACAAGATCTATCTGGCCGCGGTCACCCCTGATTTCGTCGAGCGGGTCATCATCAAGGAAGACATCGACACCATCCTCCTGTCGTTTGGCGGCCAGACGGCGCTGAACTGCGGACTCAAACTCGACGAGGCCGGGATCCTCGAGAAACACGGCGTCCGCGTCTTGGGGACGCCGCTACGCTCCATTCGAGATACCGAAGACCGGCAGCTGTTCAAGGACCGTCTGGACCAGATCGGGGTCAAGACGGCCCGCAGTTACGCGTGTTCGACGATCGAGGAGGCCAAGGCGGCTATCGAGCAGATCGGACTGCCGGTGATGCTCCGAGGCGCGTTCGCGCTCGGCGGCAAAGGGTCGGGCGTCGTTCGCAGTGCCGCCGACGTCGATGATCGGCTTCGTCGAGCGTTCGCCATGGTCGAGCAGGTCTTGGTCGAAGAGTTCTTGGGCGGATGGAAAGAGATCGAGTACGAGGTCGTTCGCGACTTTCGGGACAACTGCATCACCGTCTGCAACATGGAGAACTTCGACCCGATGGGCATTCACACCGGTGAATCCATCGTCGTCGCGCCATCGCAGACGCTCAACGACAACGAGTACCAGAAGCTTCGCAGCATCGCGATCGAGACCGTCCGCCACCTGGGCATCGTCGGCGAGTGCAACATCCAGTACGCGCTGGATCCGAACACCGACGACTACCGGGTCATCGAGGTCAACGCCCGTCTGTCGAGGTCGTCGGCGCTCGCATCGAAGGCCACCGGCTACCCCTTGGCGTACGTCGCGGCCAAGCTCGCCCTCGGCTACACCCTTCCTGAGATCCCGAACGGCATCACCCGCCGCACGACCGCGTTCTTCGAGCCCGCGCTCGACTATCTCGTCGTCAAGTTCCCGCGGTGGGACCTGAGCAAGTTCAAGGGCGCGTCCACCAAGATCGGCTCGGAGATGAAGTCGGTGGGAGAGGTGATGGCCATCGGACGCACGTTCCCCGAGGTCATTCAAAAGGCGACTCGGATGCTGGACATCGGGGTGTTCGGCGTCGATCCCGACGCCTACGCGCCCGACGACCTCGACGACGCGCTGACCAATCCGACGCCGAGCCGGATCTTCAACATCGCGCGGGCGCTTCGGCAGGGGTATTCCGTCGACCGTATCCACGAGATGACGGGCATCGATCGATGGTTCCTCCACCAGCTGGCGGAAGTGGTGGCCATGCACGACCGGCTCAATGACGTGCGCGGCGCCTATCTCGATCGCACCCTCCTCGAGCAGGCCAAGAGGCTGGGCTTTTCGGATCAGGGCATCAGCCTGCTCACCGGCATCGACCAGCAGCGGGTGCGCACCGAGCGCATCGACTTCGGCATCAAGCCCCACATCGCCAAGATCGACACCCTCGCCGCCGAGTTTCCCGCCGAGACCAACTACCTGTACTCGACGTACCACGCCTCGTCGTCGGAGACCGCGCCCAGCACCAAAAAGAAGATCATGGTGCTCGGTTCGGGAACCTACCGCATCGGGTCCAGCGTGGAGTTCGACTGGTGTTGCGTCAACGCCGCGACCGCGGCCGCAGAGCTCGGGTACGAGACCATCATGCTCAACTACAACCCGGAGACGGTCAGCACGGACTACGATGTCTGCGACAAGCTGATCTTCGACGAGGTGAGTCTCGAGTCCGTGCTCGATATCTACGAGCGGGAGCAGCCCGACTACGTCGTGGTCAGCATGGGCGGCCAGGTGGCCAACAATCTGGCGATCCGACTGCACCGGGCGGGGGTTCGCATCCTCGGCACCAGCGCCGAATCGATCGACACCGCCGAGGACCGCAGCAAGTTCTCATCCCTTCTAGACCGATTGGGCATCGACCAGCCGAAGTGGGCCCACCTGACCGACTTCTCGGAGATGGGCGGCCTGGTGGAGAAGCTCGGCGGCTATCCGGTCCTCGTTCGGCCCAGCTACGTGTTGAGTGGGGCGGCGATGAGCGTGGCCCACGAGCCGGTGGAGCTGCGGCGGATCCTCGAGCGCGCGAAGCGGGTGTCGCCCGAACATCCGACGGTGATGACCGCGTTCGAGAACCACGCCCGAGAGATCGAGATCGACGCCGTGGCCGACGAAGGGGAGATCGTCCTGTGGGCGATCTCCGAGCATGTCGAAGACGCGGGGGTGCACTCGGGCGACGCGACCATGATGTTGCCGCCGCAGACGATCCCCATCCCGGTGATCCACAAGGCGCGCAAGATCAGTCAGGAGCTGGCTGAGGCGCTCAAGATCACCGGTCCTTTCAACGTGCAGATGCTCGCCAAACACGGCGCGGTGCGGGTCATCGAGTGTAATCTGCGCGCGTCTCGGAGCTTGCCTTTCGTCTCCAAGGTCACCGGTAACAACTTCGTGCGAGAGGCGATGCGGCGGATGCTCGGAGTTCGTCGGCCGGTAGTGAACCACACGCTCGATCTCGACTACGTCGGCTGCAAGGTGCCGATGTTCTCGTTCCCTCGCCTCGTCGGCGCGGATCCCTTGCTCGGGGTGGAGATGGCGTCGACGGGGGAGGTTGGATGTTTCGGCGACGACGCCCACGAGTCGCTGCTGCACGGCCTGCTGGCTACGGGCTTTCGGTTCCCCAGCAAGGGCGTGCTGCTGTCCTTGGGGACGCTGAGCGAGAAGTACAGCTTCACCGATGAAGCCCGGGCGCTGACGGAAGAGCTCGGCCTCAAGATCTTCGCGACCCCGGGCACTGCGGAAGCTCTCCACAACGTCGGTGTCGAGTGTACATCCCTCAAAAAGGAGGAGGGCGACGGGTCCGCGATGGAAGTCATCGACAATGGCCTCGTCGACCTCGTCATCAACGTCCCTCGGTCCTACGACGAGATGGGCCGGCCGGACGGATACCTTATTCGGCGGCGGGCGGTGGATGCCGAGATCCCGCTGGTTACCGACCTCATGTTGGCCCGAGCGTTGGTCGACGCCATGCGCTTTCGCAATAGCCCAGCCGCGCTGCGGATCAACGCCTGGGACGAATACATGGCTCGCCAGCCGATGGCCCTTCGGTAGGGTAGGCTGTGGTCAAGCTCACCGACACGAACTACCACGCTCGCCATCCGGACCACGGCGAGCTGCAGGTCGGCTCCGACCGCTCGTTTGCGTGGGTGTTCACCGGTTTTTTTGCCATCGTGGGCCTCGCCCCGGTGTTCTTCTCCGGTGGGGGGCCCCGTCTGTGGGCGGTGGCCACGGCGGGGGTCTTCTTGGGGCTGGGGCTGGTCGTGCCTGCCGTTCTGCATCCTTTGAACGTGCTGTGGATGCGGTTCGGCGCCCTGCTGAATCGGATCGTGAGCCCGCTGGTCCTCGGTCTGTTGTTCTTCGTCACGGTCACGCCCATCGGGCTGTTGATGCGCTGGCTGGGCAACGATCTGCTTCGCCTCAAGTATGACAAGGCCGCGACATCCTACTGGATAGACCGGGACCCACCGGGACCGCCGCCGGAGACGATGACGAATCAGTTCTGATCCTTGTTGGCTAACGCCCGACAACCTGACTAAGGCCAGCCTCGGGAACCGAAATGGGTGCGTTCGTTGCCGAAATGTGGGCGTTTCTGAGGGCCCGTAAGAAGTTCTGGCTTCTGCCAATCCTGCTCATGATGCTGGTTTTTGGCGGCCTGTTGGTGCTCACGCAGGGCTCGGCGGTGGCGCCGTTTATCTACACCCTGTTCTAGCCATGCGGATCCTCGGGATTTCGGCCTTCTACCACGACAGCGCGGCGGTGCTGCTCGAAGGCGGAGACATCTCGGCCGCGGCCCAAGAGGAGCGCTTCACCCGAAAAAAGCACGACCAGCGCTTCCCTCATCAGGCCATCGACTACTGCCTGCGGGAGGCGGGGATCGGTCTTGCCGACGTCGATTTCGTCGCCTTCTACGACAAGCCGTTTCTGAAGTTCGAACGCCTCCTGGAGACGTACGTCGCTTTCGCCCCCAAAGGCTTTCGGTCGTTTCGAATGGCGATCCCGGTGTGGCTGAAGGAGAAGTTGTTCCAGAAGCATCTGCTCACCCGACGCCTCAAGGAACACCTCGGCGAAGACTTTGATCCCGCCAAGCTGCTGTTCGCTGAACACCACCAAAGTCACGCTGCGAGCGCGTTCTTCCCGTCTCCGTTCGATGACGCGGTGGTGTTGACTATGGACGGAGTCGGCGAATGGGCGACGACCTCGGCTGCGATCGGCCGCGGCGACCAGCTGGAGGTGATCAAGGAGATTCACTTTCCTCACTCGCTCGGCCTGCTGTACTCGGCGTTCACGTATTACACCGGATTCAAGATCAACTCGGGTGAGTACAAGGTCATGGGACTCGCGCCATACGGACGCCCGGTGTTCGCGGAAGCGATCCGAGAGCACCTGATCGATGTGAAGGATGACGGATCGTTTCGACTGAATATGGCGTACTTCGACTACTGCACCGGGGACCGGAGCACGAACGCGAAGTTCGACGCGCTGTTCGGCGGCCCGCCGCGCCAGCCCGAAGACCGCTTGACCCAGCGAGAGATGGACCTCGCCGCATCCATCCAGGTGGTCATCGAAGAGGTGGTGATCAAGCTCGCCCGAGGTCTTCGCGAGGAGACCGGCCTCGACAAGCTCTGTCTCGCTGGCGGGGTGGCGTTGAACTGCGTCGCCAACGGCAAGCTGTGGCGTGAGGGCATCTTCAGCGACGTATTCGTTCAGCCGGCGGCCGGTGACGCGGGGGGCGCCCTCGGCGCCGCGCTGACGGCGTATCATCTTCACCGTAGCCAGCCGCGGCGAGCGCTGAACGGGGCTCGGGATCGCATGAAGGGGTCGTATCTGGGCCCGAGCTTTACGCAGCCGGAGATCGAGGATGAGCTACGCTCGGCCGGGGCGCGATTTGCCGTGCTCGCCGAGGACGCGCTGCTCGACGCGACCGCTGATGCGCTGGCGGAGGGACTCGCGGTCGGCTGGTTCAACGGTCGCATGGAGTTTGGTCCCCGAGCTTTGGGGGCAAGGTCGATCCTCGGAGACCCGCGGTCCCCCGACACCCAGACGGTCCTCAATCTGAAGGTGAAGTACCGCGAGTCCTTTCGGCCGTTCGCGCCCTCGGTGCTCGCCGAATACGTCGCCGACTGGTTCGAACACGAAGGCATCAGCCCGTACATGCTGATGGTGGCGCCGGTCCGGGAGGACCGACGGATCCCGATGTCGGCCGAGCAGGAGGCGTTGTTCGGCATCGACAAGCTCAAGGTGCCGCGATCCCAGATTCCCGCCGTCACCCATGTCGACTATTCGGCGCGCTTGCAGACCGTGCACTCGGATACCCATCCGCTGTATCACCGACTGATCACCAAGTTCTTCGAGCGCACCGGGTGCCCGGCCGTGGTCAACACATCTTTCAACGTGCGCGGAGAGCCGATCGTCTGCACGCCGACCGATGCGTTTCGCTGCTTCATGGGGACCGAGCTCGATGTGCTCGCGGTCGGTCGGTGCTTCTTGCGCAAGGCCGACCAGGACGAGTCGCTGATTCGCGACTACAAAGACGCGTTCGAGCTCGACTGACGCGAGCGCGGGCGGTGGGGCCGGAGCCCGGGACCGGCGACCGGTAGGTCGGGGCGAGGCGTCAGTTCGTGGCGTCGTCGCTGGTCGCAAGTTGAGCTGCGACTTCGTCGGCGTCCATCGCCGACAGCTTGATGCCCGAGCTCACCGGGAGACTGGTGGCGACGACGATCGCGAAGGCCACGAGGGTCGTAGCCATACCGATCAGCATCAGGAAGCCGCGATCCTGGCGGGCGGCGAAGGCGTCGTTGGTCTGCTCGTTTTTGTGGCTCATCACATACGCTGTAATTAGCGCGAATGCGAAATTCAATAGCCAATTTCATTTATTCCATTACTACATCTAAACCCGAATACGTCGGAGTAGTCAGTATGCGGTCATGGTAGGGTAACGCACCGTTTCAAACGTCCCCTATGTCGGTCGAACTTGACGCGCACGATAAGGTTCTACATACAGCTCTTGCAGACCGAACCTGACGTTCACGTTAAGGTCAGGCTGTAACGATCCGATGACCCGGGCATACGCGCCGGGCAGAAGACGAGGGATCGGCAAGATCGGTAAAGACGACGATAATGGAGACGCTGGTGAACATTCCTGAAGGGCGCGCGCTTCGCATTGGCGATCTGGCCAAGCGCGCCCAGCGAAGCGCGCGCGCGGTTCGCCTTTACGAAGGAATGGGCCTGCTGGGGCCGGCGCTTCGCAGCGAAGGTGGGCATCGCCTTTACGACCAAAATGCGCTTGTCCGCCTCGGCTGGATCGATCGGCTCCAGTCCCTCGGTCTTTCGCTGACCGAGATCCGAAGCTTCCTCGACGACCTCGAGTCCGCCCAACGGGGTCCAGCCGCGATGGAGCGTGCGCGCCGGTTGTTCGAAGACAAGCTGCGACAGGTCCGCGACCAGGTCGACGCGCTCCAGGGCCTCGAGGCCGAGCTGCTCGACGGCCTCACGTATCTGCAAAGCTGCACGAGCTGTGCCCCCGAAACCGAATACGTCGCGTGCAAACACTGCGACCGCCCGCACGAGATCGAAGCCCCGGTTCTGATCACGGGCATTCACCACAGCGGCGAAGGAACCAATCGATGACCGTTAAGACGCCCGTATACATGGACTACAACTCGACGACGCCCGTCGATCCCCGCGTGGTCGACGCGATGCAGCCTTACTTGACCGAGAAGTTCGGCAACGCCGCGTCGCGCTCGCACCAGTTCGGCTGGATCGCCGAGGAGGCCGTCGACTACGCGCGTGATCAGGTCGCCCAGCTTATCGGCGCCACGTCCCCCGAGATCATCTTCACGTCCGGCGCGACGGAGTCCGACAACCTCGCGCTGAAAGGTGTCGCTCACATGTACGGCATGACCGATGCCGACAAGTTCATGATCGACGCGTTGGCCAACGGGCTCGCGGAGGGCACCATCCCCGACGCCGCCGATAAGGTGCCGGCTCGGCTGGGTTCGGTCGACCTCGAGGCCGTGCGTGAGGCGGGTGGGGCGTTCGAGTTCTTCAAGAAGAAGGGCGACCACATCATCACCCTTCTCACCGAGCACAAGGCGATTCTCGATAGCGCCAAGCGGCTCGAAAAAGAGGGTTTCCGGGTGACGTACCTCGGTGTCGAAAAAGACGGCCGGGTCGACCTCGACAAGCTCAAGGCGGCGATGACCGACAAGACGATCCTCGTCTCGATCATGATGGCCAACAACGAGATCGGAGTGATTCAGCCCATCGCCGAGATCGGGGCCATCTGCCGGGCCCACGGCGCGCTGTTCCACACCGACGCCGTGCAAGCGGTCGGCAAGGTGCCCATCGACGTCAACGAGATGAACATCGACCTGCTGTCGATCAGCGGTCACAAGATGTACGGGCCGAAGGGGGTCGGTGCGATCTACGTCCGGCGGCGTAAGCCGAGAGTCCGGGTCGAGGCGGCGGTCGATGGCGGCGGCCACGAGCGCGGGATGCGCTCGGGCACCCTCAACGTGGCGGGAATCGTCGGTCTCGGTAAGGCGGCGGAGCTGTGCCGGGCCGAGATGGCGTCCGAAGCCGAGCGGTCCGTGGCCCTGCGCCAGCGACTGTGGAACAAGCTGAGCGGGGACCTCGAGGACATCTTCCTCAACGGCCACCCCGAACACCGCCTGCCCGGGAACCTCAACGTTTCTTTCGCCTACGTGGAGGGAGAAGCGTTGATCATGGCGATAAAAGACGTCGCCGTGTCCTCGGGCTCGGCCTGCACATCCGCTTCCTTGGAGCCGTCGTACGTGTTGCGGGCCCTGGGAATGAACGACGAGCTGGCGCACAGCTCAATTCGCTTTGGAATCGGTCGGTACACGACCGAAGAAGAGGTCGACTTCGTGGGCAATCTCGTGGTCGATGCGGTGAAGCGTCTTCGCGACATGTCGCCGCTGTACGAGATGGCCAAGGAAGGCATCGACCTGAACACGATCGAATGGGCGGCGCACTGAGCGCGGCCGGTAGGAGTCACCAATGGCGTACAACGACAAAGTGATCGACCACTACGAGAACCCCCGCAACGTGGGCACGCTCGATAAGAATGACGAGAACGTAGGCACCGGCCTCGTCGGCGCACCGGCGTGCGGCGACGTGATGCGCCTGCAGATCAAGGTCAGCGACGAAGGCGTCATCGAGGACGCCAAGTTCAAGACCTTCGGCTGCGGCTCGGCCATCGCCTCGTCGTCGCTGGTGACCGAGTGGGTCAAAGGCAAGCGGGTCGATTGGGCGGAGGGTCTCAAGAACGAAGCGATCGTCGAAGAGCTCTCGCTGCCGCCGGTCAAGGTCCACTGCTCGGTCCTGGCCGAGGATGCGATCAAGGCGGCCGTCGCCGACTGGAAGAAGAAGAAAGGCCTCGACAGCAAAGACGCGGCCGAAGGCTAAGGAACGCTATGGCCCTGAACATCATGCAGGCGCAGCCGAAGGCCACGGGCACCGTCGAGGTGACCGAGGCCGCGGCAGCGGCGATCAAGAAATACCTCGAAGACAACCAGGCGCCAGATGGCTCCGGTCTGCGGATCGGCGTGCGAGGCGGAGGTTGCAGCGGTCTGTCTTACTTTCTCGATCCGGAGACGGACGAGAAGACTGGGGATCGGATCATCGACGCCCACGGGGTTCGGGTCTTCATCGATCCGAAGAGCTTGCTCTACCTGCAGGGCTCGGTGCTCGACTACAAGACGGGCCTCATGGAGTCCGGGTTCAAGTTCGAGAACCCGAACGCCGGCAAGGGTTGTGGCTGCGGAGAGAGCTTCACTCCGGTCTGACCCCACGTCGGTCCCGCGGGTTTGACATGGCGGACTGTTGGTCTTGCGGCGCCGAAGTCGGCGAGGACATCTCGTGTCCGACGTGCGGCGCGCTTCAGCCGCTGGGTGACCGTGACCACTTCGTCCTCTTGGGGCTGCCCCGACGGCTCGAACAGGCGCGTGGCGATATCGACCGCGCTTTTCGTGAGATATCGAAGAAAGTCCACCCAGACCGTTTCGGCCGCGAATCGAGCGCGATCGAACGGCGGCTCGCGGTCGAGCATACGGCCCGCGTCAACGAAGCGTATCGGGCGTTGAAAGATCCTCAGTCCCGCGCCGAGTATCTGCTCTCGCTGGAAGGCATCACCGTCGGCGGTGAGCTGGCTCGGACCAAAGACGCCGCGTTCCTGGTCGACATGATGGAGCATCAGGAGGCGGTCGACGACGCGACGACCACCGATGCGCTGGAAGCCCAGCGCGAGGGCATTGTGACTCGCAAGCGAGCGCTCATGGATACCCTCGGCCGATACTTCGACCACGGAGACGGTCAGCAGGCCGCGGCGGCCGGCGCGCTCGATGAGCTTCGTTATCTTCGACGCTTGCTTGACCGGATCGACGCGAAGCTCGAGGAGATGATCTAATGGGATTGTTGCAGATCGGCGGGAGCCCCAAAGAGAAGTGCGCCGGCCGGGTGGCGGGCATCGATCTGGGCACCACGTACTCTCTGGTAGCCGTCGTCCAGGACGGTGGCCCTCGGGTGCTCGCCGACGAGGAAGGCCGAGCCACGATGCCGTCGGTCGTTTGGTACGGGCCCGACGGCCGCACGCAAGTCGGTTACGGCGCGCGCGCCCACTTGGGGAAAACAGGCGGAACGACCATCGCTTCCGCGAAGCGGTTCATGGGCCGGGCGCAGGTCGAAGCTCACCGCGACAACGAGCTGACGCCGTACCGCTTCTCGTCCGACGCCGAAGGCCCGGTGGTGTACTTCGAGACGACCACC
Source organism: Myxococcota bacterium (assembly GCA_028289325.1). Taxonomy (GTDB): domain Bacteria; phylum Myxococcota; class Kuafuiibacteriia; order Kuafuiibacteriales; family Kuafuiibacteriaceae; genus JANQQN01. Next base: position 2,664 of record JANQQN010000290.1, on the reverse strand, counting down.
GACCGAAAGGTGACGCCGATGGAGGTGTCGGCGGAGGTTCTCAAGCCGCTCAAGGCCCGCGCGGAGGCGGCGCTCGACGGCGAGCTCGACGGAGTGGTGATCACCGTGCCCGCGTACTTCGACGACGCACAGCGGCAGGCCACCAAAGACGCGGCGCGGCTCGCCGGGCTGACGGTGCTCCGACTACTGAACGAGCCCACGGCGGCGGCGTTGGCGTACGGGCTCGACAAGAATGAGGAGGGCCTGTTCGCGGTCTTCGACCTGGGGGGTGGGACCTTCGACATCTCGATCCTGAAGCTCGATGGCGGGGTCTTTCAGGTGTTGACCACCGGCGGGGATAGCCGCCTGGGGGGCGATGATTTCGATCGCGATATCGCCGAACACTTCTTGCGCCAGCAGGGGGTCGACCCCGGTCGCTGTTCGCCGGAGGTCGCGGCTCGCGCGTTGGCCGAGGCGCGACGGGCCAAGGAGGCCCTCACCACCGCCGACACCACTACGCTCAACATCGAGGGGCATTCGTACGCGCTGACCCGGGCGGAGATGGACAACATCATTCGTCCGACCCTTCGCCGGACAATGGGACCGATCCGGCGGGTGCTCAAGGATATTGGCGTGGAGGGCGGAGACCTCGACGGGGTCGTCTTGGTCGGTGGATCGACCCGGGTGCCCGCAGTGCGAACGTTTGTTGAGCAGACCTTTGGCCAGCGCCCCTACGCGGAGCTCGACCCCGATCAAGTCGTCGCCCTCGGTGCTTCCGTTCAGGCCGATCTGCTTGGGGGCAGCGGACCGCGGGACGATGTGCTGCTGCTCGACGTGCTGCCGCTGTCTTTGGGCGTCGAAACGATGGGCGGGGTGGTGGCCAAGGTCCTCCATCGCAACCAGACGATCCCCGCCACCGCCCAGCAAGAGTTCACGACCTACGCCGACGGCCAGACGGGCATGGACTTTCACGTCGTGCAGGGAGAACGGGAAATGGTCGCTGACGGCCGTTCCTTGGCGAGGTTCAAGCTCAGCGGTCTGCCGCCCGCCGTGGCGGGGATGGGCCGGGTCATGGTGACCTTCAGCGTGGACGCGGACGGCATCCTGGACGTCTCCGCCCAGGAGGAGACCACCGGCCAGCGGGCGTCAGTTCAGGTCAAACCGTCCTACGGCCTCGACGACGAAGCCGTGGAGCGGATGATCATGGAGTCCTTCGAGAACGCGGAGGCCGACGTCAATCAACGCGTGCTGGCCGAGGCGCGGGTGGAGGCCGAGCGAATTCTCGCTGCGTTTCATCGCGCGCTGGCTGAAGATCGCGCGCTCCTGAGCGCCGCGGAGGTCGCCGAGCTCGAAGCGGCGGCGCAGGCGGTCAAAGACGCCGCGGCGGGGGATCAGCCGGCGATGATCAACGAAAAAGTCGAGGCGCTCGATGAAGTTTCGGCGGGGTTTGCGGTGCGGCGGATGAACCGAAGCATCAAGGACGCGCTGGCCGGGCAAAAAGCCGACGGATTCGCTTGATCCGTCGAGAGCGGCCCCGCGCGCTTTCCGCTATGCTGCGCCCGTATGACGGAGCCGCCCGAGCCAGCTCCCGCCGGTCCGACGCCTCTACCGGCCGCCCCTAAAGTCGGCGACGTCATCGGTCATTACCGGATCGAGTCCGTTATTCAACAGGGCGGCATGGGCGAGGTCTTCCTGGTCCGCGATATCAACGGCCCGCCCGACGCGCCCCCGATCGTCCTGAAGCGACTTCCGCTCGAGGACGACGACGATGAGGACGGCTACGCGGGCATGTTCCGGGCCGAAAGCGCGGTCATGTCGCGGCTTCGTCACCCCAACATCGTTTCGGTTCTGGACAGCTTCGAAACCGAGGGCGAACTATGCCTGGCCCTCGAGTTCATCCGGGGTCGCAACCTTCTGCAGCTGCAGCGCGCGAGCGTGGATCAACAGGTCGCCATCGCGCCCGGCATCGGCACCCACATCATGATCCAGGTGCTCGAAGGCCTGCATCACGCCCACACGTTCGTGCTCGAGGACGGTCGACCACTCGGCGTCGTTCATCGCGACGTGACGCCGGGCAACATCCTCGTCGGATTCAACGGGGTGGTGAAAGTCACCGACTTCGGTATCGCCAAGTCGGCCATGTCCAGCGTGGCAACCCGGGTCGGCGTCGTGAAAGGGACGACGCGTTACCTGTCGCCCGAGCAGATCCGCGCCAAATCGCTCAGCCCTCGCTCCGACGTGTTCTCGGCCGCGGTGGTCTTGACCGAGGTGCTTTGCGGAAAGCCCCTGTTCGACCGCAGCGCGGTGGCGCCCACGCTATTCGCGATCGTCAACCAGGAGCGACCGGATATCGCCGACCTCCTGCCGTTCGCGGCCCCCGCGCTGGCGTCGGTGCTCGAGCGAGCGCTCGCGACGGATCCGGAGCTCCGTCCGGCGTCGGCGCTGGTCTTCGCCGACGAGCTGAAGTCGGCGGCGCAGGGCGAGGGTTGGTCGGAGGCGACGGCGGATGTCGCGGCGCTGATCCAGCAGCTGTTCCCCGAGGCGTCGTCGTCGCCCGACGCGGTGCCGTCGACGGTGAGGGCCAGCGCGCCCCGGCTCGACCTCACTTACCTTCTCGAAGTTTCGGAACCGCTCGGCGGAGATGAGGCCGACGGCTCGATCGAGGAAGAGCTGCGGGCCTTGGTG
>JANQQN010000268.1 GCA_028289325.1 Myxococcota bacterium | reverse complement strand
CGGCGTGGCACAAGACCGGATCATCGTCGAGTCGGCGGGGATGACCCAACCGCTGGATCCGGAGCCCACCGCGGCCGCCGACGCTCGAAACCGGCGAGTCGAAGTCTGGGTCGCCACTCGGGATCGACCGCCAACGGGACCACCGGCTCGCGTCTCATGGATCTGGGGAGACGTTCAGACCAAGTCGGTGGCGGCGCCCCTGTGGACCGCCGCGCGCCTCGAGCAGCCGCTCGAAGTCCTCGACCGGGTGCGAACGCTCGAGCTTTCGGCGGCCGAGATCACCTTCCGGAACCTCGACCGCCTCCGCCTGGGTTCACAAGCGCTGCTGGTCATCAATCGACCACCGCCCGACTCGCCCCCGATGGCTGCGGTAGCCGACGTGCAGCTGCAGGAAGGGACGCTTCTCGCCCGGCTGGCGGATCCTCGGCGCCGACTGAGCCTCACGTCGCCGGCAGCAGAGGTCGCGCTCGAGTCCAGCCGCTCGCGTATCGGTCATGATCGCCGAAAGAAGGCCAGTACGGTCTCCGTCTACGATGGACGCGCCGACGTATCCGCGCAGGGGGAGTCGGTTCGGGTGGAGGGTGGCTTCGGAACCCGGGTTCGGGAGGGTCGGCGCCCTGAGCCCCCCGCCGAGCTGCCACCGGCCCCAACATGGATGGATGCGGCGCCTCTGGTCACGATGGGCGGCAGCCCGGCGAAACAAAGGTTGCGCCACGCCGGTACGGCCACCGTGGCCGTGGTGGAGATCCTTCGCCACGAAGCCGGGACCGACCACCTCATTCGCACCCTTCGCGCGGCGAACGCGATTCAACTGCCTGCGTTCGAGCCGGGCGTGTACAGCATGCTCGTCCGAGGGCAAGACGCTCGAGGCCTCGTCGGGGACCACGGCCCCCCTCGGCCGCTGGTCATCCTTCCGCGCCCGGTATCGACGTTCGGCGCCAACGCGGCGACCAGCGATATCGCGGACGGGGAGGTCCTTCGGCTCACGTCACCGGACACGGTGCGGGTGACCATCCCCGCCGGACTGGACTTTGAAAGCCCGGTCGGAACCTACGAGGGCGGCGTGTGGTCGATCCCCGTCGAACAGCCGGGTCACCTGCAGGCCCCGTTCACCCTCACTGACCGCAACCGTAGCTGGCGGGGGACCGGTCAGCTGACGATCATCCTCGACCCCCCGCCGGCGGTGGCCGCCGCCCCACCCCCGCCGATCGCCGGACCGAAACCTGGGTTATCCGTGTTGGCGGGCGCAGCCCTTCCGTTCGAGCGAGACGCGGCGCCGGCGGTCCTCGGAAGCTACTCGTGGCCGATCCCGCTGCGTCCCGACGTCCACGCCCGCTGGGGGCCGGAGCTGGGGTGGACGCAAGTGGAGGACCGGGGGCGCCGTCTGCAGCTCATCCCGACGCGCCTGAGACTGTCGCTCGACTTCGACCTGCGACAAGACCGACTGTACTTCGGAGGGGCCGGTGGGCTGATGTTCGCGGCCGGACGGCTGGAAACCGGCCGCGAAGGGCGCCTCGAGTCCGTCAGTCTGGTGCACCCCACCTTGCGGGCCTTCGTGGGCCTCGGGCAGGCGGTCACCGATGACACCGAAGCGTACATCGAATTCGGGGCGAGCTGGCTTCGCATCCTCGGCGACCGCAACGTAGACGACGGTCGATTTTTGGTGTTGGTCGGGGCCCGCTGGCTGGCCCGGTGATCACGTCGGTCGGTAGCCGATCCGGAAACCGCCCCAGTGACGTCCACGCACGAAGATCGGTGCTGACACGTCTTTCATGAGAACGTGCTCATCACCCATGTCCCGGCGATAGGTCTGCACCAGGGTAGGCTTGACGTTTCGACCCGCGGCGAGGCCTACCCGATCATCAAAGATTCGCCGGTTACGGCAGTTGGCTGCGTTCCACACCGGGTCGGCGCCTTGGGGAGCCGAATACTTTCGGTTGTGGGTGGGCAGATAGCCCTGATCATCGACAGCGGCGCAAAACACGATCCTCGGGTCCGAGGCGAGGATCTCTTCCTGGAGTTCCGGCAGCAGCTCGTCCGTCAATGCCGTGAACTTGGCCATGTATTGCTCGGGGTCCGTTTCCGGTATCGACGCGTAGTTTCGGTCGAATAGCTCAACTTCGGTGATCCGTCCGGTCTCGAGCGCCGACTCGAACTTGGTCGAGATCTGGAATGCGCCGGCCACCGCCTGCTTGACAACGGCGAGGTCTCGGTCGTCGAGGCCGAGATCCGCCACTGCGGCCACCAGGTGTTCCGACGTTCCCATCAGGGAAGCGACGCGGTCCCGAGCCGTCCGCAGCGAGCGACTCGCGTGGGAGATGTTCTCAGTCGACGTCGTCAGGAGGACGTTCAGCTCGCTGCACTGGTCGTCCATACGACGGTTGCGCTCGGCGATCTGCGACGTCCGATCGCCGATCTGATGGACCCCGGAGTGTACGGACGCCATCAGCTCGCTGATGGTGATGGCTCCTTCTTGAACCGCCCGCGCCTTTCCCGCGTTGGCGGTCGTCATCTCCGCGAGGTTTTGTGTCGTCTGAATGAGATTGTGAAGGGTCTCGCCAATGACCTTGGTCGATTCGCTGGTCTGCCTGGACAGCGCTTTGACCTCGGCCGCAACCACCCCGAACCCGCGGCCGGCGTCGCCGGCACGGGCCGCTTCGATCGAAGCGTTGAGGGCAAGGAGATTGGTCTGGGCCGCGATGCCATCGACTTCCCGGGTGACTTGGGCCACTTTTGCCAACGCGGCTTGCAGCCCTTCCGTCGCCCGGCCCGCATCCGATACGCCGACGGCCAACGTACGAATCTCCGCCAGGGCGGAGTCCACCTGCTCGCGGGACAGATCGATCTGGTGACGCATCTGCCCCACCTCTTCCGAGGCTTGCGAGGCGCTGCGAGCGATGCTGTCGGTCTCCTGGGCGAGCTGTTGGGTGGTTCGCTGGAGCGCTTGCATTTGCTCGGCCTGGCTGTGAACGCCGTCGGCGACCTCGCTGAGCTCGCCTTCGATGTCCACCACCTCCCGGCCAACATCGTCGGTGAGCTGAGTTAGCGCCGATGCCGGCTGAGAACCCGCCGACCCGACGAGAGACGGGGCGTGGCCATCGCCGGGGTCGGCGGACTGGACGTCGAGCGGCTCGGCGGACTGCACATCGAGTGGGTCGGCAAGGAGGTCGGCGACTTGAGAGCAAGGCGACCGGTTCGGCTCGGAATCGTTGAGGTTCAATACACCCGGTGGCAGGCACCGGGGACCGCCGTGACCGACGCCGCATACCTACGTCTTCGACGAGACGTCGCCGATGACCAAAAGTGCGCGGCGCTCTTTACCCGTGTCGCGGAGTAACCAGAGTGCCGCCATGAAGATCGACCATGTGACCATCGCCTCGAGCAGCCTGGACAGTAGTCTCCGTTACTACGGCGCGTTGCTTCCACTGTTGGGATTTCACGAAGTCAAAGAGGGGATATGGTCGGACGGAGACGGCTTTGCCTTCCAATTCATGGAGGCGGCCCCGAACAGCCGGCCTTATGAGCGATACGCGGCCGGCCTCAACCACTTGGGATTTTCGGCTCGAGACGCCGAGCAAGTCGAATCGATTCGCGGCCGGATGAAAGAGGCAGGATTCGACGTCCCGGACATTCAAGACCTCGACGGCGCGCGCGCGCTCTTTCTTCGTGATCCCGACGGCATCCGATTCGAGGTCACCTACTATCCGCCCGGCGCCGCCGTCGTCGACGGCTAGATTCAGTCCGCGGCGGCACTTCCGCCCTGGACGATGGCCGTCGGGCCGAACGCGCGCTCGGCGATCGATTCGAAGATCGGCGTCCACGTGGTCCATCGATGGCCGCCGGGCTGAATCTCGGTCGCCGAGGGCGGAAGCGCGTCGGTGATCAGACTCGTTGCCCGCACGAAGCGATCATCGGCCCCGATGCCGACGTACAGCCTCGAAGCTTCGCCCGTCGACGCTCGTTTCAGCCACGTCCACATCTGACGAAAGGTATCGAGGTCGGGGTCGGCGGGCTCTTCGGGACCGTTCGGTCGCCACGCGCGGAGCCCGCCCGCCGCTTCGATACTCTGCCAGACGTCAGCGTCACCGAGATACGGCGCCAGCAAGACGACGCCGGTGACGTCATCTCCCCACTGGGCGCAGTACAGGGCCGAGCCCAGTCCACCGAGCGAGATACCGACGAGCCAGACCTCCTTGTAACGGTCCTTGAGCCCGGCCAAGACGTCGTTTCGCAGCCGAGTGGTGATCGTTCGCTCGCGGTAGTAACCGAAGTGTGCGTCGAGTGCGAGGGTGTCGTACCCATATCCGTGCGCGACCGCGACGAAGCCCTGGTCGACGAAATCGTCGGGATCGTCGCCCAAACCGGGCAAGAACACCACGACGCCTCGAGGCGCCGGCGACGACGTCGGCTGCCAATTGGCCGGCAACGGGGCCTCGGCGGCGCGAGTATAAGCACACCCGCTGAGGCCGGCGGTGACCGCAACGCAAAGGATCGACCCGACGAGCCTAGTCCACTTCATGCAGCGGGTTGTTGACGTCGAAGGAGACCACCGCAAGCACAATCTACCGGCTCGGATGCCAGCGCCGGCAATGTTGTTCCATGGACCGTCGACAGCGACGTCCACCCGGGCCCAACCCATCGACCAGGCCGGGCTGCACGAGCGACCCCGAACGGACGACGAGAAGCGGAGATCATGGCCCTGATTCGGCGTGATCGTGTGCGGTGGCTCGAATGTAATGACGAACTGCATTCAGCTGCGCGTCCGCCAGGTGAGCGAACGCGGGCATCCCGCGCCCAACCCGAGTTCCGCCCCGCACGACGGCCGCGAAGGCTCCGAAGTCCACTGGAACGCCCGACGCCCGAAGATCCGGCGCCATGGCGTTAGCGACGGCCTGGCCGCCGTGACAGATCGCGCAGAACGTGCCGTAGATGCGGCGACCGCGGGCGGCGAGTTCTGGATCGACCTGAAAGCTGGGCACCACCAAGGGTCGGGGCAACGAAGGCGGCGGTTGCGGAGGCAACGTCACTTCCCCATCGAGCGCGAATGCGACGAGCCGACGGCGATGAACCCCATAGGCCCAGCCCTCGTTGGGCAGGCCGGGCGTGAAACCGACGGTGTAACCGCCGCCGTATCCCACGAGGAGAGCGACGTACTGCTTGCCGCCGAGCTTGTAGGTTATCGGCGGCGCCGAGATGCCGAGGCCGAGGTCGTACGACCACCGTGCCTCGCCGGTCGAAGCATCGTGGGCGTAGAACGTTCCGTCGTATCGTCCTTGAAAGACCAGCTCCGGCGTCGCCAACGTGCCGCCGTTCCAAGGATGCTTCTGAGGGACGGTCCACACCGCCTCTTGCCGCACGGGATCCCAAGCCTGCAGCAATCCCGGCGATAGCTCCTTTGACAAGAGAATCTCGAACAGCCCTACGCCCGTGCCCCCGACAAAGTCCTCGGCCCGCCACGACGTATCCAGCCCCGTGTCGACGTACCGGCCACCCATATTCATGGTCGGTAGATACACGAGACCCGTGGTCGGATTGTAAGACATCGCTTGCCAGCTGTGCGCGCCATGAGCGCTGGGCCAGATATTCGCCTCGCCGTCCGGGTAACGAGCGTTCGGGGTCTCAACCGGCCGACCGCTGACGGGATCGACATGGGTGGCCCAAGTGACCCGGGAAAACGGCTTCGCGGACACGAGTCGACCGGTCACGCGATCGATGACGTAGAAGAAGCCGTTCTTGGGTGCGTGGAGGATGGCTTTGATCGGATGGCCATCGACCTCGAGGTCCGCGAGCACGATATCCATCGTCGAAGTGTAGTCCCAGGTGTCGCCGGGACTGGTCTGATAGTGCCACCGGTAGCCGCCGGTGTCGGGATCGAGCGCGACGATAGACGACAGAAACAGGTTGTCGCCGCCGTCCGGGCTCCGTAACCGGCGATTCCAGGGCGCCCCGTTGCCGGTGCCGATGTACACGGTATCGAGCTCGGGGTCGTAGGTCATTCCGTGCCAGGCATTGCCTCCGCCCCCGTGCTCCCACCAGCGACCGGTCCACGTTTGCGCGGCCATGGCCATCGCTTCGTTCTCGAAACCGTCCGCCGGATTGCCGGGCACGATGTGGAACGTCCACGCCGTTCGCCCGGTATCCGCGTCGAAGGCGGTCACGGATCCCCGCGCTCGACCGACCTCGGTTCCGCCGTTGCCGATCAACACCTTCCCCTTGAACGCCTTCGGCGCGCCGGTAATGTACAGCGGCTTGCCCTCCTCGAAGGTGCGCACGGTCCACCGCAGTCGACCGGTCTTGGCGTCGAGCGCGAACAGGCGCCCGTCCCACGTCGCCGCGAATATCTTGCCTCGGTAAAAACTGATCCCTCGACTGTGAACCCAGCCGACTTGGCGCTTGGTGCCGACGTGGCCGGCGACGTCGGGATCGTACGACCAGATCAATTCGCCGCTGGTCGCGTTCACCGCGCGAACGACGTTCATCGTCCCGGTGAAGTAGAGCACCCCGTCCACCACCAGCGGTGTCGAGACCAAGCCGACGTCGTCGGGCAGATCCAGGTACCAAGCGACGCCCAACCGGTTCACCGTTCCTCGCCTGATGTCGTTGAGGGGGCTGAAACGACGTTCAGAATGAGTGCGCCCGTAGGCGAGCCAGTCGGCCGTGCGCTGCTCATCGGCGATCTCGCGGTCGCCGATCGTCGACATGTCAGGCGCTTTCGCTGGCCCCGCCCGATCCTCAGGGTCATCTGAGGTCCGGGCGACCCAGGTCAGCAGCGTCGACCCGATCGTCACCGCCAGCGCCGCGAGGACGGCGGTGAAGCGCAGGCCGGGAGACGTTCGTCGATGTTGTTTCTTCGTCATGCCGAGCTTTAAACGAGCTCGGCGTCATTTTTTGGCGGTCTCACCGGACCTTAGGGACGGACCGGGGATCTGAGGGACAAAAAGCTTCCATCACCTCGGCCCGGAACGAGCGCGGAGCCGGTCGAACACGGCCGAACGATACGACTTGCCCACGGGAACGTGGGACCCGGAAGTCATGATCAAGATCGGACGTGACCGGCCGCCGGTGAGTCCGACGATGTCCGACGTTCTCACCATGTAAGAACGATGAACTCGCAGGAACGTGTCGGCCGGTAGTCGGCGTTCGAGACCCACCATACTGCTACGCGCCATGTAGACGGCGCCGTCGACAAAAAGCTCGACGTAGTTGCCCGCCGCTCGCACCCACTCGACCTCCCGGACGTCGAGGACCGTCTGCAATCTACCTTTCGAGACCGGCAAAATAAGACCGACGTCGCCGGTATCTACCGTCGACCGGACCGCCGAGCTCGAAGCTTCAGGTCGCAGCAGCCAAAACCCGGCCGCGACGCACAGCGCGAACGTCGCGGCCGCTGGCGGTGCCATGTGATACGTGACCGCGAAGACCGTCGTCGCCCGCCCGAAGGCCGCCTGCGCTCCGTACGCGAAAGCGACGGCTCCGACCACCGCCGCGACGGCCGCGGCGACCAAACCCCGCGCCGGCATCGCCCGGCGATGGGCGCTGCGCATCAGCCAGTAGCACGCCGGCAAGAGAAGCGGCCAAGCCCCCCACCGCGGCACCGACCACCGGAGCGTCACCCCGGGATCGAACGAGAAGCGCTCATCCTCGAACCCGTGCAGCGCGCAGTAGATCATCGAAGCGAAGAGGATGCCGAACCCCACCGCGACCAGACGCCAATAGACGCCCTGGGGCGGGGCTCCAGTGAACTGGTAGCGACCAAACATGCTGAGCCTCCCGCCGACGGTCCACGTCCCGCGGCGGCGGGTCAACGGCCGTGCGCGTCAAGAAACGCTTCTATCCGCGCTCGCTGCGCCGCCCTCGACTCATCGAAGTCGAGCTGCGGCTTGCGAACCTGCAGCAGCAGGATGTCATCGGGGCTCGGATCGTCTCCGTCGAGGATCGATTCGATCGCCCCATCCAGGTGTTCGTCCCAGTGAGGCGTAGCGCCGTCGACGTCGGTCACCCCGTAGTGGCGAGCGAGTGCCCACGACGTGAGGACCTGGCCGGAGCGTGAGCCGACCTCGGGGTCGGCGGCCAAGGCCGCGATCACTCGGCCCACGAGAAGCGGCGTCTCCGAGACCGCGAAATGGGGGTCCTTCGATATCGCCTCCCGCCAGTTGTCTTCCGTGACGCCGAAATGCTCGAGGACGGCCTCTGACCGCAAGAATCCCGGGGTTACGGCGACCACGGAGATCGGACGGTCGGACAGCTCCACCGACATCGCGTAAGCGAGCCGGATGACCGACATCTTGCACAGATCATAAAACAACTGGCCCCGGTAGCCATAGAAGGCGCCGTCGGTCACCTCGATGACGACGCCGCCTGGTCCGTCGAGCATGAGCGGCACGCCGTAGCGGTTGGTGATGATGTGGGTGTGGATCGCGCGCTCCATCATCGTAAAGCCGGTCTGTACGTCGACCTCCCAACACCGCTTGCCCCACTCCGTGAGCGCATCGCCTCCCCAGATATCGTTGACCAGGATATCGAGCTGGCCGTGGCTTTCGCGCACGCGGTCGAACAGGCGCTCGACCGAGGCCTCGTCAGTATGGTCGACCCGCACGGCGATCCCCACGCCCCCCGCGGTCGTGACCAGGGCCGCGGTCTCTTCGATGGTCTCCGGGCGCCCGAGGTCCGATGAAACGCCGGTGCTGCTGCGGCCGGTGCAGTACACGGTCGCCCCGGCCTCGCCCAGGGCCCGGGCGATGCCGCGGCCGGCCCCGCGCGTGGCGCCCGCCACCAGCGCAACTTTGCCTCGAAGCGTGGTCATGCTCGAACCATACATCGAACGACGCCGGCGGCGGTACCGCAAGCATGCCTCCATCGAGCCGAAGCCCGCTCCATGAAGACGCGTTTCACGCGCCGGCTGTTCGGCCCGGCGAACATCGTGTTCGCTGGATCCAACGCGGTCGAGGTCGAGCGCAGATGTTCGGCGTGGCCCACGGAGTGCAGTCGACGGGGGCATGGGTGTGAAAACGAGCTCCCGTACAAGCGGGGACCAGGCGGCCCGAGCGGCCGAGCAACAACGAAAACAGGAGGCAGCGCGCCGTCGAGAGGCCGCCGCCCGCCAAGCGGAGGCGCGAAGACTCGCCGAGGCCAAGCAAAAGAAGGAGGAGGCACAACGAGCCGCGGGCCGCCGGGGCGACACCATGGACCAAAGCCAGGACAATTCCTCGGCGCGGGACGGGTCTCGGTCCAACGGTCGCTCGCTGTTCACCGCCGCGGCCAAGCGCATCTCCGACGGTGCACGTCTTGTCGCCGCCGCGGCTAGGAACCCGGACCGAGCCTTGGACGTGGCCTTCAAGACGCCCATGATGACCGAGCGGTTGACCAACCCCGGCGACGCTCAGTCATTCGAGGTCGACGCGGAGGTCAAAGGCGTCGTGCCGGTCGGCACCGTCGGCACCGCCGGCTTCAAAGGCAAACTGGGCGGCAATCTGACCATCGAGCGGCGCGACGACGGTGACTTCGACGTATCGCTCAAGCACACCGCGACGCTCACCAAAGTCGGCGACCGAAAGAAGACGCCCAACCCTGTCGTCGAAAGCAAGCTGGGCTGGGAAGGCGGCGCGCGGGTCAGCGTCACCGAGACGTACACCACCTCGCCGGCCACGGTGGAGGACCGGGCCGCAGATCTCGTTCGCGATCGGATCGGCGACTACCACGCGGTCGCGGGCGGGGCCCTCGGCGAGATCACGAATGACATGCTCGATCCATCGCAGGCGGATAAAGACGCGCTCGCGGCGGACTGGAGCAAGACGAAGGTCGAAGGCGGAGGATTCTTCCGAGGCCAGCTCTCCGCCAAGTACGGCAAGATGCTGGGGGTCGAAACGACCATTCGCGACGACTGGGTGCAGTCGGGGGCGGTGGAGGTCAACCGAGACGGCGACGTCAGTTTGACCCTCAAGTTGGACAACGACATCTCCCTCAAGAACGGCGTCTTCGCCAAGAAAGGAATCGAAGGCAAAGTACAGGAGCTCAGCGACGTCGAGGGGAGCGAAACGACGCTGACCCTCACCTGGGAGGGGGCCGCCAGGGGCCAGAACCCCCTCGATGTGGCCCAGGACGTCCTGACCGGCGACTGGTCGGGTCCGGATTCCGTGCGCCTGCGGAATCGAGTACAAGAGCACGATTTCGTCGAGCAAGGCGGAGGCAAGTTCACCTTCGACGGCACCCACGCGCCTTACACCGAGACGACCACCGAAGTTACTTTCGACACCACCGGAGCCAATCGTCACCAGCTCGCCGCCCTCTTCAAGGGCGACCGAGCGCAGGCCAATCAGTTCAACCCGGTCGCCACCCAGACCGTAGAGCGCTTCAGCTACGAGGGCCCCGACATCGACCTGAAGCCGGAGATCAAGGTCCCGAAGGCCATCAAGGGCGTCGTCGACCTGTCGGTGGCGATGGAGGTCGAGACCGGAATCAAGAAGCAGGACGCCAAGATCGAACGAGGGATGAACCCGGCGGCCGCCGTCGACCAGATCCGTTCGAACACGTTGGCGCCCCTTGGGGACCCTCTGCCCACCACGCTCGGCGGCCCGAACTCGACGCCCCCGCTGGCCGAAGTGGCCAAGACCAAACCCCTGCTCGGCAACGGCTCGGGGGGGCAACCGGTCGTCGATGCCCAGACGATCTTGCAAGACGCGGGCTACTACCAAGGCGAGATCGACGGTCAATTCGGGAGCCAGACCGAAGCCGCGGTCAGACAGTTCCAGGCCGACCATCAGCTCGACCAAGACGGTATCGTCGGGGAACAGACCTGGACTCAGCTGCTGCGAACCAAGCATGGCGACGAACCGCCGCGCACCGAGGCG
>JANQQN010000264.1 GCA_028289325.1 Myxococcota bacterium | reverse complement strand
CGGCGTGGCGCTGGGCGCGTTGCTCGGCCCTCAGCTCTAGACGAGCGGGCTTTGTGATACCTTGGGCGCCATGTGGAATGTCAGCGCGCAGACCTCGGGTTGGAGGTAGCGATGACCCTGCTTTGGCTGGCCGCTGCCCTGGCCGCGATCATTTGGCTGGTGACCCTGCGGATGTCGGTTCGCCTGGTGGGCAAGGACCTCGATAACGGCTGGGACAACGCGATCGGCTACGGCATCGTGACGGTGCTGATTCTGAGCGCGGCGTTATCCATGTTGGGGTTGGGCTGGCTGGCCCTGTTCGGTCCGCTGGTCCTGCTGGTCGCCCAAACCGGGGCCCTTTCTTTCATCTACGAAGTCCGGCCCCTCAAGGCCTGCCTGCTCGGGCTGCTTCACACGTTGCTGTTCAGCGCGGTCGCCACCTTGACGACCATCGTCGGCGGCGCGATCGCCATCTATCTCCTCTACGGCAAGATCGTGAGCGATCCGCTGGTCATCCTGCGGATAATCCTGCGCTGGCTCGGTATCGACTGGCCCTTCTAGTCAGCAAAAGTCACGCTCACGAGGCCGGTTTGGGTAGGCTCCCGAAGCCCATGGCCACCGCGTACCGACTCCCCACCGCGATTCAACCCCGTCGTTACGCGATCGAAATCGACGCCGACCCCACCTGGCCGACCTTTCGCGGCGTCGTGCGCATGAGTCTCGAGGCCATCGAGGCGTCGGACTACGTCGAGATGCACGCTCGCGACCTGGAGTTGGCCGACGCCCGGATCGACGGCACGCCGGCGCGGATCGAGGTCGACGCCGCGACGGAGACCGTCCGCTTCACCGCGCAAGAGCGGGTCGAGCCGGGGCCGCTGGAGCTGTCGGTCTCTTTCGCCGGCCGACCCAATCCTGGGATGCACGGCCTGTATCTCGCTCAAGATGGGGATGAGATCACGCTGGCCACGCAGTGCGAGGCGACCGATGCCCGCGCGATCTTTCCGTGCTTTGACGAACCGGCGTTCAAGGCGTCGCTCGAGTGGACGGTGACAACGACCGCGAGCGCGGTCGCTCTCGCCAACGGGCCGCTACGGTCGGTCGACACCGAGCCCGACGGCCGGCGGGTATGGCGGTTCGCGGCCACGGAACCCGTATCCAGCTATCTGGCCGCGATGACCGTGGGGCCCTACGAGGCGCCGCCCGCCACTTCGAGCAACGGTACGCCCCTGCGGGTCTGGGCATTGGCCGGCAAGCAGGCCCAGACCGGCTTCGCCCAGTCGTTCACCGAGCGACTGTTCCCTTGGTACGAAGAGTACTTCGGACTGCCGTACCCGTTCGCGAAGTATGATCAGGTCGCGGTCCCGGGTTTCGACGCCGGGGCGATGGAGAACGTGGGGCTGGTCCTCTTTCGCCAGAACCTGCTCCTGATGGATCCGCGTTCCGCGTCTTGGAACCAAGAGAAGCTCATCGCCAAGGTCATCGCGCACGAACTGGCTCACATGTGGTTCGGCAACCTGGTGACCATGTCGTGGTGGGACGATCTGTGGCTGAACGAGGCGTTCGCCGAGTGGTTCGCGCACAAGGCCATCCACGCCGTGGCGCCCCACTACCAGGTCTGGAACGACTTCCAGCTCGATAAGAACCGAGCGCTCGCTGACGACGCGATGCCGACCACCCACGCGGTGTGGACGCCGGTCGAGACGCCCGCCGAGGCTCTCGAGATGTTCGACGTCATCACGTACCAGAAGGGGTGTGCGGTGATGCGGATGCTCGAGGCGTTCATCGGCCGGATACCGTTTCGCGAAGGCATCCGGTCGTACATGAAAGCGTTCGCGGGGACCAACGCCCGGGGGGACGATCTGTGGTCTCACCTCGAGCAGGCATCGGATCGACCCGTCGGCCAGCTGATGCGCAGCTGGGTTGAGCAACCTGGCTTTCCCCTCCTATCCCTGTCGATGACCGAAGACGGGGTTCTGCTCGAGCAGACGCGCTTCTTTTCCGAGCCGGGCGCCGCCGCTTGCGAGCAGCTTTGGAATGTTCCCGTCACCGTGAAGTACGAAGATGACGAAGGCATCAAGACCCACCGGCTGGTGCTGTCGCAGCGAGGCCAGCGGTTCGAGGTGCCGTCGGTGGGGGCCATGAAGTGGGCGTACGGAAACGCGGATGAGGTGGGCTTTTACCGGGTCCACCACGTAGGCGGCATCGATCGGCTGCCGGTGGCTCGCCTTCGGGCGCCCGAGCAGATGGGTCTACTCGAGGACCAGTGGTCGTTGGTCCGCAACGACACGATCGGGATCGAACGCTTCGTCCCCATGATCGACGCGTTTGCCGCCAGCAGCGACCACAACGTCCTGCGCGCCCTGGCGGACCGGCTGGCGACCATCGATCGACTACTTCGCGACCACGCCGACCCCGACGTGATGGCCGACTTCCGAGCGCGGCTTCGTCGCGGATTCGGGCCCCATCTGACCACCCTGGGCTTCGATCCTTCGCCGGGGGAGGCTCAAGAGCGCATGCAGCGACGAGCGGTGGTGCTGCACGTCTTGGGGTCGTTGGCCGAAGATCCGGCGGTCATCGAGCAGGCCGGCGTGTACAGCGAGCGGGAGCGATCCGATGCCCGCGCGGTAGACCCCAACCTCGCCGGCACCTACCTGACGATCGCGGCCCGGTACGGCGATGGGGCGCTGTATGACGCGTGGATGGCGACCTACCGGCAGCGAAGGCGAGTGGGCGCTGCGCCCCAAGATGCGCTGCGCTACCTGTACACCCTATCGTCGTTTCGGCCGTCGGCGCTGACCGAACGGACGCTGGCGGCGATCGCCGACGGCACGATCCCCCAGGAAGCGATCGGCGGGATTCTCGGGCAGCTGCTCGCCTCCCACCACGGCCGGCTGCCCGCGTGGCGGTTCCTGCGGGAGACGTGGAGCGACGTGCGACCGCGGGTCGGCGACATGGGCATCTTTCGGGTGGTGGAGGCGCTGGGCCGGCTACCGGGGACCGAGCGGGCGGCGGTGGTGTCCTTCTTCGAGGGCATGCCGCCGATCGGTGCGGAGCGCGCTTTGGCCCGAGCGTTGGCGGGGATGGATCAGT
>JANQQN010000244.1 GCA_028289325.1 Myxococcota bacterium | reverse complement strand
CTTTGAGCCAGTCCGACAGCTCGCTGAGCTGGCGACGGGCGGTGCCGGCGCCGGTGGTGCCGGGCGGTCGGGACGGGGGCGCTCGCCGAACGTTGGCGTCCGAGGGCGGCAGGGAGGCCCGCGGTCGGCCGGCGGCCACAGGGGGTCCGCTCGCGGCAGGCGCCGATCCTCGGCCCGCGGATCGCTTGTTGCGGGCCGCGGTGGGGGCGGCGCGCGGGGGCGCGTCCGCGGGCGATCCTGGTCCGACCCCGCCCCGATCCGATGGCCGGCTGACCGCCGGTGGCGTGGCCCGGGCCCCCCTTTTGGCCGACGTGGTGTGTCGCGGGGGCGGCGTCGTGTTGGGGGGCGGCGCTTGGTGGGGTACGACCGGGCGCGGGGTTTCGCTCGGCGTCGACCGCTGCGCGCTGGTCTCCCGCCGGGCGGCCGGGGTCCGGCCGCTGCTCACTTGGCTGGGGCGCCGTCGCGGCGCCGGGGCCGGCGCGTTCTGGGCCGCCGGTCCTTGGCTCCGTGTTCGTTGCTGGGCCCCCGCGCCGGGCACCTCCTGGCGGCGCGGCGGAGGAGACAGGTCCGACGTGTCGGGAGCGGGAGGCCGACGGCGCACGCGGGCCGGCTTGTTCGAAGGGTCGGCGTTGAGGAAGCCGCGGCATCGACTACACTGAACGGATTGGCCGGAATTAGGGGCGCCGCAGTGCGGACAAAACATGATCGCGGGGGCATCCTACGTAAAGCCTCACGTGACGTCGATAACGGAACGCGTCGGGAGGCTCGGCATCGAACGCGTGATGGTCCACATGACCGCGTCGCCCCGCGCCATCCCCGCTTCCGTGGCTGATTTACGGCCCCCCGGCGCCGGACCGTGCTATCCGCGTACCCTGTGGACGAGGTCGAGTATCTGGTCGTCGGCGCGGGCGTGAGCGGCCTCTCGTTTGCCAACTGGATGCGTGAGGCGGCGACGGCGGCCGGTCATCGAATCCCCGAAGTATTGG
The DNA here is from genome assembly GCA_028289325.1 of Myxococcota bacterium. Lineage (GTDB taxonomy): Bacteria > Myxococcota > Kuafuiibacteriia > Kuafuiibacteriales > Kuafuiibacteriaceae > JANQQN01. The sequence continues at coordinate 4,674 of JANQQN010000244.1, read as the reverse complement.
TCCTCGAAGCGGACGGTGAGCCCGGTGGTTATTGCAAAACCGTCAAGCAAGACGGATTTGTTTGGGACTACTCCGGCCATTTTTTTCACTTCAAACATCCGGAGATCGAAGCCTGGCTGCGGGCGCGGATGCCCGACCAGACGATCCTCACCGTCGACAAGCGTGCGTTCATCCGTTTCGAAGGCCGGGATATCGACTTCCCGTTTCAGAAGAACATCCACCAGCTCCCGCGGGCCGACTTCATCGACTGTTTGGTGGACCTCCATTTTCGATCCCGCGGCGACGGCGTGCCCGGCTCGTTCAAGGCCATGCTCTACGAACGATTCGGGCGGAGCATCGCCGAGAAATTCCTGATCCCCTACAACGAGAAGCTCTACGCGTGCGACCTCGACCTGCTCGACGCGGACGCGATGGGCCGATTCTTTCCCCACGCCGACGTCGACGACATCATTCGCAACATGCGGTCGTCCGATAACCGCAGCTACAACAGCACCTTCACCTATCCGACCGGGGGGGCCATCGAATACATTCGGGCGCTGCTGCGGGATCTACCCGCGGACACCGTCGCTTATCGGGAGCGGCTGGAGCGGGTGGACCTGTCCCGCCAGGTGGCGATCACCAGCCGACGCGAAATCCGGTTTCGCCGGCTCGTCTCCTCCGCGCCCCTCAATCGTCTCGCCGCCGCGTGTGGCCTGAGCTTCGACGCCGGTCGTTTCAGCTGGAACAAGGTGCTGGTATTCAATCTGGGCTTCGACGCCAAGGGGTCGCCGACCCCCCATTGGATGTACTTCCCGGACCGCGCGCTCTGCTTTTACCGGGTGGGCTGGTACGACAACATCATGGGCGCCGATCGCATGAGCCTGTACGTGGAGGTCGGCGCCGACGCCGACGCGACCTTCGACGTTGAGGCGATGCGGGTTCGGGTCCTCGACGACCTGCACCGGGCGGGCATCGTCGACGAGCAGCGGCTGGTCAGCTGGCACAGCGTCGTGCTCGACCCGGCGTACGTCCACGTCAACCGGGCGGCCCAGGCCGAGCAATCTCGGTTGACCCCGACCCTCAACGCGGCCGGCGTGTATCCCGTCGGTCGCTACGGCGGGTGGACCTACTGTTCGATCGAAGACAACATGGTCGAGACCCGCGCGCTCGCCCGCGCGTTCGCCCCCTTGCTCCGCTGAAAGCGGTCACTGTTCGGTCAACCAGTCTTTCCACGCCTCGGGCATCGGCGACTCGAAGGTGACGACCGCGCCGTGGTCGGGGTGGGGTATGGCGAGACGGGTGGCGTGCAGAGCGAGGTGTTTTGGTCGAGGCGCGCCCGTCGACCGGATCGTTCGCGCCCACGCCTTGTTGGTTTCGAAGTCGCCGTACTTGTCGTCCATCAGGATCGGATGGCCGAGCCCGGCGAGGTGCCGACGGATCTGGTGGTAGCGGCCGGTGGTGATGTCGACGTGAACGAGGGTGTGCGCGCCTACGACCCGCACGGGGACAACGTCGGATCGGGCCGCCTGCGGCCGTCCGTCCTTGGTCGCGAGCGGGGCTTCGGCCCGGACCGGCTGCCGAATCGTGCCCCGCGCGAGGGCCAGGTACCGCTTCTTCGCCGCGGGCCACAGTCCTTGTACCGTCGCCGCGACGTCGGCGGACTTCGCGAGCAGCAGGACGCCGCTGGTCCCGCGGTCCAGGCGATGGGCGAGGTGGAGGGCGGGCGGCGCGTCGTAGGCGCCGAGGAGAACGTCGAGCAGATCACGTCCTTTGGTGTCCGCGCCGCCGTGAACCGCGAGGCCCGCCGGCTTGTCCACGACGAGAACGTGGTCGTCTTCGAACAGCACCCCGACCCGACGCAGGCGCTCCGTCGAGATCCGGGTCTCGCTCACCCGCGCCGCCGCAGCCCGCGGCGAAGGCGATTCAGCCGCTGCTGAATCTCGGCCAGCGTCTCGTCGAGCTCATCGATATCGTCCTTGAGCCGTTCGATCTCGCGACGGCTGGGCACGTCGAGGAGTGACCACACGCGCTCCGCGTTGCGGTCGACGGCGCGCCGCGCATCGAGGGAGGAGTGCAGGCCCTGCTGAACCGCGCGAAAAACCGTGTCCCGTGCGAGCAGCTTGGAGGTCCATCGCCTCAGCGTATTCCCCGAAAAGAGCGACATGACTGGACTTGGCAGTCCATCGTCTCCAAAGCGTTCATGGTCAACCCATGCTCGCCGCTTTACCGCTGACTCAGGCCACGGGGCCGACTTGCCCGACACTCCGGCCGATCCCGTCAATGGGGCCCGCAGGGGCGGTCTCCGTCGATTTCCTTCATCTTCGTTTACGCGGAACGCGGGCCGTGCGATGGCAGTTGCGTAGGTGACGGTGAGCGGCCCTGAGTACATCTGGGACCGGCAGCTGGTTCTGGTCACCGGCAAGGGCGGTGTAGGGAAGACCACGGTGGCGGCGGCCCTGGCTCGGGCGGCCCAACGGGCCGGTCGAAGGGTGCTACTGGGAGAAGTCACCCCGGACGCCAAAGAGCGCTCGACTCTGCTCGAGCTGTTCGGGCAGCCGCGACCGAAGGGCGAAGCACCGGTGCCCCTCGAAGACGGGCTTCACGGGGTGCGGTTGACGCCGTCGGCCGGTCACCGACTGTTCCTGCGGGCTGCCCTCAAGGTTGGGATGGTCGCCGACGCCGCGATGCGGTCGGCGGCGCTGAACCGGTTCCTGATGGCGGCGCCCGCGTTCCCGGAAATCGGCACCCTCTATCAGCTGGTTTTTTTGCTGCGATCGGACCGCTGGGACCACATCATCGTCGATCTTCCTGCAACCGGGCATGCGCTGGGGCTCGTTTCGTTACCGCGCACCGTTCTTCGCGTGGTGCCCGTGGGCATGATCGGGGACGCGATCCGCGAAGGCCTCGATGCCATGACCAACCCCGAGCGCGGCGGCGCGGTGGTCGTGACGCTACCCGAAGACATGCCGGTGACCGAGTCGTTGGAGCTGGCCGGCGGTCTGTCCGCGCTCTCGGTTCCGCTGCGGGGCATGGTCCTCAACCAAATGCCGCGCCAGGCGTTCACCGCGCCTCAGCTATCGGCGGTCGCCGCTCATCTCGACGGCCGCGACGGCTCGGAGCCCCTGCTGCTCGGCAGCCGAGAGTTTCGCCGGCTGCAGCGGGCCCTGCGCGCGCGCGAGCGCTTTCGCGCCGAGGCCGGCGCCGACGTGGCGAGGACCGAAGTCGACCTGATGGACGGCTCGCCCTCCGAGCTCGTCGAGCAGCTGGCCGAGGTCTTTTCTGGGCCGCCGGTGATGGCTTCCGGAGGGACCGCGTGAAGCTTCGCGACGTCGTGGCCGAGAAGCAGGTGATCGTGTGCTGCGGGGCGGGCGGCGTCGGCAAGACGACCACCTCCGCCGCCCTGGCCCTGTCGGCGGCCCGACTGGGCCGCCAGGCGCTGGTGCTGACGATCGATCCCGCCCGCCGGCTCGCCCAGGCGCTGGGCATTCCCCCCACCGGCAAAGAACCGGTCGAGATCGACGCCACCGTCCTCGCCCACAAGGGTGTCGCGGTCCCCGACGGGGGTTCGCTGTTCGCTTGGATGCTGGATCCGAAGGTGGTGTTGGAAGGGGTCGTGGATCGCTTCGCACCCAGTGAGGCCGACGCCGAGCGCATCCGAAAGTCTCGGCTCTACCAGGCCCTCGGCGACGTCATCACCGGCCTTCAGGAGTACACCGCGGCCGAAGCCCTGTACGCCTTTCAGCAGGAGGCCCGGTACGACCTCATCATCCTGGACACCCCGCCGTCCCGCAACGCGCTCGACTTCCTCGACGCGCCCCGTCGGCTCGCTCGCTTCCTCGACGAGCGAACCCTGTCGATCTTCGCCCCCGATCCCAACAAGAAGATGGGCGCGGTCCTCAGGGCCGCCTCGTCGCTGGTCGCGACCGCGCTGAGCCGCACCTTCGGGCCGAGCTTCGCCGAAGAGCTCCAGTCGTTCCTCGGCGCGTTCGGCAAATTGTTCGACAAGATGCGGATCCACGCGGACGGGGTGCGAACGCTCCTGCGTTCGGACAAAGCCGCGTTTATCGTCGTTGCGAGCCCGGACGAAGCGGCCTTGTCGGAGGCGGTGTATTTCAAGGGCCGCATCAAAGATCTGGGACTGACCACCGAGGGCTTCATCCTCAACCGCAGCTACGCCTCGGATCAGCCGGTCGAAGCCCCCGGTGACCTGAAGGGCCGCCTCGGCGACCACGCCCCGTTCGCCCTGCGAGACGGCCTCGATCACCTCGAGCCCCTGGCCGAGGTCGAGCGGGCGCGAATCGAGCAAGACCGTAAACTCCTCGCCGAGCTGAGGGAGGAAGGCGAGGAGACCGGTCAGGGCGCGCTTGCGCTGCCGTTCCTCGATGAGGTCGTCGAAGACATTCCGGCCTTGCGGATCCTCAGCGACTATATATTGGCTGCCAGGTAGCCATGGCCGACATCAACCCGATTCAGGGCGAAGATCGAGATCGCTTTCTCGAGCACGTAGCGGGCCACGTCGGGCCCGTGGAGGGCGTGATCAGCGTGGCCCCGGTGGCGCCAGGGCTGCCGGCCATCGACCTCATCCACGTCTCGGCGACGGAAACGAAGCCGTGGCAGGTGTTGGTGACGCTGGGGATGAGCGCGGAACCCATGCGGCTGCCCGAGAGCGTGCCGGATGAGCCGCGGTTCGCGGAG
>JANQQN010000235.1 GCA_028289325.1 Myxococcota bacterium | reverse complement strand
GCGGCCTCCTGATCGCTTCGCTTCGCTTCGCTCACGTCCCGTGGACATGACGTTATCTGCTGAGAACTTCATTTCCACGGGACTAGATGAGCTCGGCGCGAATAACGAGCCACTCCGTGGCTCGTCGATTCACGCTCGCTCCACCAGCGTACGGCCTTTGACGCTCCGCAGGCCCGCCTTAACCAAGCCGAGTCCGACGTAGATTGAGAACAAGACCAGGATCGCGGCCCGCGTTCGGCCTCCTGCGGCCCCGACCATCGCACTCACGGCGGCGGCGACGGCCGCGGTCGTGGTGAGGCGGGGGACGCCGTCGCGCTTGAAGGTGGGGTACTCGATCTTCGACGCCATGAGCATCCCCAACGCGATCATCCCCGCGCAGACCAGAAGCGGTGCGTAGTCGAAGGCAAGGCCGTTCGGCCATCCGACCACTGCCCCCACGACCACCCCCGCCGCGGGGGGAATCGGCAGTCCGACGGAGTTCCACGGCCGGGATCCGATGTCTTCGTCGGGTCGGGGTGCCCCCGCGCGCACGTTGTAGCGGGCCAAACGGACCGCACCGCACCACACGTAGACACTCGGGGCGATCGGTCCCCAGGGGCCAAGCGCGGACAGGGACCACGTATAAACGAGGGCCGCAGGGGCCGTACCGAACGTGACCATGTCGGCCAGGGAATCCAACTGCCGCCCGAGCTCGCTTTCGGTCCCCATCAGGCGAGCGAGGCGGCCGTCCAACATATCGAGGATCATGCCGGCGAAGATGATCCACGCCGCCCGGTCGACGGCGGGGGTCGGGCCTACGCATAAGAGGATGGCGTACAGCCCACAGGCCAGGCTACCCAAGGTCATGAGGCTGGGCAGAACCCGGCCGACGATGTGGGGCTTACGTTCCTGACCCGTAGAATGACCCGGGTGCGCCGGTGGTTGGGACCCCGCTGGTAGCGACACCGCGAGTCCCGTAGCATGCCACATCGAGCGTCGGTCGGCCATGACAACCGTGTGGACAATTGTGCTCGGCCTTTTGGCCCTGGTCGCTGCGTACCTGGCGCTGGCATTCATTCTCGCTCGGCGCTGGCGGCTTCCGTGGCCGCCCACGGAAACCGTCATTCGAGAGCTGCCGAGCCCCGGCCATCACGTGGCGTTGTTCCACCTTCCCCCCGAAAGGGCGCGGTTCGTCGAGCCGGTGATCGTGTGCCACGGCCTCGGTGCGAATCGCTACAACGTCGACTTCCTGGACGACGGTCGAGGGCGTGACCGGTCGAGTTTGGCCCGGGCACTGCAGCGGGCTGGCTTTGACGTATGGGTGCTCGAGCTGCGTGGTCACGGGCGGGCGACGGTCCCGGCCGGTGCGCGTTGGACGGTGGATGATCAGGTTGACGAGGATGTCGCAGAGGCCATTCAGACGGTGTTGTCGTTGACCGAGGCGCCTTCGGTGCTCTGGGTCGGACACAGCTGGGGGGGGCTGTTGCAGGTCTTGTTTCAGGTGCGGCAAGCGCCGCTCGCCAACCGCGTCCGCGCGGTGGTCGCGATCGGGAGTCCATTCACGATGCGCCTGCAGGGGTGGCTCGCGAGGGCCGAGCCGTTGCTTCGGCGGTGGGTGGAGCTCACAGACCGGCCCCTCCCGCTTCGATGGCTGGCATGGTTGGTGCTGCCAACCCTGATGCTGTGGCCCCGCTGGCCGCGAAACTGGTCTGCGCCGCTGGCGCCCATGACGCCGGGGACGGTGCGCCGGATTCTGGCGTCGATGACCCAGGACATCCCCCCTGGCCTGTTGATGCAGATCCTCGACTGGGTCACGACTGGCCGCCTCGCGGACCGTTATGGTCGTCCCGACGAGGAGCACTTCGGGCGTCTGACGACGCCGACCCTGCTCGTGGCCGGAGCCAAGGACCATATCGCGCCTCCGGCCGCGATGGCGTGGCTGCGAGATCGGGCCGGTGAGGACGTGTCGCTGAAGATCATGGGACGCGGAACGGGCTGCGCCGCAGACTACGGCCACGGCGGACTCCTGCTGTCGGATCGAGCGCCCGACGAGGTGTTTCCTCTGATTCGGGCGTGGCTGGCCGCCCGCGCGACCCCCATTCGTCTGCGCAAGCCGCTCGACCTGCGCAGCAACGGCAACCTGACCCAGGGCGATTTCGGCAAGAACTGATCGATTCCTGGCCGGGGAAGGGCGATCGACGAAGAGCGACGAAGTCCGCAACCTTCGTTGCCAGCGTCCGGAGTTGCGTCGAAATCGTAACCTATTGCCCCGCATGGCAGTACGGGGGCCGTGCGGTTGCAGTCCCGTGGAAGCCGGTGGTGGGTCTGATCCGGTCCGCCGAAACTGGTAAGGATGGCCGAGCGCGGATGGGAGCGACGACGTATCATGGCGAGAGCCGCCTTGCGACGGGAGGGATGGCAGCGGTCATGATGGCCGTCGAACGGGCTCCGGGCGGCATCCCGTGCCTCGTCGTTCTGAAACGTCTCTTGCCTCACCTGGCCGAAGATTCGGACACGGTTCAGGACTTTCTCGACGAAGCGCGGATGATGGCCGCGCTCCACCACGCCAATATCGTCAACGTTCGAGACCTCGGTCGAGACGATACCGGATTCTACATCGTGCAAGAGTACTTGTCGGGAGAGAATCTGCGGGCGGTGGTGGCTGCGGTACAAGAGAACGAAATGGCGGTTCCGGTCCCCATCGCGTGCCGTATCGCGGCCGAGGTCGGGGCGGCGCTACAGTACTGCCACCGGGCGTCGGATGCCCGCGGCGACCCGATGAATCTGGTCCATCGCGACATCAGTCCGGGCAACATCGTGTTGACCTACGACGGTCGCATCAAGCTCATCGACTTCGGGGTTGCGAAATCAGCCTTGCGACAGAGAACGACCCGGCCCGGGGTCGTCAAAGGCCAGCCGGCGTACGTGGCCCCCGAGTCGCTTCGCGGGGAGCCCGTCGATCATCGCGCAGATATCTTCTCACTGGGGGTTGTTCTGTACGAGATGCTGACCGGACGGTCGCTCTTCCTGCGGCAGAACCCGGCCGCGGTTCTCGACGCCATTCTTCACGAGCCGATTCCCCCGGCTCGAGACTTGAATCCTCGGGTACCGGAGGCACTAGATGCGGTCGTCAGTCGCGCGGTGGATCGCGATCCGGCGGGACGATACCCGTCGGCGGGTCAAATGCGCGAGGCCCTAGAGGAGGTACTTCGGTCTGTCAACTTGACTGTCGGACCGCGTCAGCTCGCGGGGTGGGTACAGACGAGCCTGGCTGACGCGAGGCGGACGCGGATCGACCTCGAGCGATCGGTGCAAAGAAAAGCCGGCGTGATCGCCGACCGCCTTTCGCGGCCCACGAACGACCGCGCGAAGCCGCGCCGGCCGGCGCCAGCGCCGGCCCCCAACGGGTCGAGCGCCTGGCCGGTCATCGCGATGGCCTCGCTGTTTGCGCTGCTACTGCTTCTGTTGGTGTTTGTCGCGTTCCTCATCGGACGGGCGGAGGCAAACGGGCCGGGGATGGCCGGGACCTGAACTAATGGTGTTTTCTCGCTACTCATTCGCCAGAAGACTTGCGGTGGGGGGGATGGCCGAAGTGCTGCTCGCTCGCCAGCAGGGCATCGCGGGCTTCGAGAAGCTCGTGGTCATCAAACGCATCCTTCCCCAGCTTCGAAATGATGGCCGGTTCGTGGAGATGTTCCTCAACGAAGCGAGGCTAGCGGCAGCCCTCCACCATCCGAACATCGTCGAGATCTACAACATCGAGCGAGAGACCGAAGACTTCTTCATCGTGATGGAGTACCTTTCCGGTGAGGATCTACGGCTGATCCTGCGTCGGGCCAAGCGAGAAGAGTTCCGAATCCCGGTCGCCATCGCTTGCCGCGTCATTGCCGACGCGGTGGCTGGCCTCGACTACGCCCACGGCGCCACGGATACCCAAGGCCGCGGGCTGGGTTTGGTCCACCGAGACGTTGGCCCCACGAACCTGATGGTGACCTACACCGGGACCACGAAGCTGCTCGATTTCGGCGTCGCCAAAGCCAACGTCCACAACATCTACACCAAGCCCGGCACGCTCAAGGGCAAGTACGGTTACGCGTCCCCCGAGCAGGTGCAACACCACGAGCTCGACGGTCGCAGTGATGTCTTCTCGGTCGCCGTGGTCCTGTGGGAGCTGCTGACGGTCCGCCGGTTGTTTCGAGGCGACAGCCCGAGCGAGGTGTTGAAAGCGGTGATGGAGCGTCAGATCCCGCCTCCGAGCTCGTACAATCCCGAGGTTCCGGAGGAGCTCGACCAGATCGTTCTGTCGGCTCTGCGACGCGATCGTGACCAGCGAACGCCGAGCGCTCGAATGTTTCGGGAGCATCTCGAAGGCTTGATGGAGCAGCAACAGTGGCACGTCGGTCAGCATCAGGTCAGCAGCTGGATGCAGGCGGTGTTGGCTGAACAGTGGGAAGAGCGCAAGCTCCTCGAACACGAGGTGGCGGCCGCGGATCCGATCGAGCTCGAGAGAACCCAAGAGATCCCAGCTGCATTTGCGCCGTCGCTCTCCGCCTCGTCGAGCCCCACGGGCGGATCCTCGGGCCTGATGGATCCATCGCAGAGCGTTCCGGTCTCGGTGGCGGCGCAGGTGGCGCCTCCCGTCTACGACGACCGTCGGCGAACGGGGCTCATCGTGGTGCTGACGATGCTCTTCACCCTGGTCCTCGTCGGCCTTCTCGCCGCGGCGTACTTCATCGGCCGTTCGACCCCCACCGAGGTCGTCACGCTCCGACCGCCGCCGCCCTCGCCGGTGATCCAGGGCCCGCAGAAGGTCGCGTTCCTCCTCCACGTGGTACCGGACGGGGCCCGGGTGCGCGTGGACGGAGAGTTGTACAAGAACCCGGTCGGCGTTTCCGGCGCCCTGCTCGAAGCGGTGGCGAACGAGAAGGTTCAGCTCGAGATATCCAAGGAAGGCTACAAGACCGAGACCCTGATCGAACGGGCGCCGGCGACGGGAACGAAGAGCGTGTACGCGACGCTGGTGAAGGTGTCGACCGAGATCCAGGCCTCGAAAGCGGCAGTGAAGGTTGCGCCGGCTCCGCCGCTGCCTTCGCCTCCCCCCCCGCCGCAGGGGTCTCCGAAGCAGAGAGAACAGCGGCGTACGGCGCGGTCACGCCGGCCGCGGGTCCCGACGCCGGCCCCGACGAGTCTCGTGCTGCGCTTTACGCCGTCCGATGCTCGGGTGATCTTCGATGGTCGACGACAGAGGGGCCGCTCGCCGCTCAGGTTGTCCGCGGTGGCGCCCGGGCGCCATCGCATCGATGTCTCCGCTCCCGGCTTCGAGAAGGTCTCCCGGTACATCGAGGTCGGTGAGGGTCAAAGCAACGCCTTCACCGTCAATCTCGTCGAGTTGCCGCCCGAGACGGCGGCCGTGGACGTGGCGACGAATCCGCCCGGCGCCGCGGTCATCATCGACGGCAGTCCGGTAGGGAGCACGCCCGTTCGAGGTCTACAACTGGAGGTCGGAACCAATCACCAGGTCGTCGTCAACATGAAAGGCTTCGAGACCTGGCGAGGACTCATCAAGCCTCGCGCCGGAGAGGACAACCGTCTCAACGTCAACTTGGTGGCGACACCTCGCGAAGCAGCGGCCCCCGAGGACATCGGCCTGCGGGTCGCGCGCGAGGAGTTCGGCGACGAAGACCGAGGCGAGCAGCTCCTGGCCAAGTGCGACCGCTGCCACGGCGAGGACGTCGCGCCGTTCGAACCGACCCTCAAGACGATGGAGCAGTGGAAACGGTATTTTCACTACGCGAGTCATCAAACCGACGCGCCGCTGAAGGGCATCGTGTCGGCGAGCGAGCTCGCCGACATCAAGGCCTATTTGGTCGCCAACGCCGCCGATTCTCCGAAGACGAAGATGCGCGCGGCCGGAATCAAATGACGGGAAAGGGACCGTCCGAATGAAGCACAGGACTGGAATTGGGGTGGTGGTGACGGGGCTCGTCTGCTGCGGATCGCTGGCGTACGGCCAATCGGGCGCCGTCAACGAGCGTCTATCGGACATCGAAGACCGTTTGGACCAGGTGGAGAAGAAGACGATTCTCGACCGCATCTATCTGTCCGGTGAGTACCGGACGATCTTCAACAGCTACATCTACAACAGCGAGACGAACACCGACGGAGAAGACGAGGTCACCGAGGAGCTGTGGTCGCATCGACTGCGGGTGAACCTTCGGGCCGAGCCGGTGTCCTCGGTTCGCATCACCGCGCGGCTGGCGATGTACAAGCACTTCGGGGACAACGACTCGCCGGCGTTCGTGCCCGACTTCGAACGAAGTCGCCTCCCTCGAGACAGCGTGGCTCGATTTGACCAGGCGTGGATCGACTGGTTCATCACCGACTGGCTCGCTCTGTCCGCGGGACGGATCGCTTACGGCGGGGGGCCGCCTGTCGACCTACAGAACAACGATCCCGTACGCCAGGCGACGTGGGGGACCTACATCGTCGATGGCGAGTACGATACGGTCAACCTGACCATCCGCTTGCCGGGGCCCGAGACGTACATTCGCCTGTTCTACACGTCGTTTCTATTCGATAACCCCGACGACGACCTGCCGTTTCTCAGCGATGGCACGGAGAACCTTCGGGTGCTCGGCGGCAACGTCGAGTTTGCGCTCCCCGCTCTCGGTCGCAACCTGTTCCAGTTCACCTACGTGATCGTCCCTCGCTGGACGCTGTTCCCGAGCGCCATCGAAGACCCTGGCTACGATCCGGAGGCTGACTTTCGGAATGCCCCGGGGGCGTTGTCCGCGCGGAACATCTTTCCGAGCCGGGTTCCCGACTCTCTCGGCACCTGGCAGACCGTGGCGGGCATGGTCATTCTGTACGACCTGATGAGCTCCGGGCTCGATCTCTTCGTGTCGGGCTCGATCGGGTTTATCGACTCGAGTGGCGAAGGCGTCGAGTACGAGATTCCGGTATCGGATGAACCGGGCGCGCCTCGACGGTCGACCCCGCTGCTGTTCTTCGCCGGGACCGAAGAAGACGGTCAGGTGCTGACCAGCTTTCTGTACACCGGATTTCGCTACGAGCTACCGCTGGAGGTCATCAATCGGCCCAAGATCGGGTTGGAGTTCAATATGGGTTCGCGTTACCTCATATCGCTGCAGCAAGCGACGGACCGCCTCGTCTCGAAGCTGGAGACCCGCGGGTACGCGGTGGAGAGCTATCTGCTGTTTCCCATCAACGAGTCGCTGTTCGTGCGGGCCGGCTACCTGTTCATCCAGCGGGACTTCGGATTTACGTTCGCGGGCCCCAACCCCGCCATCCCCAGTCTGGGCGGGTCGACGGCGCCCCGGATCGACGACAAGCTCCATAACTTCAACCTGACGCTCAGCGCGAGCATCTGAGACCGCCATGCGCTTCTTTGCTTGCTTGTCGCTCCTGTTCGTCTCGGTGTCCTGCGTGGACGAGCTCGACCCGCCCGCGTACGGGGTCTATCAGGTCTACGGTCTGGTCGCGGAAGTGACCGGCGGGCTCAAGCCGGATCCGACCTTGCCGTCGGTGACCTCTACCGTGACGACGTTTCTGATCCGTACCGCGTTCAGTGGACCGCTGTCCCAGCCCGACTTCATCACTTCGCCGACGGTGCCCCAGTGTCTGGCCAGCACCTTCGTTCTCCAAGAAGATCCCCCGGGAGGAAACGAAATCGACGCCGGCGACCTGACGTTCTCCGGCCTGCAGCCGACCGACGCCAGCCTGAACGTGGTGGAATTCCTCGACCAAACGCCGGAGTTTACGACGTTGCCGAACCCGGTGACCTGCGTTCAGGCCGACGACCCGTTCTATCCACCGCCGGGGGTCGCGAACCCGCTGGCCGAGACCGACATTCGCCATGTCTGCAACGATGGCCGAATCAACCTGCAGTACGTCCCTTTTCGGTCCGACGCGACCGCGTTCGGCCCAGGCACATCGGTGACCGTGACCACCGACGGGGGAGGTCAAGCGGGCTCGTTTCAATCGAATCCGATCCTTCCGCCGCCGGTTCTGCTTGCTGCTCCTGGCTTCGACCTGGGCGCTGTTGACCCCCGTCAAGGCATCACGGTCCGGTGGACGCCGGTGGAGGCACCTCTGGTTCTCATCGAGGTCATCGCCACTCGTCTCAGCGACGGGGTGGGGGCGCAGATTCTGTGCCTCGAACCGATGACCTCCCTGCAGAAGACCATCCCCGACGGGGCCTTGGCCTTGCTCCCGTCGCCGGAACTCACCGCCACCGGGTTCGTGACCGTGGTCGCCAACATCGCCGCGGTCAACGTCGACTCGAACAACGAAGGTTGGGGCACTTACCTGGTCGGCGTGGGCCGCGGCTCATTCGGCATGAACTATCTCTTTGCGCCCCCACCCTGACTTCGGTGGCTCTTTAAGTCAGTGGATGGCGTCGGGATCCGCAGGGGGCGTCGGCACTGGCCACGCCGCCGGTGGATGAGGCGACGCCTGTTCCCCCGAGGCCCCGCGTGGGCTGGGCGTTCTGAGAGACTGAGGGTCGACGACGCCGGGATCACCATTCGGCGGGTCAGTGGGCGTCCCGCGTTCGTTCATCAAGCGGCGGGCCTGACCGATCCAGTCGTGTCGCCGTTGGCGTTCCTCGAAGCCTTTGAGGTCCCGAGCGAGCCGGCGGAGATCGTCTTCGGTCAACCGAGCAAGAGCCACGATATCCGAGACGCCGTGCGCGCGGAGTCGTTCGGCGAGCTTGGGGCCGATGCCGAAGATCTGTTCGAGGGCGTCCGACGGGGCCGCTCGTTCCTTGGCGCGGCGCGCCGGCCCGGCTGCCTTTGGGGGTTCGGCCAAGGT
>JANQQN010000233.1 GCA_028289325.1 Myxococcota bacterium | reverse complement strand
GGCCCCCTTCGCGGGCGAAGGAGGCGACCGGTCCGCCGTCGGGGCTGCCGTTCGCTCGGGCGGTTCGAGACCGGCCGCAATCAGGTCGGGTTCCTCGAGCTCGGGCCCCGCGAAGGCGGGGTCGAGGGCGAAAGCTGTCGTCGGCGCTCGACGCGGACGGCGCTGCCGGTCCAATAGGCGAGCGACAGCGGCGGTGGGGGTCTTCGTGGCCCGCGTCCGACCTCGCTGCTCCACCGCCGCCCGAAGTCCGGCCAGTCGCCCTCGAAACGCGTCGGCCTTTCGTTTGGCCTCCGCCGCCTCGACCTCCTCGCGGCTTTCGACCTCCGGTCGAGTCAGCAGGTCTAGGCACTCGGGCGACGTCGCCGCCGACCGTTCGCACGCCGCTCGCGCTTCGTCCTTCACGGAGGGCGAGGTCTGCGGATCCGGCGGGGCAGACGGCACGGAGGACGCGCACGCGACGGCGCCCCCGACGACGGCAGCGATCCAACAACAACGGTTCACGACCCCTCCAGTCGACACAGCCGGGCGGCAGCCGCAAGCGTCGCGCCGTGGGCAAGGTTCGACGGACCATCGACCGCGCCGACCAGCGCCACGGCATCGTCGAGCGTACCGTGCTGGCCGAGGACTTTCGCGGCCGCGATCCGCGCCGCCCCCGAGGTCGAAGGAAGCACCCGACGCGCGAGCTGGACGCTGACGGGCGCATCCACCGCGCCGAGCGCGGTCAGGACTCGCGCCCGCTCGGCGACCGAAAGCGCCGGCCACCAGCGCTCGAACGCGGCCGCCACCCGTCGCGCGGTCGATGTATCGATCCGGGTCTCTACCGACGGTATCTCCGAGAACGCGGAAAACACCCGCAGGGCCTGTGTCCGCGCCGTCCCGGTCAGAGACGTCAGGACTTCGGGCGCGTGGGCATCGCCGATGATCGCGGCCACCATGACCAGCTCGCTTTCGCTCGCACAGGAACGCCGGGGGCAGGCCCGATCGAGCCACGACCGCAGCCCACTGCGGGCGGCGATCGCGGCCAAAGCGCCGGCTCGAACGCCCTCTTCGCCCTCGCTGACCGCTCGCTCGAGGCGGCGTAACGACATCGACGGCGCGGCGCAGCGCGCGAAGGCTCGCGCCGCAGCGTCGGGTTCGAGCTGCGCCAGGGCGTCGGGCGAAAAGCGGTGACCGACGGCGATCAGCGCCTCGGACGCGCGACGCCGAAACCGCGGGGATCCCGACGAGAAGAGCTCGAGAAGCGTCCGACGCGCAGCTCGACTTCGAAACCGAACCAGGGCCTCGGCCGCGATGAGCCGAACCTCCGGATCTGCATCTTCGAGGCCGGCGTACAGCATCTGCCGAGATCGCGCGTGGCGCATGCGGCTCAGCACCCACATCGCCCCCCGGCGGCGACTCACGGTTGCGGTACGGATCACCGTCTGCACCGTCTGCGCGCCTTGCTCTCGACCCAGGGCGAGGGTTGCGAGGGCGTAGGCCAAGCGTCCTTCCGCGTCGGATGGCGCTGAACTTCTCACGATCTGGCGAAGCCCGGCCGCGTGTCGGGTCAGACCGAAGGCGCCGTAAGCCGCCAGCCGGTGCGAAAAAGCTCCCTGTTGCCCGAGTTCGAGCAGTCGGGGAAGCGCGCGAGGGCTGAAGTGTGGCCCCAGCTCTAGGAGCACCAGTGGTGCCGTCGATGGCGACGCGCGGGCATCTATCGCCCGTTGAACGGCCGCGCAGCGCCGAGGTCCCGTGGGCGAGGGCAACGGTGAGGCGACCAAGGTGACCAGGGTGAACGTCGTAAGCCAGTCGGCGGGCACCACTTCGCTCACCTTAACCGGCGGCGAACCCGACGTCGCGGAGGCACCCCGTCACATGGATTCAACGGAAACGCGACGTCGCACGGCGAGGCGGGTGGTAGTATGACCCGGCGGCCTTTCGCGCTCAGGCGCCCAATGCTCGAGTTCAAGCCCACCACCTTTGGCGATTACATTCTCCAAGACCGCATCGGCGCCGGCGGCATGGCGGAGATCTTCCTCGCCACTTCGCAGGGGATCGAAGGCTTCGAAAAGCGGCTGGTCATCAAGCGAATCCTTCCCACCCTCTCCGACGACGAGCAGTTCGTTCGGATGTTCGTCGAGGAAGCGAAGCTGTGCGTGAGCCTGCACCACCCGAACATCGTGCAGGTCTACGATTTGGGGCTGATCGACGGTCAGTACTTCATCGCCATGGAGTACGTGGACGGCCGCGACCTCCTGAAAACTCTGGCCGCGTGTGGGCGTCAGAACCGCGGCTTCCCGACGGACATCGCGCTGTACATCGTGATGGAGATTCTGAAGGGACTGGAGTACGTCCACCGCCTCACGAAAGACGGACAGCCGCTCGGCATCATCCATCGCGACGTGTCGCCGTCGAACGTGATGATGTCCTTCGAAGGAGAGGTCAAGCTCGGCGATTTCGGTATCGCCAAAGCGCGGACCCGAGAGCGTACGGCGAGCGGCATCCTCAAAGGCAAGTTCGGTTACATGGCCCCCGAACAGGTGTCGGGCGTCCCGATCGACTTTAGGGCCGACATCTTCGCGGCCGGTATCCTGCTGTACGAACTGCTCACCGGACATCGATTGTTCGCGGGCAAGAACGACCTCGCCGTGCTGGAGCGGGTTCGGGAGGCAGACATCAGCCCCTCGCCCCGGCATTACCGCCAAGACCTCGACGACGAGCTGGAGCACATCGTGCTGAAGGCGCTGGCGAGAGAGCCAGAGAAGCGATTCGCGTCCTGCATCGAGCTTCATGACGCGATCCACAGCTACGTCTACGGCGCGCGGGCGACGGTGGGCCCCACTCAGCTTGCGGTGTTGATGCGAAAGCTATTCCTCGACAACAACGTCGACGAGCAGGCTCGCCGCCGCCGCCTCCGGCTGCCGCTTATCCGCGGTTCTGATTCCCCGCTCACGCCATCGCCGCCGCTGCTGGTCGACGATACCCACGACCACCGCGCGCCGCCGCAGGCGGCGCTCGATAAGACCCGCGACGACTTCATGGCCCGCTCGCGGTCGGAGATCACCGACGGACGAGAGGTGATCGACGCGCCGCTGCTCGACAATCAACGCCCCGCCACCCCCAATCCCAACCTGGTCGGGCGTGTCGAACCGATCCCCGCCGGGCATAGAACCGGTCCCCGGTCCATGCTCACCAACGAGGAACGCGAGGCGCCATCGCGATCCCGAGGGCCAGGCCAACCGCGCCGCCGATCCCGGGTCGTGGGGCGAGCGGCGGAAGCGCTCGGAGCCCTCGCCGAGTCCTCGCGCGAGGGGTTCGCCCCGTCGGAGATCGTGGAGCGCGCCGACGCCGAAGTCGCCGCTTCGGACGTCGAAACGACCCTCCAGTTCGCCGCCGTCGAACCCGACCCCGAATTCGAACCCGAGCCAGAATTCGAACCCGACCCCGAATTCGAACCCGAGCCAGAATTCGAACCCGACCCCGCGTTCGAACCCGATCCCCCGTTCGAACCGGACTCGGACGTCGAGGCCTACGGGTCGGCGACCGAGGGTATCGAGGGCGTCGTCCCCCCCGAAGACAAGGTCGCGCCGCGAGGGGAACTGACGGCGATAGATCCGCCTCCGTTCGCGGCCGTCGACGAGCCGTCGACCGAGCCTCGACCGGCCAACGCGAACGGCGGCTTCGATGACCTAGCCACCCCGTTCGACCCGCAGGTCGCCGCCGACGAGACGCTGACCGGCTTCGATCTGGCCGCTCCCGCCGATGGTGTCCTCGACGACGAAGACACGCCCGAGCAGCCGACGACCGACCTGGCGTCCGAGAACGAAGCGACGATCGCGCGGCCCACCCGCGTGCCGGGGCCCGAGGCGGCGGCGGAAGCGCCGACCGAGATCGGCAACGGCATCGCCGACGAAGCCACGATGCAGGGAGCGTTCGACGACGGTCTCGCGAGCGAAATCGTGATCAGCGCCCCCAGCACGCGGATGGAAGCCTCGTCGCTGGCCCTCGACGATCGCGCTACGGATCCGTCGCCCTCATCGCCGTTCGACCCCCCACCTGGAGCCCCCGGTGCGACCGACGAGGGACGCCTCAACGACCCGGGCGCTTCCGGTCTGTTCGGCGCCCTCGCCGCACTCGACGACCCGCACGACTTCGCCTTCGACGCCCCCCCCGACGGTCCGACCGTGGATGGCGGCCCGTTCTACGCAGAATTCAGCGAGTCGATGGGGAAGGGGGAACCGGGCGACCAAGACGCCGCCGACCGCTCCGAGGTCCGTCAACGCGATGAGTACGGCGAGACGCGGATGGGCGCGCTCGCAGATCCCATCTTGGACGACGATCGCCTCCCGGGCTTTTCCCTGGACGGCGAGGAACCCACCCATGCCGTCCAGGCCGTCGATCCCGGCGCCGTCCTGCCGAGCGACGATCTGCTGGAGCCCGACGCGCATTCCGTGGTGAGCGCAGCCCCGTCGGATCTCGCCTTGGGCCTCGACTTCGACGGCGACCCTCAAAACAAGAGCTTGTCCACGGTCAACGATTCGCGCTCACGCGAACCCGCAGCGCCGAAACCGGCCGCGAGGCCGATGCGAAACGGAGGCCGATTCCCGGAGGAGGAACCCACCGACGAACATATCGCCGACCGTGAGTCCAGCGACACCCCGCTGCTGGCGGCGATGAGCTCAGGGCTGCAGTGGCCATCGGCGGAACGAGCACCGGTCGACGGCCTCATCTCGCCGAGCTTCGAGCTTCAGCTCGAGCCGTCCGCGCTGGCTCCGTCTTCGGCCGCCGCGCGATGGAACGACCGGTCACGCATCGAAGACCAGGGCCGGAGCGAACTCG
>JANQQN010000230.1 GCA_028289325.1 Myxococcota bacterium | reverse complement strand
TCCCGCCGACGGGACCCCAGGCTCGGCCCGTCGCCACGTCGAGGTCCGACGCGCTTTCCACCGAAGGCGCCGACGACGCCGGCCGCTCGGACCGAGAGGGGCGTTCCGCCAAGCCTTCGGCCGCCGACGACGGGCCATCGAACTTCGCCGCCCGCCACCGGAAGATCCGGCGACGTCGTCCCCCCACCCGCGAACCCCCGTCCTCGCCCGGGGTCGACGGGCACGATGAGCTCGAGCGGCTGCTCCGGCGCGCCCGGCAACTCGTGTTGACCTCGACCTCGGCCGCGGTGACCCGATCCGCGATCGATCTCGTCGTCCGGCTGAACCGCCTGAGCGCCGGGGCGCAACGCGGGCGACCGATCGATCTGAACTCGGTCCGGCAAGCGCTCGAGGTGCTCGAACGACAATCAGAATGAGCGTCGACCAGCGGGTCCTGGTTGCCCAAAAGTCGGGCAGGTCGGAGCGAAGGGGCGCCGCGCCGGCCGCAGGTCGACGACGAAATGCGCGTCGGGCGGGCGACCGCTTTGACCGTACACCAACACTTCGGTCGCGGCCTCGGCCGACGTAGGCAGCGCGGGGAGCACCAGCTCCCCGCCGCACTCGCCCACGATGACCCACAGCCCGAAGAGCCCGCGCCTCACGACGCGAACACACCTCGGTTCTTCTTGGGAAGAAGCGACCGCCGATCCGAGGCGCGTCGAGCCGTCGTCACTCGGGGCGGCAGATCACCGATCGGAGATCGAAGGTCGGCGTGATGAGGAGATTGAACGTCTCGTCGGGCCGACAGACCCGTTCTCGGGCGTCGCAGACGAACCCCGCTGGGCACTCCTGGTCGCACGTAAACGAAAAACCGCCGCCGCGCCGGCCCATCAGCTGCGGTCGAGGAAGCGCGGCGCAGGTCGTGCGCAACGGGAGGTCGACGACGGAGAATCCCTGGCGTACGACCTGCAGATTCGGCGACTGGGAGGATTCGAGCTCCGTCCTTGCGTACAGAATTCCTCGTCGGAGGCTGCCGCCGATCAACTCGTCGGCCGCGCCCTCGGCGTACACGCCGTCGGCGTCCTGGTCGACGTACGCGAGGACCAGACCCACCACCCACGCCGCGGTCGCCGACCCGAAGTGCAGATCGTTGGGGGGCTCGAAGACCCGGAGCTCGAACGTCGACGGGAATCGAACGTCGGTGGTGACCGACGGCTGCTCCACGAGGCGTGGATCGGTCAGGTCTCCTTCCGGCGCCCAGAAAATGGAGACGCCGAACGTGGCGTCGAGAAGCTCGGGCGGCAGCAGGTCGACGGTGGTGATCTGCCCCTCGAGCTTAAAGATCGGCGTCCCGCGATACGCCGCGTCGGCCAAGGGGTCGCCGCAGCTCGCCAGCGAGAGCAGCCCGAGACAAACAGTGGTTCTCATATCAAAGACGCCACCCGATGTTGGCCCCGAACCAATACGTGACCAGGGTCTGCGTCTCGTCGCCGACCACCGCGCCCCCCGACGTCGTCGCCGCCGACAGCGCATAGACCATGGGTCCGCCTTCGACCCGCACCACGAACCGGCCAAACGCCCGCTCGAGGCCGATCCCCAGCCCCGCCCCGAACGCGAAGCCGCGACGGTCGGGGGCGGAGCCGGTCGTTTCGAAAGACTGGATGACGTAAGTGCCTTCCACCAACCCGCCGATGCTGAGGCTCAATGCGTGAAGATCGAGATAACGGTCGGCCCGAAGGCGGAGCGAGACCTCTGACGCCGTCGCATCCAGGACGCCGTCGGCGGTGCTCCGACCGAGTCTGAGCTGCAGCCCCATGGTGATCGGCGCCAGGTCGACCGCGTACCCGAGCAGGAGGTTGGGGGTCACCGAAAAGCCGTCGAGGATCGGGCCCCGGACCTCCGTCCCTGCGGATAGGTTGTGGACCGCGGCCCGCGCGCCGCCCCCTTTGCGAAGGAGTCGGGAGTAGCGGATCTCGCGATAGTCGACGTCTCGCAGCCGCACCGTTTCGTCGCGGGCCAAGGTGATGTCGAACTCTCGATAGCTCGCCCGGGCTCGCCGTTGAATGAAGTAGCCGCCCGGCGACAGCAACAAACGGGCGCCTTCGTCTTCGACGTGAACCTCCGCCGCGAGCAGACCGTCGGCTTCACCTTCATAAATGAGGTACGTCCCCGGGCTCGAGATGGCCAAGACGCCGAATCGGCCGACGCCTTCCGCAAGGTGGGTCAGCACCAAGTCCCCTCGCCCCTTCAGGTCATAGGCGTACGTGGGGTGCTGAAGCTGAAGCGTGCGGCCCGAGGAACGAATCGTCTCCTGGTACGCGTAAGAGTAGGCTTCCTGCAGCGAGACCTTGGCGTCTTGGTTCTTGTCGGCGGCGCCTTTGAGCGCGTTGACGAAGTGATGGGTAAAGAACGACGCGCGCAGGGCGTCGGACTCTTGGCTGTCCTCCGACCCCGCGCTGGAGGTGATGATCGCGAAGCCCTCCACGTCGAGCCGGTCTTCGAGCCGAATGGCGAACGGTTCGGCCGGCCGCACCCCTTTCACCTGGGTGATGCCCCCCGACCGACACGAGTCGACGATCAACACCCGGACTTTGGCCGGCGAAGACTCGACGATGGTCTTGAGCTCCTCGAACGACATCGTCGTGTCGCCGAGGTGTAGCCCCGTCGCGTCGGCGTGACCGGAGTAATACACGACGAGGGTGGGCGCGGGGCCGGCTTTCGTCGACGCCCGTCGAATGCCGGCGTTGGTCCGCAGCAGGGCGGTACGAAACGTTCGCGCGGTCGCGCCCCGCAGGATCAGCTCGTGTTCGGGAGCGACCCGTCCCAGCTGGCGCATGACTTCGGCAAAGCGATCCGCGTCGGCCTCCGCGTACCGCAGCTCGGGTTCGTCGCGTCGCCCAAGATCGTTGCCGACCGACACGAGGTAAGTTTGGGCGGAGGCGGGCGACAACGCGGCGGCGGTGGCCATCACCCACCCGCCGATGGCCGCGCGCCCCTTCATGGGGCGACTTTCGTCAGAACGAACGGCGCCGTCAAACAGCCCGCCGGAGGGCTGGCCCGCCCCCCCCGAAACCGGACCTGGCTCGAGTCGAAGGGCTGGGGGCAACTCACGAGGAACAGGGATTCCTGCCCCAGCGCCTCGTCCAGCACTACGGCACCGGGCAACAGCTGGTCCGCGCCCACCGGGAGCGACCGCGAGCGCACGACGTCGTCGCCCACCGGAAAGACGTTGTAGCGCCGGCCGGAGACCTCGCGGCCGACGATCATGATGTGGCCGTCTTCGGGCAGGTCGATCTCGAACCGCAGCCGCTCCCCGGCCCGAAACACGTCCCCGCTTTGGGCGCGGGCCACTCGACCCCCGCGCTCGACGTACACCGTCAGGCCCACCCCGCCTTTGAGGCGGGTGGAGGTCCGTTCGATGGGCAGCAGCACAACGGCCGCCGCCGAGACGGCGGCCAGGGCGCCGACCAGACGCCACCGTGGCCATCGTCGGGGCGCCGGGTCGGCCGCCGCATTCGCGCCCGCCGCGACGGCAACGTGGATGGCGCGGATGAGCTCGTCGCGCCGAGGCATCGCGGCGAACGCCGCCGCCCGCGCGTCGAGTCGGGCTCGACAGTGGGGACAGCGGTCGATGTGGGCGCGGGGGGCCTCGTTATTCAGCTCGCCGAGCGCGTACGCATCGAGCACGGCCTCGGACGGGCAGGCGGGGGACGACGGCGAAATCGCGGCGCGTTCGTTCATCCTTCGTCCCCCAACGCTTTTGGGCAGAGCTCCAGAAACTCCTGCGCGGAGCGACGAAATCGAGCCAGCAGATTGGCCACCGTTCGCTTCGAAACCCCGAGATGACTCGAGGTCTCATCGTAGCTCATGCCGTCGATGTGGACGCAGATGGCGGCCTCCGCCGTCCGGGGGTCAACGTGGCCCAAGAGCTTGCGCACCAGGACCCTCTGCTCGGTTTCATCGATCATGGGCGTCTCCTTGCTCGACTGCTCGGCGAGCAGCTCGGCCCGCCGGCCTCGATTGCGAACGATGTTGATGCAGGTGCGGGTGGTCACCGTCTGCAGCCACCCCACCATCGGTCCCTCCCGCTTCATCCGTCCCGATAGAATCTTGATGAAGACGTCCTGGACCACGTCGCGCGCCTCCTCGTCGTTGCCGAGGATCGCTCGGGCCCGCCGATACACGATGGGACCGTAACGCTCGAAGGCGGCTTCGACGTCTTCTCGTCTCATCTATCGATCGGCTAGACGAGCCGGACGCCGCCGGGAAGGCGTGAGGGGTACGCTTTCATGTACCGAGACACCCGCCAGCCGGACGATTCGCGCACCGACGACCCCAAAAAGTTGTCCGGTAAAAAACGACGCGTTGGGTGCGCGCTTTTCGGGCGCGACGGGTGACTCTGGGCATGAAGCGACTGTCCTTCTACTTGACCTGCTCGTTCCTCGTTGCTGCACAGGCGTGCGGTGGTGGCGACAGCGGCGCCGACGCCGAGCTCGACGCCGACACCGCCCTGCTCGCCGAAGAGATGACCGGCGACCATCCGTCGTGCGAGCGTCCCCACCGTGACCTCAGCGAAGCCGACACCGACGGCGACGGGGCCCTATCCCGAGAGGAGCGGGAGGCGTTTCGCGCCGCCCGCCGTGAGGCCATCCTGGCCGAGTTCGACGTCGATGGCGACGGCGAACTATCGGCCGAGGAGCGGCAAGCCGCGCGCGACGCCAAGCGCGCCGAGCGGTTCGCCGAGCTCGACACCGACGGGGACGAGCGGTTGTCCGCCGACGAAGTCGCGGACAACTGCCGACTGGCCCACCGATTCGCGAGCCTGGACGTCGACGAAGATGGGTTCATCTCCCTCGAAGAGTTCTCCGCCGCCCGGTGGGGCCGCTTCGGCCGCGGCTTCGGACCGAAACGGTAGGCTTTCCTTGAGCCCTCCGTCCCTCGCGCGGGCCGGGATGGCCGTTGCCGCCCTATCGCTCTCGTTGAGCGCATGCGGCGGATCGACGCCCCGTTCCCCTCACGACGGTGCGCCCCCGGCCCGCGCCGACGACCGGGGTCTCCCGCCGGCGGCCGGCGGGGGCGCGGCGGGGGCGCTCCTGACTCGAACGGCGACGGCCAGCCCCGTCGATCTGAGGGGCCGGTGGACGCTGCAGCCGGCGTTCAGCGTGGATCCCGTGCTCGACACCGAAGATCTGGCCCGCCGAGCCCGCGAGCGAGAGGCCGCGGCGAGAAATCAAGCCGGATTTCGGGGCCGGCGGGGGCGGTTCTCGGGCCGCGGCTTCGGCGGCGGCGGTTTCGGCGGCGGCCGGGGCCTGGGTTCCGGCGCGCCGGGCGGGGGTCGATCGCGGGGTACACGCGCGAATCGCGCCGACCCGACGGCCGCCAACCTCGGCGATGCAACGGTGATCGGCGCCCAGGCCCTGACCATCGTCATGACCGGCGACATGGCGACCATCGAGCGCGACGATGGGTCGCTGGTCGCCCGGCGTCAGTTCTGGGACGGACAGCAGCTCGTCGTGGTGCGAAACGTATCGCGCCGGCTGGTAGTCGAACGGTACACCCTGTCCCCCGACCGAGCCCGACTTCACGTCGCCATTCAGACCCCGAGCGGGGATGGCGAGCCCTCCACGTTCATCCGCCAGTTCGAGCAGGCGGCCCCGACCCCCCGGAAGTAAACGACGCCTCAACGCCCCTCGCCGGGGTTCGACCCCGCATCGACGACCGACAACGCCTTCGCGGTCTTCACCAGCCGGATGAACTCCGCGCGGTACCCTCGTTCGTCGCGCCCTTTGCCCGCCTCGGCGAGCTCGAGGACCCGCTCGTAGGTGGCATCGCCCTTGTAGCTCGAGCCGCGCAACAGCAAACCGAAGGCGGCCACCGCGGACGCGAACTGCAGCTGAGGCGACGCGCGGTCGAGCCGCGGGCCGATGAGCGGGACCTCGATGAGCCGGCTGGTGCTCGCGGTGGGCGGCTTGTAACGAACCTTGACCGTCATCAGATCCGGGCTCGCCTTGGTCTGCCGCCGAGTCTGATACTTCAGCGTCGCCGGGGCGGTGCCACGCTTCGCGGGCCCCGGCGGAACCAACTCGTACAGCGCGGTCACGCTGTGGCCGGCCCCGATCTCGCCGGCGTCCCGCGTGTCGTCATCGAACTCACGCGCTTTCAGCCGCCGATTCTCGTACCCGATCAACCGATAGGCGGCCACCCGCGCGGGGTTGAACTCGATCTGAACCTTGACGTCTTGGCCACCGTCTGCAGCGTCGAGCCGATCTGTTCGACCAGGATCTTGCGCGCTTCGAACGCGGTGTCGATGTATCCATAGTTTCCGTTGCCGCGGTCCGCGAGCGCCTCGAGGGTCGAGTCTTTGAAGCTACCGCGACCGAAAGCATATCGGTGGCCGGCCCCGGATCGACGGGGCACGCCCCGGAGGGCCCCGTCGTGCCCGCGCTCACCCCCCCGCGCCGCGCTGAAAATTCCTACGGCTCAGGAATCGGCAGACAAGAGACCTAGAGGTTCGGCAAAATGCCCCCATGCCTGACTTCTCGGGACCGTCGGCCGTCATCTTGCTCGTCGAGGACGATCCCGCGGATCAGGAGCTGACTCGCCGGGCCTTGGCCAAAGGCAAGCTCGCCAACCAGCTGGTGGTGGTAGAGGACGGCGAATCGGCGCTCGATTACCTACTGCGGCGGGGTGAGTTCGTGGACGACGCCGCGGCGCCGGCGCCGGACCTCGTCCTGCTCGATCTCAACTTACCGAAGGTCAGCGGCCGAGAAGTGCTCGAGGAGCTGAGAAACGCCGAAAGGTTTCGAACCCCGATCGTGGTCCTCACGACCTCCGCCGAGCAGGAAGACGTGGTCCGGTCCTACGACCTGGGCGTTCACTCCTACATCACCAAGCCCGTCGACATGGCGCAGTTCGTCAAAGTGATCCAGACTCTCGAGCAGTACTGGTTTGAAGTGGTGGTGCGTCCTCCGCGCTCATCTGTAGCGTAAACCGAAAGTGCGCACCCTCGCCGGGCGTGGACTCCACCCAGATCCGGCCGCCGTGGCGATCGATGATCTTCCGGCAGATCGCGAGACCAATGCCGCTTCCGTCATACTCGGCCCGGCTATGCAGGCGTGAGAACGGGGCGAAGATCTTGTGATGGTACTCGGGCTTGATGCCGATGCCGTTGTCCCGAACCCCGAAGATGACCTCGGTCCCCGTCGTATCGATGGTCATGTGGACCTTCGGCGAGCGGTCGCCCATGAACTTCAGGGCGTTGGCGATCAGATTTCGATAAACCTGCCCGAGCAAAGTTCGCGACGCCCGAACGGACGGAAGCTCGTCGGTCGTGACCTCCGCCCCCGACTCTTCGAGAACCAGGGATAGAGATTCGAGCGCCTCGATCACCACTTTGTTCACCGCGACGGCCTCGCGCTTGAGCGGCGAGCGACCCGCCCGCGACAGCGACAGCAGATCTTGGATCAGCTGCGACATCCGCTGCGCGGACTCGGTGATGAAGCGAATGTCGGTCTCCGCCTGCTCCGGCAGCTCGTCTCCCACGTCTTCGCGAAGCAACCCACAAAACGAAGTGATCTTGCGAAGCGGCTCCTGAAGGTCATGACTCGCGATGAACGTAAACTCATCCAGTTCCCGGTTGCGGGCCGCGAGCGTGCGGTTGGCGGCCGCCAGCGCAGCGTTCTGTCGGGCCAGGCGCTCCGCACCCATCTTGAGCGCGGTGACGTCTTGGACCGCGCCCCGGTAGCCAACCAGGTCGCCGTCGGCGTCATAGACCGGAACCCCGCTCGTCTGAACCCACACCCGGTCGCCCGACGCCGTCGGTCGCCACGTCTGCAACCGCTCGATGGGCGCCCCCTCCGCTATCGCCTGCTCGAAGAACGGGCGCACTCGGGCCGCTTCTTCTTCGGTCATCATGTCGAACGGGGTCTTGCCGATCAGCGCGGACGGGGGACGACCGGTCACCGTCTCGACCTGGGCCGAACAGTAGGTGTAGCGCATGTCGGCATCGAACTCCCAGACCCAGTCGGCGACGCACTGGGCGACGTCGCGAAAGCGGGCTTGCTCGGCCGCGACCTCCCGC
Source organism: Myxococcota bacterium (assembly GCA_028289325.1). Lineage (GTDB taxonomy): Bacteria > Myxococcota > Kuafuiibacteriia > Kuafuiibacteriales > Kuafuiibacteriaceae > JANQQN01. The sequence goes on along the minus strand of JANQQN010000230.1, from coordinate 20,808 downwards.
TCGGCTTCGACCTCTGACGTTCGGTCTCGACACTTCGCCACCAGACGATCCCCTTCGTCACCGTGCTCGACGACCGCATCGACCTCGATGTGGACCCGAGTACCGTCGGGGCGGACGTACGTCGTGCGATGGCCGGCGATGCTCCCGTCGGCCGCACACTGGGCGACAGCGGCCGCGTTCGAAGACCGGGCCTCGGGCGCCGTCCACTCGATGACCGACCGGCCCACCAGCGCGTCGGCGCTCTCGACCCCCACCAAGTGGAGGTACGGTTCGTTGGCCAGCAGCACGATCCCTTGGTCGTCGACCACCACCAGGCCCGTGTTGGTCTCCCGCAGGAGCTGCCGGTACCGCTCTTCACTCTTCGCGACGTGTCGAAGCGCCTGCTTGAGGGCATTGGACTCGACGACGTTCTCGAACACCACCCCCGCCACCGGCACCAGCCCTCCGACGAGCTTGACCAGATGTCCGGCGTCGAACAGCGCTTCGTGGGCGAAGGTCGACCCCGACACCAGAACTTGGGCCGCGCCTGCGATCAGCGCCGCGACCACCAGCGATAGACTGAAGCTGTCCCACTGGGCGCGGAATCGCCGAGCCAAGGCCAGCGCCGCCGCGCCGAACAGCAGCGGCGAAACCACGTTCATCAGCTTCGGAAGGCCAGACGCGCCGAACCCGGGCATCAACGACGTCAGGACGATGACCACCGCCAGCGCCGCCGCCCCGAGCGCGAGCCCCGCGAGCGGCGCGCGAACCGCATCCCGCATCATCGACACCGCGCGCTCGGCGGTCGAGCGCTCGCCGATCAGGCCAGCCGTCAACAGGGCGCTGGCGAGGCAGAACCGCCCTAGCGCCTCGGTCGACGCGGCCAGGGGGCCGGCCGACGACGCCATGCTCACCACGCCATGGGTCAAGTCGACCACGCCCGATGCGATGAAGCCGACCGCCGCCACGAGATACGCGCGATCCGCGCGGCCGACGAAGTGGCCGACGCAGGCTGCACCGGCGATCACCGAGATCAGGGCACTGCCAAACTCCGCCGCGCCGTGAAACGCGGGCGACGTCTGCCATTGCGTACCATGAGCGATCGGCCACAGCGCGGCCGCCGCGGCGACCATCAGCCATGACCACACCAGCGCGCTCCATCGAGAGTTGGAACCGCCTACCGACACCATGGTTTGGCCGGGATCAAACGTCGACCTCGACGAAGGTGCAACTGCGTAGAATCTCCCCGCCGCCGCCTCGGGCGCCCTTTCTCTTCTCGGGTCCCGGGGTTATAGCCTTCGGGATGATCGACCAGCATCGGTGGCGCCCTCGCACGTTCGGTGTCCTCGTGATGATCAGCGTGGGGTGTGCGAGCGCCCCGCCGAAACCGGGGCCCGACTTCATGTCCACGGTCCGGCAACCAGCGCCCACGGTGTGGGTCGGCGGGCAGCCCACCGCCGCGGATCTGGCCCAGATGCGGGCGCGAGGGGTCACCATGGTCGTCAACCTCCGCAGCGACAAGGAGACCGCCGCTTCGCCCTACGACGAGCGCCGAGCGGCCGAGGCCCTCGGCATGCGCTATGAAACGGTCCCCGTCGCGGGGGCGCCGGGCGTCACCTTCGCCAACGCCGGCGCGCTGGCTCGGTTGCTCGCGGAGGCGGGTTCCGATCCCGTCCTGTTGCACTGCAAGTCGGGCAACCGAGTCGGGGCCCTGGCCGCCCTGATCGCGGTCGCCGAGGGCCAAGACCGAACCGAGGCGCTCGCTCGCGGCCGGCGCTACGGATTGACCAAACTGGAGCCGGCGGTCGCGGACGTGATCGATCTATGTCGCGGAGACGAAGGCGGCTCGGCGCCGGCCTGCCAGGGGTTCTCGGGACGGTGAGCGGTGGCCGTCGTCGCCCCTGGCCGGGGCCGGGACGACGGGCGCCGAAGCGAAGAGCAGAAGCTGCACGGATCACGAGTGCAGCCTTGTCACCGGCCAGGTCTTACCCGAATGAAACGGCCGGCCGCGGCCGTGCGTCAAACGGCCGTCAGAACCGCCGACCAGCCGTTGGTTTTGGTTCAGGATTTGCTTGTCCATGCGGGCATGACAGTGACCAACGTCAATGCGCCCCTGAAATTCGACAGCGCGCTCCCCCCGGCTCGGGTCGAGCAGACGCCCGCCGATGCCGTGGACACGGCGGACGAAGTGGACGGGGTGTCGCCGTCCGCGAGCACGGACTCGGTGGTCGCCGCCAGCGCCGACAATGAGATCGGCGCCCAGCTCGATCAATCGCCCGACGATAAGCCATCGATTCCTCATGACCTCGACCGGGCGCCGGCACCTCGGGACCCGCAGGCCAAGGAAGGCGACGAGCTCGGCGCGATCGCTTGGGGACCTCGACAGAGGCCGACGATCGGCGCCATCGGGATTCCGAATTCGCCGGTCCCCACGAGCATCGACGCGCCCGATTCGGAAGGCGCGTAGGCCTCTCGCCGACCTTCGCTTCCTACCCGACTCGGTGCAAAACGAGTGGCGACGAGCGATCGTTCGAATGGAACAGTCGCAAACGACGGGGCCGACCATCGTCGCCATCGCCATCGACGGCGAGCTCACCCCGCCCCCGCCCGCGCTCGCCCATATCCCGTTCGACCGCGCTGACCGTCTGCCCCCCGTCGGCTTGACCAGAGCCGGCGAAACGGACGACAGCACGGATGCCTTGACCGCCAGCCGGCCGTGAGCTCAGAACACGCTCCTGGACACCAGTCGGACCGGTTTCTTTGTGATGTCGAGCTCGATATCGGCCTCCGGTCGCTTGTCCAACCCTTTGTCGATATAGGTGCGGGCGGCACGCAGCACCGGCGAAGTCACCTCGTGGCGAACCCCGTTCGGATCGAAGATGACCCACTTCAGGCACCAAAGGCTCTCGCTGCTGGGCAGGCTGATCGCGCTCCCGTCGGGGACGGTCTGCTTGACCTTGTCGAGCTGAAAGCGAATCTCGAGCTGCTGGAGAGTCTCCGGCTCGACGACGCGGGGGATGGGCGGCCCGTTATCGACCCGATAGGTCAAGGACTGTCCTTTGTCGTCACGCGCGATCTGGCATGCGTCGAGGGCCGTCGACTTGAACGCTCGGATATCGCTGACGACGACGGCCAGCTTGCCCCGATTTGACAAGATCACCGAGGATTTGACGCGGAACTCGAACTGCACGCTTCGTTCGCCGTTGGCCTTGCCGCCGGAGCCGAAGATCCGAACCGACGCGCCGGCGTTGGCGGTGGTCAGCACAAAGCTGGCATCGAAGAAGGTCAGGTAGGTGGTCAGGGTCGAAAGCCCCATCGCCGTAATTGATAGTACGTTGCTCGACAGTCCGCGCACGATTTCTTCCTCCCTCGACTCACGCAGATGCGTTCAGCATCTCCAGGTCTTTCAACACGCTCTCGGCGAACGTTCGAACCGAGGCCGCGGCGTTCGACGACATCTTTTCGACTCGCATCGGGCGACGCCGGTTGCCGAAGTACAGCAACAACCCATCCGGATCGTCTTGCGGCAGCTCGAAGCCGAACGCGGCGAACGATCGCCGGACGTCTTGCCACTCCGACGAAGGATCGTAGTCGTCGTGAGGCTCTCCTAGATCGTCAGGGGGGTCGACGACGATCGTCTTCGCCAACCGTCCTGCCGACAGGAGCGTCTGCACTTCCCATGTGGTTCCCGGCCGGGACGACGGCAGCAGCACGATCAACCGCGCGGCGTCCATCAGCGTCTCGACGGCCTGGCGCCATCGCTCATCGCTGACCAGGATGCGACCCGCGCCGATGTGTTCGAGGGGCGCGCCGAGCGCGATCAGCGGGCCGATGGGCCGCATCGCCAACTCGACCTCGGCCTCCAGCTCCAATCGATCGGACGCCATGGCCAATACGCCGCCCCCCTGACCGATCGACCGCACCCGAACCAGCCTGTCGACCTCGGCGCCAATGGCGTCGGTGGACGCAAACGGCCGCAAGTAAAGCGTAAACGGATGGGGCGGCGGTCGGCCGGCGCGCAGCGCCGACCACACATCGGCGGCGACGAGATCCCGGCCCCGTTGGACCAGCCACCCTCTCAACTCATGAAACGCCTGCGCGCCGTACATCCCGCCGACGACGGCGACGACGAACAACAACAGCGACAGCCGAGCGGAGATGGAGGACAGACTTCCCACGTACGCGCCCACGGCCGTGCCGCACGCGACGCTCAGCACCATCGCCACCCCCGACAAGAGTCCGCCGACACGAAGTTCCGTCTGGTTGTTTATCGCCCCCGCAATCCGTTTCAGCACCGTCCTGCCCTTTCGAGCCTTCGGCTATTACCAGGGCGAATCGGCATCGACAACGACCTCCGTCGCGCGATCGGTAGCGAAGCGGTGACAAGCGGTCGTCAGCCATGGCCAAGATACGAAACCAGCCTCGCTTCCTCATGGGAGCAGCGTGTACCATCGAATGGCCCGGCTCACACTCGGCGTAACTCTCGTCGCCAACGATCGAGATATCTTGCCTTGACTACTGTATCCTCTTCGGGCCCTATCGGCGGCTCCGCTTTTCACCACAGTCTCGATGAAGTCTTCCTTGGGGGCGGGAGAATTCATCGGAACCCACTCATCAACTGACCGTGCCGTTCGCGCGGCGCGGCCCAGCTGCGTTTGCAGATTCGGAGGCCCGTTCAACGGGATCATCGATGAATTCTGACGGTAGTCACAATCGTTCTCTGAAGGGCGCCTCGTTCAGCGAGGTCATGAGATTCGTGTGGTCCTACTGGCGCAAGATGCCGGTTCGTTTCGCCTTCATGGTGGTCGCCACGATGTCGAGCGTATTTTTGGAGGTATTGATTCCGCAATCGTCGGCCAACTTAGTCATCGTCATTCAGAAGAGCCTCGCCGGTCAGCGGCCGAGCGAAGACGCCTGGTGGGCGGCAGGAACGTTCGTCGGACTGTTCGCGCTCGTCGCGATCATCAAACACCTGTACGCCTTGAACTGGCTACGGATCGCCACTCGGGTCATGAAGCAGCTGATGCTCGATGGGTTCCATCACGTGCAGCGGTTTAGTGTCGACTGGCACAACAACCACTTCGCGGGCGCGACCCAACGAAAGATCACTCGCGGTATGTGGGCCTACGATACCTTGGCCGATGCGCTGGTCCTCGACTTGGGGCCGGCCTTCGTCCTGTTGATCGGGTTCACGATATCGATGACCGCCCGTGATCCGTGGCTCGGTCTGTACTTCGGCGTGGCGGTGGTGGCTTTCGTGACCCTGAGCGTGGTCCTCGCTCTGCGATGGGTCGCGCCGGCGAATCAGCTCGCCAACCAGGTCGACTCGGCCATCGGCGGTGGGTTGGCCGACGCGATCACCAACAACGCGGTGGTGAAGGCGTTCGGGGCCGAGGTCCGCGAGGACGAGCGATTCGAGCGGGTGGCGGAGCGGTGGCGTCAGCAGTCGAGTCGGGCGTGGGGTTTATCGATGACCTCGGGGGCGATTCAGGCCCTGTCGTTGGTGGTGCTGCTCGGGGGGCTGATGGCCCTCGTGCTCGCCCGCGGGGACGGCAGCGCGAGCCGGGCGGAAGGTGCGGTGTACGTGATCACCGCCTATCTCGTGGTCAATGGCTACCTGCGGTCGGTGGGGGGACAGGTCCGTCGCGCCCAGCGCGCGATCGACGAACTGAGCGACCTGATGGCGTTCATCCGACGGGTACCCGAAGTTCGCGACCGGGCCGCGGCCCCCCCGCTGACGTCCCGGGCCGGCCACATCGCCTACGACAGGGTTCGTTTCGGCTATCGTAACCAGCCGCGGCCCATCTTCGAGAACCTGTCCGTGGAGATCCAGGCCGGCGAGAGCGTGGCGTTGGTCGGCGAGTCGGGGTCGGGCAAGAGCACTTTCGCCAAGCTGCTTCAGCGCCTGTACGACGTGAACGAGGGTCGGATCGTCGTCGATGGGCAAGACGTGCGGTCCGTGACTCAATCGTCGCTTCGGCGGGCGATCGCCATCGTCCCTCAGGACCCCATCCTGTTTCATCGGTCGCTGGCCGAAAACATCGCCTACGGGCGGCCGGACGCCACGGAGGCCCAGGTGGTCGCCGCCGCCGAGCGCGCCCATGCCGACGGCTTCATTCGCCGGCTTCCGGCCGGCTACGAAACGCTGGTCGGCGAACGCGGGGTCAAGCTTTCCGGCGGCGAGCGACAGCGGGTGGCCATCGCCCGAGCGATCCTCGCCCAGGCGCCGATCCTGGTCCTCGACGAGGCGACCTCGAGTCTGGATTCCGTGACCGAACACCTCATTCAGGAGGCCCTCGCGGCGCTGATGTCCAACCGAACGTCGGTGGTTATCGCTCACCGGCTGTCGACCATTCGCAAGGTCGACCGGGTGCTGGTGTTCGATGCAGGTCGGATCGTCGAACAAGGGTCGCACGATGAGCTGATGACTCGCCCCGACGGACGGTATCGCGCCCTCGTCGACATGCAGGCGTTCGGCGTCGAGGCCACGCGGGCAAGGCCGGCGTTGACCGCCTGAAGGCGAGACGGCCGGTCGCGGTCTCAGACCCGGCGATGCCGGTTCGGATCGATCGGCGGTCGGTCCGGCCACCGCCCACCTGACGCCGGCGAGGACTCATCCCTGCAGCTCGCTTGTCCTGCTCGACCGGTGCGGGTAATACTTCCCACCTGCATGTACGGCCTCTGTATCGCCAGTCGCCCGCGCCAGGCGAGGATCGCCGTCGTTTGTTCGGGGCTGCTTCTGCCCGTCGTCGTCGGCTGCCTGAACCGATCGTCCGATGAGTCCCGGTCCGCTCCGGCATCGTTTCGTCAAGTCGAGCGACCAGCGTTCAACGTGCGCGCGGCCCAGGCCGCCGTCCCGCTGTACTGGATGGATGACGCCAACCGCAACAACGCGCTGGATCCGCGCGAGGTCGCCGTATTGTGGGGCGCGCCGAGCTCGGCATGGGTGACGAACGGCCGGCTCACGACCCGGTTCGCCGACACCTATGCCCGCCTCATCGCCACTTCACCCCCGCCCGCGAACGCGCGCGAGGAACTGCTCAAGAAGGAGCTCGGGCAGGCGCAACCGACCCTGGTGTACACGGATCTGACCTACCTGTCCTCCGAAGAGCAGGCGATCATCGACAAGGTTGCCGAGATCGCCGAGCGGGTGGAACGGGTTCATATGCGGCAGCTGGGATCCGCGAAGTTCGCGGCTCGCGCCAAGGAGCTGGACCCGCTGAGCCGAGCGCTCTTTTTGCGGAATCAGTCGCCGTGGTGCGCGAATCCCGGCACCGAGGCCGATCCTCGGTGCGGCGCGTTCGATGAGATGCCGCCTCGGCTGTCCGGCCTCTACCCCGAAGAGCTGCAGCGCACCGGCGACGTCTGCAAGGCCGTTCGCGACCACCCGAACTCGGAAGCGCTCTTCGGCCGCTTCGACGTCGTGCGCAGCATCGGCGAACGGCTGGTGGCGGTTCCCTACTCGAAGGCCTTCCCGATGGAGATGACCGCCGTTGCGGAAGCGCTGCGCGACCTGGCCACCGTGGTTTCCGACCCGGAAGAGGTCGCGTTTCGCGACTACGTCCTCGCCGCGGCGGCGGCGTTCGAAACCGACGATTGGGCCAGCGCGGATCGCGCGTGGCTGAAGATGACCAGTCAGACGTCGCGCTGGTTTTTTCGGGTCGCACCCGACCAGGTCTTCTTCTCTCCTTGCCGGCGCAAGGCCATGTTCCACGTGAGCTTCGGTCGAGTAGACCGAAGCGGCATCGCTTGGAAGCGCAAGATCGCCATGATTCAGTCGCGGATGGAAGAGGAGCTGTCCGACCTGGCCGGTCCGGCGTACGCGGCGCGGCCGGTCGAGCTCAGCCTGCCCGACTTCGTGCGAGTCATCCTCAACGCCGGCGACTCTCGGCGACCCCGCGGCGCGTACATCGGCAACAACCTCCCGACGGCCGGGCCTCTGGCCAAAGCCGGCCGCGCGCGGTCGATCTCGTTCGTCAATATGTATGCGGACCGCGACAGCCGAGCCCTGATCGACGCGACGATCAATGACTACTTCTGCGCCGAGACCGCGCCCCGGCTGTCGTCGGCCCCCAAGCCGCGAATCATCAACACGCTCCTTCACGTGGCCTCCCGCGGTCTCGGCCCCACCTTGGGCCACGTGGTCGACGGGCGCAGCGCCGCCGACGTCTTCGGGGGATCGAGAGCGTTCATGCTGGACCAGGCCCAGGCGCAAACCTCGGCGATGTACTTCGTGCACTGGCTGAAAGAACGGGGGCTGTTCGAGCCCGAGATCGCGGACCAGGCCATGGCCTACGGGGTGATCTGGGGCTTTTCGCACATCACGCGGGGGGTCTTCGGCCCCGAAGGCCGTCGGCTCGAGCACGGCCACGCCGGCGCCATGATCCTGAGCGCGATGCTGGAACGGGGAGGCATGGCCTGGCAGCCCGAGGCCCAAAGCGCCAGCGGCAACGACAAGGGCTGCTTCGCGCTGAAGTTCGACCGCTTCTCGGCCGCGGCCGAGCACCTGCTCCGCAAGATTCTGGATACGAAGGCGCGGGGCGACGCCGAACAGGCCGAAGCGCTACTGAAGCGATACGTCGACGACGGTCGCAAGGATCTCTTCGAGATCATCCAGACCCGCGGTCGACGCAAACCGGGCGCCTACTTCGTTTACTCGTTTCGTACGGGAGCCTAGCGCGATGACCGTTCGGACCGTCCTGATCGCCGGGGCCATCACCTTCTTCTCGCTGCTGGCGGCGGCATTCGCGACCACCTTGCTGCTGCTGGGCGACGACAGCGGCGGCGCGCGAACGGTGGGCCTGACCAACCGACAGGGCCTTCTCAGCCAGAAGGTGGCCAAAGAAGCGCTAGCTTACGCCAGACAGCCCTCGCCGGAGGCGTTGGCCGAGCTTCGGGAGACGATGCAGCTATTCTCGGTGACCCATCGGGCGCTCCGCTTCGGCGGTTCGGCGCCCTTGGACTTCGACGGCGCCGAGTTCGGACACCTTGCGGGCGCCAGGGATCCTGAGCTTCAACGCCTACTCGAGGCGTCGGCAGAGAGCTGGGACAAGATCGCGGGGGCCATCGAACTGCTCATCCGAGCCGCCCAGCGGCGCCGAGAGGCCTTGCTTCAGGTCGAACTCAAGAATCCGCGGCTGATGCGCAAGCTGCAAGAGGTCTCCGAGGCCCTCACCAAGATGAATCGAGTTCGGGCGACGGTGGCCATCAGCCGGCAGTCGGTCCTCGCCGAGCGGACGGCCAAGGAGGCGTTCCTGTTCGACCTCAACCCCACCGAGGAGGTCCGCGGCCGCCTCGATGCGTCTATCGCGGCCTTCGAGACCGGTCACCAGTCGCTTCGAAAGCGGTTCAACCGACGCCGCGGACCGGACGCGGACCGTCTGGAAACCGAAGCCGCGGACCGGCTCGACGAGGCGGGATGGCTGTGGATCGACCAATCGGAAGCGGCGTTGAGTCTGGCCAGCGATCGCTACGATCGCTCGGTGGCGGCGATCACCGAGACCAGTCCCCGCCTGATGTCGACGTTGAGCGCGGCCGCCGTCCGGGCCGATTGGGTCGCGGCCCGCAATATCCGCCGGCTGCAGACCATCCAGCTGTTCGTACTGGCGCTCGGGGTCCTGATCGCCGGCGCCGCGATCGTGTTCGCGGTGCAGATGGGGTCTTCGCTGCGGCGTCTGCGGGATACGGCGGAAGAGATCAGCCGCGGTCACGTCGACACCCCGGTAGGGGTCTTCGGCCTCGGAGAGGTCCGGGACCTCTGCCGGTCCTTCGAACGAATGCGCATCAGCCTGGGTAAGGCCATCGAGCTCGTCGACCGCGCATCGGGAGGCGCGCTCGCGGCGCGCCGGTCCGACGGGCCACGCGCCGACTCGGGACGCCGGTCATGACCGAGCTCGGACGGAGGACCGCGAGCTATCTTCGGCTAACGAACGATGATTGGCTCCTGAGCGCGATCGAAGGCGTACCGAGCTTCGCCGCTCTGTCCGCATTTACCGTCTTGGACCTACAACGACCAGAGACCGTGAATCAGGCCCTCCTGAGCGCGTTCGCCGTGTCGAGCGTGCCGGGGGACGACAGTGTTCTTTCGTCGGCGCTCCCCATCGAATCGGTGACCTGGCCGCCGCTGCTGGTCCTCAGTCAAGACCGAGTCACGCTGCCTCAGATGGAGATCGCGGCGGTGGTCGACGCCCTTGCGCGGTCCCAAGACTGGTTCGGCGCCAGTATCGGCCGCGCCCCCGCCGCCGATCTCCTTCAAATCCTGGCCGAGGATCAGCGTTCGGGCCTCATTTGCGTAACCTGCCCCCATATGCCGGCGCTGTCATCACGCCGATGGGAAGCCGGCGCCCCGGCCTGTACGCAGGACCCGCAGACATGCCGCGGGTGGGCCGTGAGGCTGTATCTCGACCGCGGACGGCTGGTATACGCCGAGGGTCCTGCGAACACTGGTATCGAGGCGCTGTCACAGGTCTTGCAGCTGCAGGAAGGTTTTCTGCGCGCCCATGAGGTCTACCTCCTCCCCGCCGAGCGAAACCTGGACGGCACCGTACAGCAACTGATCATCGAGGCGGCCGTTCTCGCCGACGAACGCGCCCACTCGGCGCCGACGAGTCGACGCGATTCCCGGCCCGTCGATCTCGCCCGCACGCGGGTATCGACCCCCGCCGCCCACCCGCGGCCCCGGCGTCCTCGACGCCCAGTGCAGGAGCTGGAGATCGTGGACGAGCCGACCATCGCCAAGGGCCCGCCGGCGATGCCCAGGTCGAGGGTCCGACCACGCCCGTCAACGTCGCCCTCCGTCGAGTCGCTGCTGGATGCCGCCGAAGATCTACAGACCGCGGTCGAGACCGACGGCGAGGGGACAGTTCTTCGATCCGTCGGGGACGGAGATCCGGAGAGCACCGCCGCCGTCGCCAAGCTATGCCGGCGGTCCTTCGAAGCCCTCGGCGGTCAGCTCCAGCTCGGAGACCTCGAGCACTGGTGCGTCGTCGGTGAATCGACCGCGCTGTACGTTCAGCATCGGCCGGCTCGAACTCGAATGACCCTCGGCTCGGCGTCGCCCCATGCCTTCCGAATTCTGCGCAAGCTGTTCGAGCCAAACGCGACATGAGCGGGCTACTCAGCCAGTTGTGCGTCGTCCCTGGGGTCGCCGGCGCGGCCGTATTCGACCATCACGGCGTCTGTCTCGAACAGCGCGCGCTGTCCGAGCGATGGCCGCTGGAGGCGCTCTCGGGACTGGTGGAAGACCTGGTGGTGGGGCTCGAGGCCTTCGCGTACCTCGATCAGGCTTCGTTTCGACTAGGGATCGCCCACTTCGGGGACGGTATTTTGGTGGTGATGCGCACCGCGGACCACCGCGCAGTGGCCCTCGCGTCGAAAGACACCGACCATTCCATGCTCGAGGTGGCCTTCGGCGCCTTGGAGGTCAAGCTGCGCCACGCGTCGGTACCTCCGGTCAACGTCCGGGCCCCGAGCAACCCCTCAGCCTCGTTTCTGTCTCGGTCAACATTTCCCCTCGACGGCAGCGCTGAATCGACCGCCGACCCCGTGCCCGAACCGATGGTCGATCAGCTTCGCGAGGCCCTCGCCGACGCCGTGGGCCCCATCGCTCGCCTGCTGCTGCAGGCGCACTGCGCGCAACTCGGCGTATCCGAACAGCACCTGCCGCGCGATCTGTGGCCGGCGCTCTTGGAGCGTTTGTCCGCCGAAATCGTCAACGAGACGGATAGGCGCGCATTCCAACGACGCCTTACGTCCGCGAGGTAGTGGCTTGCGCACGTCGTTCCTGTGGCTTGGGAGCGACGGCATACCGGGAATCCCATCCTGAGAGCAGACGCATACTCCGGAGGTGTTGGTGGCGGTTTGGATGAACCGTCGACTCATGTCACGACCCAAGACGGACGTCATCAATGGCTTAGGGGACTCAGCTAATGGGCGGCCGACGACAATCGGTCTTTCGTCCTCAAAGCGAGCACCGCCGGCCGGAACGCGGTATAGAGGTGCGAATGGCCTCCTCAAGCAGCGTGCGACAGGTCCTAGCGAACTGGTCCCCGCGGACGAACGGGATGGCCGTTCCCAGGGCACCGACGATGGACGAGGCCCAGACGTACGCGGAATGGACGGCCGCCGCGCAGCGCAAAGACAAGGAGACCGGCGCCGAAGACTGGAAAGAAGCCGACGAGTCGCCGCTGTACGACTACACGCTCGTGCGGCGACGGCTCGATCACATCAAGAAGCTACGACGAACCGGGGACGACATCGGCCTGTACTTCGCGCTGCAGGAAGGGGTTCACGGCAACTTCGGCAACATGGGCCGCGCGACGCTATACAGGAAGGCCGCCTTCGGCACCAAGCAGCTGATCATCGAATACATCGACGCGGTCACCGACGCCCTCGAGCACCTCGCCAAAGACGAGGTCACGGCGATGCCCTTCGACGTCAAGCTCGACTTCTTTCGGCGCGCGAGCCTTTGTTTTGGCCACACCGCGTTGATGCTGAGCGGGTCGGGCTCGATGTTCTTCTTCCACATCGGTGTTCTGCGGGCGCTGCACGAAGAGGGACTGCTGCCCAAGATCCTGTCGGGATCCAGCGGCGGCGCGATGGTGGCGTCGGTGGTCGGAAGCCGTCGTCCCGAGCTGGCCCGTTCGGTCCTCAACGCCCAACACTTTCACGACTTCATCCGCCCTTCGGGCGACCGATCCTCGACCCTCACCCTCCGCCAGATGGCCATGGCCCGAAAGAGCGAGATCCTGGACCGCCTGCTGCCCGACCTGACCTTCGCCGAGGCGTATCGAGTCAGCGGAATCTGGGTCAACGTCTCGGTCGCACCAGCGGACCTGCACCAGTCGTCGCGGCTGTTGAATGCCATCACCTCGCCACACGTGTACATGCGAGAGGCGCTCGTGGCGTCAGCCGCGGTCCCCGGCGTCTTTCCCCCCGTGACCCTCGCCGCCAAAAACGAGAACGGCCACCGCATCAACTACTTGCCGGACCGACGGTGGGTCGACGGCTCGTTGAGCGACGATCTGCCCGCGAAGCGCCTCGCCCGGCTGTATGGCGTCAATCACTACATCGTCAGTCAAACGAATCCCCACGTGCTCCCGTTCGTGACCGATGCGAAGCTCGATACCGGACCGTTGTCGGTCGTCAAGCGCACTGCGCAGCGAACGATCCGCGAGCTATTCAATGGCGGCGCGGCCCTGTTCCACCGCCCGCTGCAGTATAGCCCCATGCTGAGCCGCGGCATCAACGGAATGCTCTCGGTGATCAATCAAGACTACCTCGGAGACATCAACATCATCCCTCCCGTAAGCACGATGGTCGCGCCACACAAGATCTTGGGCTTCTTGACGCCCGAGGAAGCCACGGCCCTCATCCGGGCCGGTGAGCAGGCGACGTGGCCCAAGATGGAGATGATCCGCATTCAAACCAAGGTGAGCCGGTGCCTCGACGGAATCCTGAAAGACTACGAAGAGCGGACCTCGCGCCAGGCGGCCCGGGCGGAAGAAGCCATCCATCCCAGCGACACCAAAAAACGACGGTGGTTCTTCTTCTAACCCCCGAGCCAGGCGCCTAGACGGCTTCATAGGTAGGTCCTCAAGGCAGCCTGATCCTGTAGATCGGGGAAGTCTGGGGTGCGCGTGCGGGGAAGGGTTGGGGGTGAACGTTGAGGGTTGAGGGGGCTCCAACTTCTACCTTCTACGCTGGACCCGAACGCGCACGCACACGCCAACGAGTCCCACCAATGACCGCAGGCCGGACGGACACAGACCGGCCCATGGACCTACCCTCTCTCTTTTGGAGGGGCGGCGCCCGGGAAATCCGAAAACCGAAACAGGGCGACCGCGGCGCCGATAAGGAGTCGATGGCCATTCAGCCGAGCACCGGGTCCTCGACCACCGCATCTCGGACGAGACCCGACGCCGCCGCCTCGCGAAGCGTCGAAACCGACTCCTCGGACCGCGCGAAGGGCGCGCAGACCGTGAAGGCGGAAACCACGGATCCGGAGACGGCCCCCTCATCGCGGGACCGATCGACCCTCGAGGACGCCGACCGACGGCGCCGGGAACGGCGGGCGGCCGCCGCGTCGGCCGAGCAGCACATCCGCAGTCGGCTGGACGCCTCGACGCGACCCACCTCGCTGCTCACCGAAGAGATCGGCGACGGGCACGCGAACTGTCTCGAAGACGCGGCGACCATGGCCCGTCCGCTTAGAGACGAGATCGTGTTCATGGACGACCGGCGCGGCGCCACCGGCGGCAATGCGAATGGGGCGGGTCACGCGTTGGTCCGCGACCGCGCTACGGGCCGGGTGTGGGATCCGAGCGACGGGCCGGCGCCGGCCAATCCACAGGCCTGGACGTACCGCAGCGTCGACGCGTGGAACGCGGCGCAAGGTCGCGCCGCCGACGGCGGGCCGGTCTATGAGCCGGCCGGCGCGGTGCGGGCCGACAAGGTCCAGGACGTGCTGTCGGTGCCTCCCGAGCAGCGCGAGCGCCGCATCGCGGACATCGACGACCCGGTCCTGTCCGACGTCGCGCCGCGACTGTACGCCGACGACCCCGTCGATCCCGTCGGCGAGCGCGCCGACGCCCTCATCCGGGCCAACAGCCGACGGCGCGGCGGCCACGCCGGGCGCAACAACCCAACCCCGATCATCAACACCGAAAACATCGCGGCGGAGATCGTCGCCGTCGAGCGGACCGACCCGGACACCGCGGCCGAGCTGCGAGCGGCGGTCGAACAGCGCCTCCCCACCGGCAACGTCGATGCCCTGGGCGAGGATATCGAACAGGCCCAGCGGTACCAAACGGCCGCCTTTCGTCGCCTCGCCGGCGATCTGTCCGGCACCGTCGAAGTCGACCAGGCCGCGGCCGAGGCCCAGGCCCGGACGTTCATCGAGCAGACCACCCGCACTCAGACCACCGGCCGGGGCCGGAGCTCCCGGACCTACCTCGACACCAATGAGCTCGCTTATCAGCTCGAACGCCTCTCGGAGACCGACCCTGCCCTGGCGGTCGGAACGAAGCTGGTCCTGGACGGACAGCTCGACGCGCAGCAGACCGCGGACGTCAACCGGCTGCTCGGCGGCGGGGCCAGCATCGGAGAGAACGTCAACCTCGCTTTACGACATCCGGGCGAGATCGAGGGCCTGCTGGAGGGGGCCGCGAACGGCTTCATCGAGGTCGGTGAGCTGTTCGTCCGCGGCTCCGCGATGCAGAGCGCCGGTCAACAGTACCAGGCGGCGGGCATGCTGGCCCTGACCGGGCAAGACGAGCAAGCCGAGCGAATGATCCAGAGCGCCGACGAGATGATGCAGGCCGCCGACGACATCGAGCTGCCCAGGTTCGAGCTGGAGAATCGGGCCCAAGAAGGCTGGGCGACGGTCGGCGTCGCCGCGGATCTCGCGTTCGCGGGCTACGGGATCGTGAAGGGCGGCGTTCGCCTGGTCACCAGCGCTGATGACGTGGCGGAAGTCGTTCTTCGCAACGGCGACGACGCCGTCCGGGGCGCCGCCGGCGCCGGAGACGACGCGGCCGAGGTCGTCCTTCGCAACGCCGACGACGTCCCGCCGCCGACGGGGCGCTTCGTCGGACGTTTGGACGACTTGACCCCCGCCGAGCGCGACTTCGTCGAGTACGCACTGGGCCGGGGCGACAACATCGAGGTGATTCCCACCGGCGCGGATCGAACGCCGGACTTCCTCATCAACGGGGTGCGCACCGAGCTCAAGACCGTGTCCGGGGTCGCGGACGAGACCGCCGACGGCATATCCGGCGCGATCGCCAACCGGGTGATGAACGGTCGCGGCCAAGCCGAACACATCGTGGTCGACGTCCGCGGCCAGGCGGGCATCAGCGAAGCCATCGCGCAGCGGGGCATTCGACGGGCGTTCGGCGCCGACAACTTGACCGGCGGCAAGATCCAGTCCATTCGGATCATCGGCCCCGGCTTCGATATCACCGTGCCGCGGATGTGAACCATGAGTGATCGCCCAAGCTACGACGAACTCGAAAAGCGCATCTTGGCCGACCAACGTCGCGAAGGCTTCGACGACCGCGCGGCGGCGTGCTGGGCCGGCTATCTGGCCGCGCTGATGGAGTGGGGCCTGATCTCCGCCGAACACCACCGACGGCTCAGCGAGCGTCTGCCGGCGACGGAAGACAACCCGGCCGTTCACATTCTCCTGGGTCAGAGCGGCTGATCCAATCGGCTGCGGATCCGAGACCGGATCCCCGCTGCGTCCAGACCGTGGGCCGCCGCGTGCTGGGCCGGCGTGCCGTAGCGACGAAGCTCCTGGGCCTTCACCCCGACGGGAACGACAGGAACGCGATGACCCAAGCGCTCCTGGACGGCGGCGACGCTGGTCCCCTCCAACACCGGCTCGACCACGAAGACCGGCGCGTCGCGCACGATCGCCCGCGGCAGGCCATCGGTCACCGGTCTTGCCGTCGCCGTGTACAACACCTGCACATCCAGCCCCGCCGTCGCGGCCAACACCGGCCCGAGCAGCGGACCGATGGTGAGCACGGTCGCCCGTCGCCCCGACCGCACGACCTGCAGTCCGGGGCGCATCGGCTCCGGATTCGTCTGGGTGGAAAGACGGATGTAGCTGGTCGACGGCCAGCCTCGCGCGCGCAGCAGCGCGGGCTCGACCTCGTCCGGATGCCCGGGCAACTCGACCCGGACCTGGGGCAAGGTCCCGAGCAGCGCGACATCGCCGGGCGCTTGATGGGTACGGCCCTCGGCGGCCGCATCGTAGGACGCCCCGATGCTCACCAGGGCGCCGGACAGCGCCTGATGCACGAAATCGAGCTTGATCTGCTCGAACGCTCGCTCCACCAGAAACGGCGCGTAAGTATGGACGACGGGGAAGAAGCCCTCGAGCGCGAAACCGGCCGCCACCCCGACGGCCAGGCCCTCCCGAATGCCGACGTTCAGCACGCGATCCGCGTGGCGATCCATCGCTTCGACCTCCGCGAACCGCGCCACGCCGATATCCGCGAGGACCACCGCCACCGCGGGATCGCGGTCCAGCCACGCGGCGGTGGTGCGAACGAATTCGTCTCTCATCGTGGTCATCTCAGGCTCCCTTTTGTCGTACTTCGGCCACCACGACCCGCGGTGCGCCCGCCGCCGGCCGATCGAGCACGTCGGCCAGCGTGTCCTCATCCGTTCCGTCGACGGTGACCGCTTGCCATCCTTCCATCGCGAACCGTTGGCCGATCCCTCCGGGCCACCCGTGGCTGGCGCTGCGATTATCAACGACGATCGCCGTCAACCCCGCGAGCTGGGCGCGACCGGCGAAAGCGACGGCCTCGTGATTGCTGCCTTCGTCGAATTCCGCGTCGCCGAGCAAGCAGAACACCCGCCCGTCGTCGCCCCGGCTTCGCAGCGCAAGCGCCACCCCGACGGCCATGGGTAGGCCATGGCCCAAAGATCCGCTCGAGACTTCGACGCCCGGGATCAGGGTCCGGTCCGGATGCCCTCCCAGCCGGCCGTGAAAGGCCAAGAATTCATCGAGCCACGCCGGCGCGAAGAAGCCGCGGTGCGCCAGCGCCGCATAATAGGCCATGGGTCCGTGCCCTTTGGAGACCAGGAGGCGGTCCCGCCCGGAAGCCGAAGGTCGCTCGGGGTCCACGCGAAGGACTCGACCGTAGAGCGCGGCGTACACGTGGAGGGTCCCGTTGGCCGACGCCGCGTGTTTCTGGTCGCCGGTCATTCGCGTGATGAGCGGGTGAAGCGAGTGTTGGGCCGCGACCGCGCGGCTGGATTCGGGCATCATGAGGGCAGCCTGCAACTTCAAGTGAACTTGAGATCAAGAGTATTTTCTCGATGCCGATCCGGAAGTAGCCTCGGGCCGTGCATCGAGACGACGAGCTGACGATCAGCGAGGTGGCCGCCCGGACCGGCGTCGCTCCTTCCGCCCTTCGCTTTTACGAAGATCGCGGCCTGGTTCGACCGTTGCGCACCCTCGGTAATCAACGCCGATACACCCGGGCCATGCTGCGGACCGTTTCCGTCATCAAAGCCGCGCAGGCGGTGGGGTTGTCGCTGGACGACATCGAGGCCGCGTTCGCGACCCTGCCCGGAGACCGAGTGCCCACCAAGGCGGACTGGACCCGCTTGTCGCGCGTGTGGCGCGAAGCGCTCGACCAACGCATTCAGCGCCTGATGCGACTGCGCGACGATCTCGACGGCTGCATCGGCTGCGGATGCCTGTCGTTGCGGTCGTGTGCCCTGTTCAATCCCGACGATGCGGCGCGTGGAGAAGGCCCGGGCTCTCGCCTGATGCGCGACCGCAAGCGCGGGCGGCCCACTTCTTCGCCGCCCGACGCGGTCACCTCTTGAGCTCGCCTTCGTCTGCCCGTACACGGACACCATGCGAACGGCTCGACAAACGCCCCTCCCTCGACCTCGCCGGTCGTCCCTCGGGGGGTGCGTCCTGTGGCTGGGGGTGGGCGCGCTGACCCTGGCATCGTGCGCCTACCGTCCGACCGGCAAGTTCACGGCGGGAGACTTTCGTATGCGGTCCTACCGCACGATCTCGGTGAGCCCGTCCACCGGCGACCGAGCGCTCGCTCCGCTGGCGAACGAATCGCGGACCGCGACCCGGACTGCGTTGCGGGCGCATCTCGAACGCCTCGGCTACCAGTCGGCGTCGCCCGAAGCGGCGGAGCTCGTGGTGTACACGGGGCTCGCCGACGGCCCGGACACCTCCAGACTCATCGTGATCCGGGTCGCCGATCGCGCCCGCGGCGAGCTCGTCTGGCAGCGGGCCGCGCCTTACGAGACGTCGATGGGCCCCGCGGCCACCGCCGCCGTGTGCATAAAGCTCATGGCGCGGTTTCGAAAGGCGTCTCGACCGCCTTCAACATAGGGTCTTTGGACCCGCTATACCTTACGAGGGCCGTTCGCTCGGTACAGGCGCCAGTTGTACCGGGTCTCCCAAGCGAGAAAGCCGATGAGGCCCGGCAGGGCGATGATGGAGATCGTCGTGCCCAGCGTCCATGCGGCCGCGGCGGGCATCGTCGTGCCGAGGCTCTGAACCAAAAACACGGGTAGACCGCTGGCGATGGAGATCTTGCCGGCCACGGTCACCACGGGGATGTGTTTAACCGGGTTGACCGTCGGCTCGATGACCAGCCGAAACGCGAAGCGAACCACGTAGGTCACGAAAAAAAGACCGAGCCTCAGCCATCCATCGGCGATGCGCGCGCTGGGCGGCCGTGGGCTCGGAAAGCGAAGCTGGTCGTCGATGACGTACAAGGAGGTGATCACGCTCTCAACCACCTCCGCATACAACGCCCGCAAGCTCCGCCAAGCTCGCCCCAGCCAGGATGTGCCGGCCGCAGATTGGGCCCGTCGTCGGCTAAACCAGCCACCGATTCCCCGTGCGACGTCCACGATGGCGCGGCGGATCGGCCCCACGTTGACCATCAGGCTGAGCAGGACGGCCAATCCGCTCACGTTGACCAACGTCGCGACCGCGGGTTCGGCAAAAAACTGCTCCGCGATGTACTCGACGAAGAATAGTAAGATCGCGCTCACCGCCAGGGGGCCAAGCAGATACTGCGACAGCAAGCGCCCCACGCTCGTGCCGAAAAGAACACTCTGCAGGCGGTGGAGAAGACGAAGATAGACCTCCGCGCGGTGATGAACGCCGTCCAACCGCCGAGCGATCGCGGCGTCGACCTCGAGGAGCGCGTCTTCGCCGACAAGCTCCGCCGCGCGAAGGTCGTGCATCTTCAGGTCGCAGCGCGCAACGGCGTCGCGAACATCGAGAAAGTCGGTCCCGCCCCAGCGTTCGATCCGGCCGAGGAGCGCGGCCACGATCTGCTGTTTCGCGTCGACGGTCCCGTCCATGTCGATGCCATCGAGGACCACCTCGAGATGCTCCCGAATCTCGACGAACGCTTCGTCCCGAACCCGGTCTCGATGGGGTTCGAGAAGCTCAGCCAGCTTGACCTCCTCGTCGGTGCGGGCGACCCGCCGCAAGCGATCGGAGATCTCGGCGAGCCGACGGAACTTCTCCACCTTTCGCTTGAGGGGGCGAGATCGCCGATACGAGACGCGACCGAACGACCTCAGCCACTCCACGTAGTCGTAAGGGTCGTCCTGATGTTCGGACAGAACGAGGGTCTGAAGCCCGAAGAGAATGTTGGCCTCGCGGGTGGGCCACGGTCGCCGGGCAGACTCTAGCAGGCGGCGACCCGCGCGCCGGACCGTGGCCCGTTCGTCGTCCGATAGCTGCAACACCGCGGCCAGTTCGTCCCACAGCGGCGCGAGGACGATGTCGGCCTGGGCCGCGCCTTCGAAGCGAGCGACGATCAGCGCCGTGCGGACTCGACGCAGATTCACCGCCGGGTTCAGTCCGTTCGAAGAAGTCGCGTCCATCACCTTGCCCGCGCGAACCGTCTGGCTCCGCCGCCCGCCGACCGCCACCTAAGCCGCCGGCCCGTCGTCCGCCGCTATCCGACGGCCCACACAAGCTCGCGTTTTGCAGTTCGACGCGAGCGCGTCAACCTCTCGGTCCCCCGCCCCCAAGCGCCGCTCCCTTCCCTGCCACGCAACTCGATGCGAGACGGCCACAAGACCGCCGCTCGGGGTCTGCACGCGGGCCTTCTTGATCCGAGGGCGGCATATCCACCGATACGGCTTGCTTAGACCGGCGAACCCTGATTCACCCTTTCCGCCCCGGCGAGCTGAGCCGAGGTCGGACATCGACGGTACCGGTTGTCGCCGAGCCTTGCGCCGAGTGAAGCTGCGGTCATGCCGTCGAGGCCACGCTCCAGCCCGTCGATCGTGGCCGCCACGGAGACCGATTCACAA
>JANQQN010000188.1 GCA_028289325.1 Myxococcota bacterium | reverse complement strand
ATCGAGAAGATGAGCGCCCAAGGCGCGGATCGCGCGCCCGACCCGCCATAGATCGCCGCTGAAGTGGGGCTCGCTGCGCTCCCGCTCTTCGGGGGCGAGCCGGGGGGAGGGCAGATCACTGGTCAGCCAGCCGGGGGGAAGATGGATAGGTAGGCCCACCAGCGCGATGGCGTCGACCGACGGAACGACGAGGGTCTGCTCGGTGAGGGTCGGGGAGATACGGCCACGGTCGTGGCGGTCTGCGATTCGGCCCAGCAGCGAGGCGCCGACGGCCATCAGCGACCCCGGGTCGTCCACGTCGGCCCGACCGAGCTTATCCGCGCCGTCGACCCAGGGCATCGCCCAGTAAAGCATCAGGCTGCCGTCGGGTTCCTCGGCGGCGCCGTGGGCCAACAGCTCGACGTCCGGGTCGTCGCCGAGACTTCGGGTCGCGGCCTGGATCATCTCCACGTACTCGGTCCGGTCGCGCTTGGCGTCGGGATCGGTGGCGGGCTTGCACCGGGCGAGCTGGAGTATGCAGCGCCCGCCTTCGTCATCCTGACCTTCGACGAGCCAAGCGCCCGGCGCTCGGACGAGGCTCTGAACGACGCGATGGGCGCCGTACCGGCCGTCGAGCTCCGCGGTTCGTGATTCTTTGCCCATCGTTTGATTCCTCCTCGGGCTACCCGTCGCCGTTGCGGCGGCTTCGATCGAGTTGGTGAAGGACGGCGGTCAGGCCGGCGTCGGAGAGGATCTGTTCGATCGAGCGGGCGGCCCGCCGTCGCCAGTTGGGCGACTCGATGGTGGTCCCTGGCACGTTCTGAGGTCGGCGCTCGCCCCACAGATCCTCGAGATTCACCAGCACCAGCCGGGCCTCGCTCGCGCCGAGGAGCCGCACGAGGGTTCGAAAGACGGCGTCGGTGGTCGGTGGCTCGGTGAGCAGGCCCTTGTTCTGCAGGTACTGGATCACCGTGTGGCGCAGAGCCGCGCGATCCTCCCGCTCCTTGGGGGCTTCCGGTTCGCTCAGGTGGTTGAGGGAGAGACGATCGTCGATATCATGCCCTTCCCAGAAGGCCGCGAACGTCGGGGTATCGTGGGTGTTGATACTGGCGGCGGCCGTTTTGGGGGGATCGACCACGGCGTGGTTGGGGTCGCCGCGAAGGGAGAACTGGGCAACGTACATTCGATGGAAGTGGTGCTCGTCCATCGCGTTGCGCACCGCATTGGGCACCGTCCCCAGGTCTTCGCCGACGAGGAAGCTCTCATGGCGGTGCGATTCTATGTTCAGGATCGCGTAGAGCTCCGCGGGGCGGTAGTGAACGTAGACCCCGTTTTCTCCGCCCATCCCTTTCGGAATGCAGAAGATGCGATGCAGGCCCATCACATGGTCGATCCGCAGGGCGCCGGCACAGCTGAGCTGATGCCGGATGCACGCGATCACGTACTCGTATCGCCGAAATCGGATGCGTTCAGGGTGGAGGGGCCGAAAGCCCCAGTCTTGGCCCCCGACGAACAGATCATCGGGCGGGGCGCCAGCGGAGGTGTCGGCCAAAAACGCGCCGCGCTCCCGCCACGCGTCGTAGCCGTCCGGGTGGACGCCGAGCGGCATATCGAGATATAGACCGCCGCCGAGCTGCCGCACCTCGTTGCTGAGCGCGCCGAGCTGTTGCTGCATCCGCAGCTGCACGTACAGGTGGTAGCGGTAGGCCTGAGGCTCGAAGTCGACCTCGGTGAGGTCGCCGTCTCTCAGGGGGGCGGGCCAGCTGTGCCACGGCTCGCGCCGGGATTCGGTGGTCGCCCGGAACATCGCATAGTCGCGGGCGCGCGGGTGTCCGGCCGCGAATCGCTCCAGCTCTGCTCGGCTGGACCCCGAAAACGCGGTTTCCGCGAGCGACGACAGCACGCGGCGCTGCAGCTCGGCTTGCGCGCGGTAGTCGACGTGGGGATTCCGGTTCAGCGTCTGGGCGACGGACGAAATCTCCGGGCCCTCCAGTCGACGGCGGGCGGATTCGTCGCGGGCCAGCTCGGGCAGGCGAGCGATGTCGACAAACAGCTCGTTCCAGAACAGTCGGCTGACCGGCGCGTACGGGCTCGGTTCGAACGGCTCGTCGAGGAACGCGGACATCAGGGGCAGGGTCCCGACAAAGTCCCCACCGGCTTCGCCGACCCATCGCACCAGCCGGGAGAGCTCTCGTAGGCCGCCCGCCCCCATGCTGCGGTCGTCATTGAGGGCGTACGCGGGCGCAAACACGCCCCACATCCGGTCTTTGGTGGGCAGCCAAGCGTGTCGAGGGGCGGACATGAGCAGGGCTTCTTGCACCGTGCTCCCGAACGCGACCCGTACATGGTGGTACCCGAGGGGAAGAGCGCGCCCGAGCGGGAGATGGACCACGAGATGGTGGGTACCCTCGACCTCCCAATCGTCGTGAACGTCGAGGTCGTCGAGACGGCCTTCGACGCCCCGGACCGTTCCGTTCTCCAGCAAGACCTCGATCCGATAGCGCCCGGTCTTCCTGAGCGCCGGGATCCGGAGCGGCACGAAGTGAGGCGCGTCGTCCCACACCACGACCACGGGCTCGAGCACCCGGTGGGCGATCTCTTGCTGGCGCGCCCGCAAAGCCTCGTGGATGTCACCCGGCCCTTCCAAAGGAGCGCCGAGATTGGGCAGCAGTGCGAGTAATGCTTCGTCCGAGGCTACGTAGTGCCGCCCGCGGATGTCGTAGTACGACAGCTCGACGCCGTGGAGCATAGCCAGCGCCTCGAGGTCTTGGCGAAGGTCTCCCATGTCCTTCCTCCATCGTGGACCCATCGGCTAATGTCCAGCCCCGATCTGGTCGTCGTCGATGGTGGCGGCAGATCGATGGCGGGGCTCAAGCGCTGGTTTCGTTGTCCCACGCCCGGGCGGGGGTTACCGCCGCTGCGCGTTGGGGAGCGAGCGCGTCGCCGATCGCCCGCAGCAGGCGTTCGATGCCCACCGGCTTGCGGAGGAAGCCCGCCGCGCCGTTGCGCTGCATCCGGTGGGCGGCCTCGCTGTCCGCGTAGCCCGAGATCAGGATGACGGGGAGATCGGGAACGACCGCCCGGACCCGCTCGAAGACCTGTTGGCCGCTCATTCGGGGCATCAGCACGTCGAGGAGCACCAGCGTGATCTCGAACGGGCGCTCGGACAGGATCCTGAGGGCCTCCTCGCCGGATTGCGCGACGTACAGGCGAAATCCCGATTGCGACAGCATTCGCTCCAACGCGCGGATGAACAGCACGTCGTCGTCGACGATGAGGATCGTGATGTCCTGCGGTCGGTACTCGAGCCCGGCCGGCTGGGGGCCCGCCGCCGCCTCGTCCATCGGCCCGGAGTGCAGCGGCAGGTACACGTTGAAGCACGCGCCTTGCCCGAGCTGGCTCTCCACCCGGATGTCACCGCCGTGGTTCTTGACGATACCGTACGCGGTCGCGAGCCCGAGGCCCGTCCCTTGCCCCAGCGCCTTGGTGGTGAAGAACGGTTCGAACACCCGCTGCTGGGTCCCCGCATCCATCCCCGGTCCGGTGTCTCGAACCCGGATCGAGGCGTAGCTGAGGCCGGACTCGAGCCCGACCACCGCCCGCCCTTGGATCGCTCGGCCGGTGATGGTCAGCGTCCCCCCGTGTGGCATCGCGTCGCGACCGTTGATCAGGAGGTTCATGATGACCTGATGCAGCTGGCTAGGGTCGCCGAGGACGACCAGACTGGGGTCGACTTCGTCGACGAGCTCGATGTCGGGGCCGAAAGTACGCGCCGCCAGCCGCAAGGCTTCCTGACAGATCTTGAACGCCGAGGTCGGTCGCTGCTCATACTGTCCGCGTCGAGCGAAGGCGAGCAGTTGATTTGTGAGCTCGCTGGCCCGAAGGGCCGCCGTCCGCACGTCTTCCAGGATCTCGACGTCGAGGGGGGGCCGGGGGGTGGCGTCGGCCATCAGCGCATTGACGTTGGCGAGGATCGCCCCGAGGAGGTTGTTGAAGTCGTGGGCAACGCCCCCCGCGAGGGCCCCGATGGACTCCATGCGCTGCCTCTGCAGCAGGAGCTCTCCCAGCTGGTCATAGTGGGTGAACAGAAGGACGGCCTCCCGTCCGATGCCGATCCGGTCGCCGTACCGCAGCGGCTGCCGCTCCACCCGGTGGCCGTTGACGGTGACGCCGTTTCGGCTGGTGTTATCCTCGACCTCGTACTCCCCGTAGCGATTGCGGACGATGCTGGCGTGTCGGCGGGAGACGTCCGGCACGTCGAGGCGAACCTGACACTCCTTGTTGCGGCCGATGAGGGTCGTCTCCGTCTCGATAGGCACGGACTGGCCCGCCTGCGCGCCGGTCAGGATGAGGATGCTCGCGCCGAAATGGGTGGGGGAGACCTCCGCCGTGAGTCGATTGGGATCTGAAGCCCGGGCCACGATGGTGACCGGGTCTTCGTCCGACCCACGCTCGGCGCCGGCGTTCGGTCTCCATGGATCGTGCGCCACGGCGCCATAGTCGCGAATAGGCCCGCATAATCAATACTCGGACCTTGCATTGACCACCGTCGAAGGAGTCGGTCTCCTCGGAGGGTGCCGCGCTTCGATCTGCTGGTGAATGGTCGCCGCCGCTCCGTCGATGCTCCGGCCGACATGCCCTTGGTGTGGGTGCTGCGAGACCTGCTCGGACTGACCGGCACCAAGTACGGATGCGGTATCGGACAGTGTCGGGCGTGCACCGTGCATGTCGGAGGACGCGCCGTGTACGCGTGTCAGCTGCCGATCTCGAGGGTGGGCGCGCGACCCGTGGTCACGATCGAGGGCCTGCCTGAGCGCCAGCGAGCGCCGCTGGAGCGGGCTTGGGTCGAAGAGAAGGCGGCGCAATGCGGCTACTGTCAGCCGGGACAAATCATGGGCGCCGCGGCACTTCTCGCGGTCACGCCGGCCCCCACCGATGCGGAGATCGACGCGGCTCTGAGTGGCCACCTATGTCGGTGCGGCACCTATGGCCGTATTCGTCGTGCCGTTCACCGGGCGGCGGGGAGACCTTCCCGTGAGCCTTGACCAACCCATCAGCCGACGGACGTTTGTCCTCGGCAGCGGCGCGGCGATGACCGGTGGCTTGATGTTGACGTATCAGCTCGGGACGCGACTGCCGCCGGTAGTGACATCCCCTACGGAGCACTCAGTGCCGCCGAAGGGACCGCCGGGGACGCTCAACGTCTATGTTCACGTGTCCCCCGACGACCGAGTCACGCTGACCGTGCCGGAGGTCGAGCTCGGGCAGGGCGTGTCGGTCGCCTTGGCTCAGATCCTCGCCGACGAGCTGCGGGCGCGGTGGGATCAGGTCATCGTCCGCGCGCCGCCGGTCGGGGATCCGGTCCACGGCGAGATCGCGACCCATGGCAGCCGAAGTATTCGAGACAACGAGGCGTCGCTTCGAGGGATGGCCGCGCTCGCTCGTCAGTTGCTGCTCCAGGAGGCGGCGGCGGTATGGGGGGTCGTCGCCCTGCAGTGCGAGGCGCGCGAGGGACGGATCCACCATCGTGACAGCAACCGAAGCGTCCCGTTCGGGGCGGTCGCCGAAGGGGCCAGCCACCAGCGGCCGCCCCGAGCGCCGATGCTGCTTCGTCCGAGTCAGCGCACCCTGGCCGGCACCGACGTGGCGACGCCCAACGCGACGGATCCCCTCCGGGGCCGAACGAAGTACGGGCTCGACGTTCGGGTGGACGACATGCGGTACGCGCAGGTCGCGCGGCCCCCGTGGTTTGGGGCCCAGCTGGAGCGCTGGGACGGAACCGCGGCCCGATCCGTGCCCGGGGTCATCGATGTCGTTCGGTCGCCGTTCGGAATTGCGGTCATCGCCGAGCACACGTGGGCCGCAGAGACCGGGCGGCGCGCCCTCGACGTGACCTGGTCCCGCCCCAACGGGGAGCGCATCGACGACGCGGACGTTATTGAGCGGCTGCGGACGGCGAGCAAGTCGGGCCAGGTGGTGGTCGCGTCCGGCAACCTCCGCTCGGTGAGCCGCTCGTCGCGGACGTTCACCGCCGACTACTCGGTTCCGTTCCTAGCCCACGGCGCCCTCGAGCCCCTGAGCTGCACGGCTCACTATCGCCGCAACGAGATCGACGTGTGGATCGGCTGCCAAAACCCGAGCCAGGTCCGGGCCGCGGTGGCCGCGCAGGCCGGACTCGATCCCTCGCGGGTGACCATTCACCCGGCGGCCGTGGGGGGCTCCTTCGGACGGCGCACGACCGTCGAGGAGGCCGTGGAAGCGGTCGCGCTCTCGAAGACCGTCGGTCGTCCGGTCCAGGTCGTCTGGGCCCGCAGCGACGACTTCCGCGGTGGCGGCTACCGAACGGCGGCCTTTCACCGGCTGCAGGCGTCGCTCGACCGGCGGGGGCGACCCGTGGCGTGGTCGCAGGCGGTGGCCAGCGTTGCCGGCCGAGGGCCGGGGTGGCCGCCGGACTTCGATCTGCCCTACGGCATTGACCATCGGCGCATCAGCCACGCGGCCGTCTCCCTCCCGGTCACGACCGGGCCGTGGCGCTCGGGGGCCCACAGCCATCTCGCGTTCGCGATCGAAGGCTTCATCGACGAGCTTGCCCGCCGGGCGGGCACGGATCCCGTCGCTTACCGGCGGAGTCTGCTGCAGACCCAGCCTCGACATCTGCAGGTCCTCGACGCGGCCGCCAAGGCCGCGGGTTACGGTCGGCGGCTGGGTAAGGGCCGGGCCCACGGCGTGGCGCTGTACGGGTTCGCGGGTTCGGTGGTGGCCCAGGTCGCGGAGGTGTCTCGCAAGCGCGGCCGGCCCCAGGTTCACCGCGTGACGTGTGCCATCGATTGCGGCCGCGCCATCAATCCCGATGGGGTGCGGGCGCAGATCGAGGGGGGCATCGTGTTCGGCCTGTCGGCGGCCCTGTACGGCCGGATCCGCCTGCGGGCGAGCGGGGTGCAGGAGAGCAACTTTCACGACTATCGACTGCTGAGGCTGCGCGACGCGCCGGACACCATGGTCGAGATCGTGTCCAGCTCCGCCCCGGTGGGCGGCGTGGGCGAGCTGGGCGTGCCCCCGGTCGCGCCCGCGGTGGCCAACGCGATGCTCAAGCTCACCGGTCGCCCCCTACGCACTCTGCCGTTGACGTAGGCGGCGCGAGCCCCGCCGCGCTGGGGTCAAGGGGCGCGGCGGACGTCTACGCCGTCGGCGTGACCCACGATGACCACCTCGGTCATGCCGCAGAACAGGCCGTGCTCCACGACGCCGGGGAGGTTCGACAGCACCGCGGCCAGGCTCGGCGGATCCTTGATGAGGCCGAAGTCGCAGTCGAAGATGTGGTTGCCCTCGTCGGTGACGAACGGCGCGTGGTCGCGATTTCGGCGTTCGGGCCGGCCGCCGATCCGATCGATGGCGCGGGCCACGACCGCGGCGGCGAAGGGAATCACCTCCACCGGGAGCTTGAACTTTCCCAGCTGGGCGACCGGTTTGGAGCTGTCCACCATGATCACGCGCTTCACGCTGGCCGCGGCGACCACCTTTTCCCGGAGGTGGGCGCCGCCTCCGCCCTTGATGAGGTTGAACGCCGGATCCACCTCGTCTGCGCCGTCCAGACACACGTCGAGCCCGTCGACCTCATCGAGACTCTTCAGCGGCAGGCCCGCCGCGACCGCGAGTCGCTCGGTCTTGTTGGAGGTCGGGACCACCGCCTGGACCGTCAGCCCCGCCTGGACCCGCTCGGTTAGCAGCCGGATCAAGATCTCGGCCGTGGAGCCGGTCCCCAGGCCGAGCCGCATGTCGGGCTCGATGTGGTCGAGGGCAGCGCGAGCGGCGGCGGCTTTTTCGGCGGTTAGGTCGGCAGACATGACGCGACTATAGCGCGTTGTCGGCCCGCGGCTACAGGGCGAGGGTCTGACCCGTCGGCAAGCGAACCTGCACTGCGTGTTCCGGCGACACGTCGGGGACCAGGTACATCACCGCCTCGACGTCGTTGAGGTAGATGGTGTCCGCGGTCTCCGTGGCCACCACGTGGCCCGCTGCGTCCTCGAATGTCACGGCCACCGGATCGGCCATCGCGACCGCGATCGAGCGGTGGCGGCCCCATCGGACCTCGTTGGCGGTGGAGATGGCGATCCGTACGAATTGTCGCGACAAGCCGGAGAACGCCGGCGCGCTGTTCACGGCCCGGATGCGGTTGAAGACGTTTCGATAAGTGTAGTCGCTGACCCACTGCGGATTGCAGTAGCTCATGATGTCCCGGAATACGCTGGGGTCGAACAGGGTCTCGGTCAGGATGTTGTAACCGAAGGGGCCGAGTCGCGCCTCCTCGTGAGGGTAGTTGTCGTCGACCTGCGCGATGTCGCCGAAGTCCGAGCACGGGGAGTGCTCGCGACCGGTCGTGTGTCCGATCTCATGGGTGAAGGTCTCGGCGCTGTTGCGCCCGGTGTAGCCGAGGCCCACCGCGCCGCGGAAGTAGTCCTGGTTCAGCGGAGGCACCGCCCCCACGCCCGCGATGCACCCTTGGCCACAGAAGTCGAAGACCGATTCCTCAGGCGTCACGAGCCCGTAGTAGAAGGTGTTGGGGGGCACCCCATCGCTGTCGCGCAGGGCCCAGATCGTTTCTAGGAACTCGCTCCAGTCCGCATCGGACCGAGGAAGGATCTCTTGATCGTAGGTCAACGGCGCCGGCCGAACCGTGAGGTTGAGGTTCGAGATCGGGTACTGGGCGTACATCAAGTCTCGGTACAGGGCGATCTGTTCGGGGGACATGTCCGGCAGGCGGTTGGAGCCGTCGGCGGTGTAGCGAACCGGCACCAGGACCACGTTAAAGACGTCGCCCATCGTTTGCGCCGCCATGTCGGTCAGCGAACCATCACGCGGGACTTGGGCTAACGCCGTGTCCCCGGTCGAGCACGCCGTGCCCTCGTGCAGGGC
This sequence comes from Myxococcota bacterium, assembly GCA_028289325.1. Taxonomy (GTDB): domain Bacteria; phylum Myxococcota; class Kuafuiibacteriia; order Kuafuiibacteriales; family Kuafuiibacteriaceae; genus JANQQN01. Next base: position 24,370 of record JANQQN010000188.1, on the reverse strand, counting down.
GACCTTCCACTGCAGGTCGCTGGACATCGTCTCGGCGTCGAGATCGAAATTGAAGGTCGTGTTGAGGTCGTTTTCGGCCGACGCGGCGGTGACTCGCCGGCTCTGTTCGAGGACCTCGGCCGGTACGCCCGGCGTCTGCATGGTGAGGCGAGCGATAATGTTGCGAGAGGTATACGTGGGCAGAGGCTCGACGAAGACCCGGAGCAAGCCGGGTCTCGACTCCACGACCGGCGCATTGCGGAGGTTGCCGGCCACCGGCACGCCGGCGCTGGCGATGGTCACGGTCGTTCCCTGCAGAACTTTGACGTCGGTCGCGGCAAGGCCGCTTGCCAAGGCCAACGGGGTGTTCAGGAACTGATCGTACGCGCACCACGCGGCGTTGAAGACGCCTTCGATCGGACCCGAGCCCGGCAGGTCGAGCGCGTACGTTCCGCCGGCGTTGATGCCTTCGTTCCAGAAGTTGACAACGAACGTAACGGGGATGGTCTGGCATCCGCTCGCGCCGAGGCACACGGTAGCGTTGGTGGTGAACGTTCCGGTGGTCGCAGGGAGAAGGGCGACGGCGGAGTTGTCGACCGCGCCTTCGATGATCGCGGCGTGAGTGTCGCACGCCGCGGGGCTCGAGCTGAGAACGATGTACGGTTCGTCGGCGCCGGTCAGACAGCTGCGCCCGACCGTCGCGTTCGCAAAGGGGCTGATCCCCGCCCCGCCCGCGTCGGGGACGACCTCGCCGGCGTCGGGGACGATCAGCGATCGGCCGCCGCCGAGCTCACCGTTGTCGCAACCGCCGACAGCCGTCGTGCACACGACGGCGAGTACCGTCGCGATGGCGGTCGTTGTCGGCACGTTCGCGTTACTCACGGCGAAATGAAACATAGCAGGCGAGCTCCGGCGTCCAAGCTTCAAACGTATTAACGTCGGCAACTATTACGATGGCGGCCAAAAGTTTGTTGACGTACCGCTGACCGGCGGTGGGCAACGATCGAAAAGCGATCGCTTTCGCGCCGGCTTGTTCGCTTTCGTTACGAAAAGGGCGTCTCAGAGCGGCTTGTACAGCGCGAGATAGGTGGCCACTAACCCCAGTCCGGGGAGGACAATCACCATCGATCGCATGAGTCCGGGCTGTCGGCGGAGCAATACCGTCGAGCCTCCGAGAACGAACCACAGGACGAGTTTGATCCACAGCCACACCGGCCATTCGCCCGGACCGCCGATGGCCAGCTTCTTGGCCATGAGGCCGAATCCCGCGACGAGGATCACGACGAGGGCAACCCCATGGACGATGGTCAAATAGCGCCGAATCGGTTTGGCGTCCGTTTCCGTGCCCGCGGCGGCGGCCAGCACGGCCAGGCCGCCGATGGCGGTGAACATGAGCATGATGCCGGCGACGTGAAGCGTCGTGTAGGTGAATGGGCTCACGCGGAGGCTCTAGGTTTCCGGGGCGGAATAATCAAGCGCGCAGGCTGAGACTCAGCCGTCGGCGGGCGAGGTCGATGTCGAGCACGGTCACCGTCACCCGGTCCCCGACCCGAACCACCTCCGACGGGTCGCTGACGAATCGGTCGGCCATCTCGGAGATGTGCACCAGTCCGTCCTGGTGAACGCCGACGTCGACGAAGGCGCCGAACTTGGTGACGTTGGTGACCACGCCCTCGAGGCGCATGCCTTTCGATACGTCTTCCAGCGTGTCGATGCCGTCCGCGAACGCCGGAGGCTCGAAGGTGTTGCGGGGATCCCGGCCGGGTTTCTTGAGCTCGGCGGCGATGTCCGAGAGGGTCGCGGCGCCGACGTTGTCGCCTTGATAACGAACCCAGTCGATACCGTCGATCGCTTCCGCATTGCCCACCAGCTTATCGATGGGCATCCCCACGTCTTGGGCGATGCGGGCGACCAGGGCGTAGCGTTCAGGGTGGACCGCGGATCCGTCGAGGGGGTCGGCGCCCCCCACGACGCGCAGAAAGCCCGCCGCCTGCTCGAAGGCGCGAGGCCCGAGCCCCGGCACCTTCGTCAGCTCGTTTCGACGCTTGAAGGCCCCCTTGCGGTGGCGATGCTCGACCACCCGCTCCGCGAGCTTCGGCCCGATGCCGGAGACATGCCGCAGTAGGGCCGGACTCGCGGTGTTCAGATCTACGCCGACCTCGTGTACGCAGCTTTCCACGACCTCCTGCAGCTTGGCCTGCAGCAGGGGCTGATGGACGTCGTGTTGGTATTGCCCGACCCCGATGGACTTCGGGTCGATCTTGACCAGCTCCGCCAGCGGATCCTGCAGCCGGCGGGCGATAGAGATGGCCCCCCGCACGGTGAGGTCGAGGTCGGGCAGCTCGCGGCGAGCTTCGTCGGACGCCGAGTAGACGCTCGCCCCCGCTTCGTTGACCGAAACGACGAGGACCGATTCCGTGAGCCCCGCCGCCTCGAGGGCCTTGTTGGCGAAGCGTTCGGCCTCTCGTCCGCCGGTGCCGTTGCCGACCGCGATGGCGTCCGGTCGATGCTGGCGCACGAATCTGATCAGCGCTTCGGCGGCCTTCGCCTCCTCGGTGGGCTTCCTTACGTACACCACGGTGTGGCCCATCGGTCGACCGGTAGCGTCGACAGCGGCGAGCTTATGACCGGTTCGGATGCCCGGATCGATGCCGATGACGGGGCGGGATCCGAAGGGTGCGGCCATGAGAAGGTTCTTGAGGTTATCGGCGAACACATCGACCGCGTCGTGATCGGCGCGGGCTTTCAGCGCGCTTCGCAGCTCGTTGACCAAGCTCGGCATCAACAGGCGATGAACGCCATCGCGGGCGGCCAGATGCAGCTGCTCCGCCCATGGTGAACGACGATCGAGCCCCATCGCCCGCTCCGCTTCGCTGACGATTCCATCCTCGTCAGCGCTGACACCGACCCGTAGGACCTTCTCTGTTTCGCCCCGGCAGAGGGCCAGATAGCGATGGGCGGGCATCTTGGTCAGACGAGCTTCAAAATCGAAGTAGTCCTTGAACTTGCTGCTGTCATCGGCTTTGGCTTTCGATACCGGTTTCGACGTCAGCGTTCCGGTCTTGAACAACAGCTTCCGGGCGGTGGCGCGCAGCTGGAAGCGCTCGGTGATCGCTTCCGCGACGATGTCCCGGGCCCCCGCGAGGGCGGCCTCCGCGTCGGGGACCTCGGGGCCCACAAACCCCTTCGCGTCGGCGGTGGGGGCGCCGTCGCGCGGCTGAGCCATGATGCGCACCGCGAGGGGCTCGAGCCCTCGCTCCTTGGCGATCGAGGCTCGTGTCTTGCGCTTCGGTCGATACGGTAAATAGAGGTCCTCGAGGATCTGACGGGATGGCGCGGCTCGGATCTTCTCGGCGAGGGCGTCGGTGAGCTTTCCTTGGCCCTCGATGCTGCTCAGGATCGTCTGGCGCCGGGATTCGAGCTCGGCCAGCGCTTGCCCTTGCGCCTGCACCGCCCGGACTTGAACCTCGTCGAGGGCGCCGGTGGCTTCTTTTCGGTAGCGCGCGATGAACGGGACGGTATTGCCGTCGTCCAGGAGCCGGAGCGCCGCGGCGACGCCGGGTTCAGGCAGTTCGAGGAGGTCGGCCACTCGGCCGGCAAAATCGCGCGGCGCCATCGCCGCCTGATAGCGGGACAATCGGGGTAGGGGCAAGCGGGCACAACGCTGCTACTGTTGTCCCGTGACCCCCCGGGTTCGAGACGTGCGCGTGCGCACTGCTCACGCCGTGCGTTGCCGCGCGGCTCATCTTGGCACCGATGATCATCGACGGTCCGCGGCGGGTCTGGCCGCGCTCCTGGTGCTCTTGGGCGTCGGCGCGCCTCGTGTCGCGTCCGCGTTTCAATGTACGCCCGCCGGCCGCTGCTATGTGAACGTGGCGTGGCCGAGCCGCGTCGTCCCCTACATCGTTCGTGTACCCAATGGCTCCGGGGTCACCCCCGACGCGCTGGAGCGAGTGGTGATCCGGGCCTTCGCGCGCTGGAATGACGTTGACTGCTCCGACCTCGAGGTGGTTTCGGCCGGCGCGATCGCCAGCAACGTGAGGGACGAAAGCGTCAATGAGGTCGTCACCATCCCGAGGGGATGGCAGGACGGCGGCCGCGATCCGTCCGCGGCCGCGGTGACCGTGGTGTCGTTCTCGACGACCAGCGGAAAGATCCTGGGGGCGCGGATCGAGATCAACGAAGAGTTTTTGGAGTTCACGGACATTCGCACCCAGGAATGCGCGACGGCCTTCGATCTGGAGTCGGTCCTGACCCACGAGGCCGGACACTTCGTGGGTCTCGCTCACCCTTGCGAACTTGCGGCGGGGGTGACCGAGTGTCCCGTTCCGACCTGCGACGATCTGCTCGCCAACCTTCCGCCGGGCGGGTCGATGCCCACGATGTTTCCCATTCTCGGCGTCTGTGAAGACGCGCTTCGGACCCTCGAAGAGGATGACCGAGCGGGCCTGTGTACCCTGTACCCGGCCGGCGAGCCCACCATTCCGTGCTTCGGGCTTCCGGATCAAGACGAGCCCTACGTATCGAACGAGGCGTGGGGATGCTCGTCGTACCGGGAGCCGCGGCGCGGGAAGGGGGCGCGCGGCGAGGGCGGAGCCGCCGCCGCGCTGGCCTGGGTCCTTATTGCACTGGCTCTCCTGCTTCTTCGCGGCGTCGGCCGGGCGACCAATCGGTGAGCCGATCGGTCCGGGTTTCCAGGAACCGGGCGAGGCGGTGAAAATCGCTGCCTCGATTGATGAACCGAACCTCGGTGCGGAGGCTGTCGGGATTCACCAGCTCGGAGAAAGGAACGTAGGTCAGGTCGAGCTGGCCGCGCGTCGACACCATGTGGGCGTCGAGGCCTTCCTCGACCAGGGCGCGGTAGGCGCCGATGCCCAGCTGGCTGCCGAGCATCACGTCGAAAGCGTGGGCCGGCGAGCATCGAGACTCGTAGCCCAGCTGAATGCCGGTCACCTTCTTCTTCTTGCCCATGCGGGCGTGATAGCGCTCGGTGACCACCGCCGCCACGACCTTGCCGAGGTCGATGCGACCGAGGCCGATGTGGCCGTGTTCGTCGCGGGGTAGGTTCTCGATGAAGTCGTTGGGGAGCATTTCGGAGATGCCCTCGGCGAGGACGATGGTGCCGTAGTGTTTGTCGTCGCGCTCTTCGCGCATCCTGATGAGGCTGACGATACGGTCGGCGAGCTTATTGATGTCCAACGCCTGGCGGGTCTTTGTCTCTCCGGTCTCCGGGTCGGTGTAGACCTCGTCGGAGGTGAGTGATTCGTCGATGTCCTCGATGGCGATGACCAGGTTCGCTTCCCCGGCGATCCCGACGCCGTAGCTCAGCCAACCCGCCTTGCGGCCCATGGTCTCAACGATGAAATAGCCGCTGGTCGCAATGGCGTCGGCGCGGAGATTCTCGAGCTCCTTGGCCATGACGTCGACGGCGGTAAAGAAGCCGAACGTGAAGTCGATGCCTCGGTAGTCGTTGTCGATGGTCTTGGGGACGTGGACGACCTGGACTCGCCGCGCCGCCTCGGGCAGTCGCTTTTGAAACTCGAACAGGAAGTTCGCGGTCTTGAGGGTGTCGTCGCCGCCGATCGAGATCAGCGCGTCGATCTCGAGGTCGACGAGGGCGTTGTACACGTTGGCGAGCCGGGCGACCTTCGCACCGTCGTCGAGGTCGGCGGGGGTCTCGATGCCTTTGCCAGGATTCGCGCGAGCGGTTCCGATCAGGATGCCGCGGGTATTGCGAATGCCCCGCACGTCGCGGTCTTGAAAGACGCGGTAGTGCTTGTCGGGCAGTAGTCGGTGGCTGACGGGATGGTAGTCTTGCAGGTTCGAGTATCCGTGAAAGAACCCGATTACGGACCGTTGGTCCTCGAGAAAGGAGATCGCTGCCGCCGAGATGACCGCGTTGGCCGCCGGCGCCGGACCGCCCGAGAAGATCATGCCAACGCGTCGGATGTGGTCGCCGTGCTTGGGCCCCTGATTCATCACTACCGGGGGTGCCACCAACCGGGGTCGGATTCAACCCCGGTTTGGATGACCGTCGTCTCGTTGTTGAGCGTGGTCAGCGGGATGGCGCAGCGCGCGAAGAGGTGGAGGTCGCGGCGGTGGTGCTCGTGGCGGGGGTCGGGTCGGCGCCGTCCGGGCTGGATGGAGGATCCGCGGGGGAGGGGGGCGGAGGCGGGGCCGGGGCCGGCGGGGCGGCTTCGGCGGGTCCGGGATCGCCGGTCTCGGCGTATTCGCTGGCGGCCGCGATCGCTCGCTCGACGGCGGTGATCCGCTGCGCGAGCGCGACCGGACTCTCGGTCCGAGGTCGGCGGCGGGTGGCGCGCCGCGCCGCGCCGAGCTGTTCTCGCAGCTCAGCTTGCCTCGCGGCGGGAAGGCTCGAGTCGATCTTGAGGACTCTCAGGTCGCGGTCAGCGCGCTCGAGCTTTCGTTCCAGCACCGCATCGTCGATCTCCAGCGTGTTGATCGCGCCATCGAGCCGGCGGTGGAGACGATTGATTCGCTCGCGCGGAGGGCGCCTATCGTCCTCGTCCATCTCCCGCAGCCGCAGCCATTTCTCCGCCGGCTCGGGGGCGGCGTCGAGGAGGTCGTCAAACGACAGACCGCGCGTGGCCAGCGCCTCGTCGAGGGCCTGATCGAGGTCGGGGAACCGGCGCAAGGGCTCGGTGAAGACCGCGGCGTCCGGTGCGTCTTTGCCCGAGGCGGGCGGACCAGATTCGGCGGTCGCCGGCGGAACCCCGGCCCGTTCAGAGGGGGGATCAGCGACGCCGGCGTCGGCCGAAGCTGTATGCGGTGGCGCTGCGGATCGCCCTCGGGTCGAGCGGGACGAACGCTGCCCGCGGGGAGCGGATCGCGTTTCGGTCTTCGCACGTTGGCGGCCCCGGGGGTCCGCGGTCTTCCGGTCTTCATTGGGAGCGTCGGCGATCCAGCCCCGCTCGGCGGTGTTCGCCGACGACGAAGTCGGGTCGCTGGGTTCGGTCGGGCGTTCGGATGGGGTCCCGGCATCGTCGACGTCGTCGGCCGGCTCGGTGGCGCCCGGCAGCGCGGTGCGGATCGCGTCGACGTCCAGCTGATAGCCGTTCGCGACGTAGACCCCGCCCGCGGCGCCGACGAGGAGTAGCAGGAGGACCAGCAGGCCACGCCCGTAGCGGCCCCGCCGGCCGAGGGCGGCGTCGATCGAACTGCGGAGGCCCTCCACGTCGGCTTCGTGGGTGGTTCGAAACGCTCGCTCCTCCTGGAGGATCGGGCGGCTGAGAACCTGGTTGTTCGCTTGGCCGCTCAGCGTCGGGTTGAGGTCGAGGCTTTGGCTGGCCGGGCTCGGGACTCGACGCGGCGGTCGGGAGACCGGCGTCAACGCCAGCTCGTCGAGCTGCGCGATGACGTGGGCGGCCTCCTTCGGTCGCTCGGCCGGGTTCTTGGCCATCAGCCGGCGGCTGATGTCGCTGAGCCCCCCGAAGGGCGACGGGAGTTTCGGGGGTGCGGTCTGGACGTGCTGGAACGCGAGCTTTTTGATGTCGCCCATGAAGGGCGGACGCCCGGTCAGCATCTGGTAGAGCATGACCCCCAGCGCGTACAGATCCGTCGCCGGGCTCACTTCGTTGCCGGTGATCTGTTCGGGGGCCATGTACATGGGCGTGCCGAAGAACTGACCATCCTGAGTGAGTTGGGTATCGGTCGCGTCGGGGGTCACGATCCGAACGAGACCGAAGTCCATCAGCTTCACCATCTCGCCCTCGACCTCGTCCTGAAGAAGCATGACGTTGCCGGGCTTGAGGTCTCGGTGGACGAAGCCTTTGCGGTGGGCGGCCTGAAGGCCGGTGGCGATCTGACGGACGATGTCCGCCGCGCGAGCGGGGGGCAGGGCGCCTTCAGCCTTCAACACCTGGGCGAGAGTGGGGCCGTCGACGAACTCCATCACCATGTACAGCAGCCCGGCCGGGGTCGCGTCGAAGTTGTCGACGGAGACCACGTTGGGATGCTTGATCTGGCCGAGGGTCTTGGCTTCCCGCTGGAAGCGCTTGGACATCGTGTGGTCGGCGGCGATCTGGCCGTGGAGAACCTTGACCGCGTAGTCCTTCTCCAGGAACTGATGCCGGGCCCGATACACGGTGGCCATGCCGCCGGATCCGAGGCGCGCATCGATGCGGTACTTGTCGATGGTCTTTCCCAGCATCGGGTCGGCATCGCTCTGGACCAGCTTTGCTCCGTCGAGGCCGCAGTGTTCCTGCTCCCGGGTGTACGTCGACCCGCATTTCGGGCACACCAACATTCCGTTCACACCGCTAGCATGGTCGGACCGTTTCCGTCCGTTCAGAATGCCGTCTACGCGCTCTTTGTTACGATCGTCGGCCGGCCCTCGAGGGTCCGGTGGACCGGGCAGCGGTCCGCGATCTCCATGATTCGGGCCCGCTGCTGGTCGTCGAGCGGCCCTTCGAGGCCGATGGTGCGGGTGATGCGCTCGACCTTGCCCTCCGTCGCTTCACACTCGGCGCAATCCTCCGCGTAGAGGCGCTCGTGGGTGAGATGAACCTTGACTCGCTCCAGCGGCCATCCCTTGCGACGGGCGTACATCTGGAGGGTCATGGTCGTGCACGCCCCCAGGGCGCCGAGAAGCATGTCGTACGGGGACGGCCCGGTGTTGTCCCCGCCGATGTTGCGGGGCTCGTCCGCGACCCAGTGATGTCCGCCCGCCGTCACCCACTGGGCGAACTTGCCTTCTTTGGTCTCGACCACGACCTCGCCGGCGGGCTGGTCCGGCGGGGCGTCGGCCGTAGGATGGAGGTCGGGGACGTACCGTTCGGCCCAGGCGGCGATGGTTCGGGCGACGTACGCCGAGTCTCGCTTGTTGGTGAGAAGGTGGTCGGCGCCGTCGAGGCTGACGAAGCTCTTGGGGTGTTTCGCCTGATCGTAAATGAGTCGGGCCTGGTCGATGTTCACCAGCTCGTCTTGGGGGGCGTGGAAGATCAGCAGCGCGCGACGCAGGCGGGCGATGGCCCGGTCTTGCTGCTGGGCCCGCAGATCGTCGAGGAACTGCTTCTTGATGGTGAACGTTCGGCCGCTGAGGGTGACCTCGGCCGAGCCGTCGGCCTCGATGGCGTCGATCGAGCACGACAGGAGGTGTTGGACGTGGGCGGGGTCGGCCGGGGCCCCGATGGTGACCACCGCCTTGCATTCGGGAATCTGGGGCGCGGCAGCGAGGACCGCGGCCCCGCCGAGGCTGTGGCCGATCAGGAGACCGGGAGCCTGAAGGTTTTCGCGCATGTACTGGGCGGCGGCAACGAGGTCGCCCACGTTCGACGAGAAGTTGGTGTTGGCGAAGTCGCCTTCACTGTTTCCGAGGCCCGTGAAATCGAAACGGACCACCGCCACGCCGTCGTCTCGGAGGGCGCGCGCGATGCGAGACGCGGCCGCGATGTCCTTGGAGCACGTAAAGCAGTGGGCGAACAGCGCGTAGGCGCGCGGCGTCCGGTCGGGCATTTCGATCCGGGCGGCGAGCTGATGGCCCTGAGCGCTGGGGAAGTTGATCCGTTGCTGCACGACAAAACGCTATCGGATCGGCGCCCGATCCGCACGCCTCGGCCGCCCGGCTGGAACGCCCGAAATCAGTTGGGGCGCCGGTAGACGTTGATGGACGTTAACGCTTTTCGAATGCGCTCTTCGGTTTCGGGGCGAGGACCGAAGTCCAGGGCATCCATGAAGTGTTGATAGGCGCTGGTGGGCTGGCCCTGTTTGAGCCGGATGACCCCCATCGTGTAGTAGACCTCGGCCTGGTCGATGGTCGGCGGCCGATGGATTCGCAGCACCCGCCGGACCATCTCGGACGCCTGGATGAGCCGGTCTTCTTCGGCCAACCACCGGGCGACGACCAGGGCCTCGCCGGGCATCCTTTCCGCGACGTCGAGGGTGGACATCTCCAAGAGATGACGAAAGGCGGTGGATCGATCGCCGCCGGCGACCGCCTCTCGAAACCCATCTTCGGTGGTTCCCCAAGAAACGGCCTGGGGTCCCGGCCGAGCGCGGACCGGTCCGCGTTGGGTTCCGAGGCCGGGCATGGCCGCTCTCGGAACCGCGCCGGTCAATCGCTCGGCGATCAAGGCCACGATGACCCCGGCCACGAAGCCGCCGATGTGGGCGCCGTAGGCAACGCCGCCGCCGCCCTGGCCGGCGGCAAAGACGGCGGGAAAGATGTTCTGGACCACGATGTAGAACCCGAGCACCAGGCGGGCGTTGAACGGATAGACGCCGAAGATGAAAGGAAAGAAGAACGTGAAGACCTTCACCACGTTGTGGGGGAACATGATGAAGTACATCCCCAACACGCCGGAGATCGCGCCCGAGGCCCCGATCATCGGGACGGTTGAACCCACGTTGAGGAGCGCGAAGCCCATCGTCGCCGCGACGCCCGTCAGCAGGTAGACGAACAGATACTTCATCCGCCCCAGGCGATGCTCGACGTTGTCACCGTAGATCCACAAGAAGAGCATGTTGCCGAGCAGGTGGCCCCAGCCGGCGTGCAGAAACATGGCGGAGAAGAGATCGCGGATCTCGGGTGCCCCCGGCTTGTAGCCGTTGACGTAAGTGAAGACGTCATACTGACTGGGCACGTAGCCGGGGTTGGCGGCGGTGATCTGGCGGAGCCACCGCAGCGCTTCGGTCGGAACGACGTCCGCGCGAAGGTCGGCGAGGGGGATGTAGGTCAAGAAGAAGACGACGACGTTCGCCGCGATGAGTCCGTAGTTCACCCACGGAGTGAAGCGCTCTGGATTGGGCGAGTCGCCGATGGGTAAAAACAAGGTCGGGACCTAAAATAGAAACAGGCAGGGCCCCGGTCAACGAAGCCCTGCCTGTCGTCGGTTCAGCGCACCATGCGCATTGGGTCACGGTGCGGGGCGGTGTGCCCGCCGCGTACCGTGGGGCGGCATCAGCCGGCGTTGACGGGAATCTGGCGGGGGCGAAGGCTCTCCGCCTTGGGAAGGGTCAGCGACAGGACCCCGTCCTTCATCTCCGCGGTGATCCGCGTCTCGTCGATGCCCGTGAGCTTGAAGGCTCGACGGAAATCGAAGCCTCTACTCCCGGAAGACCCGTCTGCGGGCCGTTTGGCCTCGATGCGCAGATTCCCCTGCTCGAATCGGACGTCGACGTTCTCCGACGTCACGCCGGGAAGGTCCGCACGGACGAGGAACGCCTCGTCGTTCTCGTAGACGTCGACGGGCGGGGTCGCCCACGCGCGGGCGGGCTCGGTGGCATTTCGGTCATGGGTGGCGATCGCGTTGCTCATAGCAATACCTCCAAAGCGTTGAAGCGGTTCTCGGTCCGGCTCAGCTGGCCTTCACGGCGATGGTGCGCGGCGCGGCCTTGTCGGACTTCGGCACCGTGACCGTCAGAACGCCGTGCTTGAGCGCGGCCTCGATCCGCTCCACGTCGACGCCTTCCGGCAGCTTGAGGCGGCGGTCGAACCGGAACCGAACGCGCTCCGTACGGCGAGCTTCGAAGCCTTTGGGGGCCTCTTCCTTGCGCTCACCAGCCAGTCGGAGAACGCCGTCCTCCACTCGGATCTCCAGCCCGTCGGCGGTCAGGCCGGGGACCTCCATCCGCAGCACGTAGCCGGTCTCGGTCTCATCGATGACGCCCCGAGGGGAGCCCGCCGAGACGTTCGCGGGGAACGGGCCGTCGGCCAGCAGGCGGTCGAACTCCCGCCGGACTTCGTCCATGAGCGCGAAGGGGGCGTCGAGCCCGTTTCGGTTGAGTCGGTTATAGCGAGTCAGAAACATCGTAGCCTCCCGTCCGATGATCGCGCGGCTCTCTCGGGCGCACGAGTGCGCCGTCGGGACGGGCCCGCGATCTTCAACTTTTCCAGTTTCGGGGCCGGTAGCCGGCGACAAAGGCTCGCTTTGCGGCCGCCGTCGGTCGGTCTCAACCGCCCCGGTCGAGGTCACGATAGGCACTCGCAAAGACCGTCAAGCGGGGGACAACGGGTCGACGTCTCCCGGGCGCATCAGGGTTATTTCGAATACGAACGAAGGCGCGTTCTTGTCTTGACGGTTCTGCATCGTGTGGCTACACGATGCGCACCGTTTTGGCAGCCGACCCCTTTGGGTGGCTAACGGAAAGGGAAAATTTTCCTAATTCCAATGTCTTAGGAATGGAGATTCAAAGATGACGAAGTTCCGTCCGCTCTACGATCGCCTCTTGGTCAAGCGCGTCGCCGCTGAAGAAATGTCCAAGGGCGGGATTATCATCCCCGACTCGGCCAAAGAGAAGCCGATCGAGGGCGAGGTTATCGCCGTCGGAAACGGCAAGGTCCTCGAAGACGGCAAGGTGCGCAACCTTGAAGTCAAGGTCGGCGACAAGGTGCTGTTCGGCAAGTACAGCGGCACCGAGATCAAGCTCGACGGTGAGGAGCACATGATCCTCCGCGAGGACGAAGTCCTCGGCGTCCTCGAGTAGATCGACTCAAACCTTCAATCTTCCCACGAGGAGTAAACACAAATGGCTGCGAAAGAGATTCATTTCGAGCAGACCGCCCGGGCCGAGATCGCCCGCGGCGTCAACGCGTTGGCCAACGCCGTCAAGGTGACCTTGGGCCCCAAGGGCCGCAACGTGGTCATCGAGAAGTCCTTCGGTTCGCCTCTGGTGACCAAGGACGGCGTCTCGGTCGCCAAGGAAATCGAGCTGGAGAACAAGTTCGAGAACATGGGCGCCCAGATGGTGAAGGAGGTCGCGAGCAAGACCTCCGACAAGGCGGGCGACGGCACCACCACGGCGACCGTCCTTGCCCAGTCGATCTTCACCGAGGGCATGAAGCTGGTGGCCGCTGGTCACGACCCGATGGACCTCAAGCGAGGCATCGAGGCCGCGATGATCAAGGTGATCGACGCGCTTCACAAGCAGGCCGTCGACTGCAAGACCAAGAAGGACATCGCCTCCGTCGGCACCATCAGCGCCAACGGTGACCAGACCATCGGCGACATCATCGCCGAGGCGATGGACAAGGTCGGCAAAGACGGCGTGATCACCGTCGAAGAGGCCAAGAGCCTCGAGACCACGCTCGACTTCGTCGAGGGCATGCAGTTCGACCGCGGCTATCTGTCCCCGTACTTCGTGACCGACGGCGACCGGATGGAGGCGATCCTCGAGAACCCCTACATCCTGCTCAACGAGAAGAAGATCAGCGCGATGAAGGACCTCCTGCCCATCCTGGAGCAGGTCGCGAAGGCCGGTCGGCCGCTGCTGATCATCGCCGAGGACGTCGACGGTGAGGCGCTGGCCACGCTGGTCGTCAACAAGCTGCGCGGCACCCTCCAGGTCGCCGCGGTGAAGGCGCCGGGCTTCGGCGATCGCCGTAAGGCCATGCTGCAGGACATCGCGATCCTGACCGGTGGCCAGGTCGTCAGCGAGGACCTCGGCATCAAGCTCGAGAACATCACCCTCAAGGACCTCGGCTCCGCGAAGCGGATCACCATCGACAAGGACAACACCACGGTGGTCGACGGCGATGGTTCCGACGAGGACATCAAGGCCCGGATCAACCAGATCAAGGCCCAGATCGACGAGACCTCCTCCGACTACGACCGCGAGAAGCTCCAGGAGCGGCTCGCGAAGCTGGTCGGCGGGGTGGCGGTGATCAACGTCGGCGCCGCGACCGAGGTCGAGATGAAGGAGAAGAAGGCGCGCGTCGAGGACGCGATGCACGCCACTCGCGCCGCGCGTGAGGAAGGCATCGTCCCCGGTGGCGGCGTCGCCCTCGTTCGGGCTCGACAGATCCTCGAGAAGCTCGACGCCAAGACCGACAGCCAGCGGGCGGGCATCAAGCTGCTGTGGCGGGCCTGCGAAGAGCCGCTCCGCCAGATCGTGCGCAACGCCGGCCAGGAGGGCTCGGTGGTTCTGGACAAGGTCGTTCAGGGCAAGGGCGCGTTCGGCTTCAACGCCGCGACCGAGGTCTACGAAGACCTGGTCGGAGCCGGCGTCATCGACCCGACGAAGGTCGTGCGCACCGCCCTCGAGAACGCGTCGTCGGTCTCCGGGCTGCTCCTGACCACCGAGGCGATGGTCGCCGAGAAGCCGAAGGACGACGACAAGGCCGCCGGCGGCGCCCCCGACATGGGCGGCATGGGCGGCATGGGCGGCATGGGCGGCTTCTGATAGCCTCCTGAAGCCGCGTCCATCGAGCGGTCACGAAGCCGGTCGCGTGTTCGCGCGGCCGGCTTCTTTTTTTTCCCCCGCTGCGATTCACTGTTGGCCGGTGACGGCACCGAACTGGTTCATCGGTTGGCCCTTCGACGCCGCCATCGTTCTCGACCACGTACCCGAGAAAGTGCGCCGATTCGCCCCCACCGACCTTCATGTGACCTCCGTGTTTCTGGGCTCGGTCGACGAGGCGACGGCCGAGCGGGCGTGGACCATGACCAGCGCGGACCCCGGTCCGGTGGTCGAGGTCAGCCTCGGCGACGTGCGACTGCTGGGGGGGCGGAATCCGACCGCGATCAGCGCGATCGTAGCCGATAACGCGCCGACCTTGGCCGCATCGATGACCGCCCACCGGGCCCAGCTCGTCGAAGCGGGGCTGCTGGGGCCCGACAAGCGGCCACCGCTTCCTCATGTGACGCTGGCGCGCATTCAGCGGTCCGCATCGCCGGCGCAGCGGGCGGCGGCTGTAGGGTGGGTCGATGCGCTGCGCGTCGAAGCGCGGGCGCGCATCGACCGCTTTGCGCTGTACACCTGGAGCGACGATCGTCGCCAGCAGCTGTTTCGGATTCATCGGTCCCGATCCATCGAACCGTAAGCGCGGTCGGCCGCCGAAAGGTGTTGCCAGGGCCATCGGTGCCGGCGAGATTGCCCAGGCCGCTCGGCGCCCCCACCGCTTATGACCAGCTCTTCCCCGATGGCCGATCGGAGCCCCGACCCCGCTCGTCCATCGGCGTCGGGTCGACGGGAGCCGTCGAGTCTCGGCCTTCCCACCGCGGAGTTCGTGGTCATGGTCGCGGGGCTGATGGCGCTCAATGCGCTCGCGGTCGACATCATGCTGCCCGCGCTGGGGGCGATCGCGGCGGACCTCGGCGTCGCCCAGGCCAACGATCGGCAGCTGGTGATCATCGTCTACGTGCTCGGTTTCGGCGCGCCGCAGCTGTTCTTTGGCCCGGTCGCGGACCGCTTCGGGCGGCGACCGACCCTATTCGTGGCCCTTGGGGGCTACATCCTCACCGGCATCGTATGCGTGTGGGCCTATCGCTTCGATCTGCTGTTGGCCGCGCGCTTCGCGCAAGGCGTTTTTGCCGCCGGGTGCCGGGTGGTCGCGGTCGCGGTGGTTCGGGACGCCACCGCGGGACCAGCGATGGCCCGGATCATGTCGCTGGTCATGACCGTGTTCATGGTGGTGCCGATCCTGGCCCCGGGTCTTGGCCAGCTCATCCTATTCGTCGGCCCCTGGCGGTGGTGCTTCGGCGCGCTCGCGTTGAGCGGGACGGTGATGCTGGTGTGGACCGCGGCGCGGCTGCCGGAGTCGACCGACGCCGCCGAGCGCAGCGGTCAGACCCTTGGTCAGCGGGCGGCGGCGTACCTGAAAGTCATCCGGCATCGACGCTCGATGGGGTACATGGTGGCGGGGGGGTGCGTGTTCGGCGCGCTGTTCGGTTTCCTCGCGACCTCGGACCAGATCTTCCGCGACGTGTTTCATCAGGGCGATACCTTCGCGCTGTGGTTTGCCGGCGTCGCGGGCGCGATGTCGGTCAGCAATCTCATCAACGCGCGGCTGGTGCTGGACATCGGGACCCGCCCCCTCAGTCATGGGGCCCTGGTCGCGTTCGTGGTCATCGTCAGCGTGGGGCTCGTCTTGACCTTGGTCTTCGGCGACCGGCTTTCCATCTTCTACCCGACCTTGATCCTCGCCTTCATGTGCTTCGGGCTGGTTGGCCCCAATTTTAATGCCACCGCCATGGAGCCGTTGGGGCGCATCGCGGGGACCGGGGCGGCGGCGTTCGGCTTCGTCACCACCACCGGCTCCGGCCTCCTGGGGGGCGTGATCGGCCGCGCCTACGACGGCACCACCGTGCCCTTGTTCGCGGGTTACGTCGTGTTGGGGATGGCGGCGTTGGTGGTGGTGTTCGTCACCGAGCGAGGCCGGTTGTTTCAACCCTGATCGGCGGCGCGGCTTTCGGCGGGCCTCGGCGACGGCTCGAGGCCGGCGCCCGATCACGCGTTTGAGGCGAGGAAGTCGCGAATGGTCGTCGCCGCAACCTGTCGGTCGGGCTCCTCCCGCCACCGCTCGACGAGCTGGGCGTTAGGGGCCAGCTTCACGATCTCTCGTGAGGTCGTGGGTGGGTGGTAGGGATCGTTGCCCATCATCACCAGCAGCGGGGTGGTGCATGCGGCGACTTCCTCCCGGGTGGTGTTGAACAAAAAGTCGCCGCCGAACATCGCGTCGCGGAAAGCGCGCCACGTATCGTCGTCGGCTTCGGGGTGAGAGGGCGCGAGGCCTCGCGACCACTCGTCGAACAGATCAAAGAACAGGTGACGATTGTCCTCGAGCCCGATGGGCTGCAAGAGCACCGCGGACTTGATGCGGGAGGGTGCCGCCTTGATCAGTCCGAAAGCGTAGGGCCCTCCGATGCACATGCCCACGACCTGAACCGCGTCGATCTCCAGATGATCCAGCAGCGCTATCTGGTCGGCGGTATAGCTCGCCCAGCCGTCGCCCGGCCGGATGGGCGCCGTCGACCGGCCCGCGTTGCGCTGGTCCATCGCGATCCGCCGAAACCCGGTGAGCCCCTCGATAGGGTCCCACGGCGCGTTGGACCACCGCTCGATGGTGGAGTTCATGCCCCCGGGACTGATCAGCAGAACGGGAGGCTCGTCTGGGGCGCCAGCGATCCGGTACTCGATCGTGACCCCGTCACGGGTGAAAGAGGGCATGCCCGGAGTTTACCAGGCTGCCGACCAAGTGGCAGTCCGGTCCGACAAGGTTAGCGAGCCCAAGCCTGGCGTTGGGCGCGACGGAAACCCGCGGACGCCCTTGGCGCCCCGGCTCACCGAGGGCTGACCACCACCTCATTGCTGAGCTCGTTTTCATCGTCGGGTCGGATGGGGACCATGTCCGTGAGCTCCTTGCCGATGTGCTCGATGCACTCGACGATACCTTTGGCCGGCTCGCCCTTCTTCATGCAGTCGATGATCAGCTTCACATGGCTTTGCCAGCCCGCGACCCCCACCCGGGCGTGAATGCCCTCGTCGGCGAGGATCTCGACCCTCCGCTCGAATAGGGACACCAGGATCAACACCCCGCTCGCATCGCGGGTGCGGTGAACCCGGTTTTCGATGAACGCGGCCTGGGCCCGGCGATGCACGCGCTCGCGCTTCAGCGCCCGCGTCACCAACCATCCGAGGGGCGCACTCAGGCCGAATACCAGCCACAGGACCACGGTGAGGGCCGCCGCGAGCTCGAGGCTCAGGGCGCCGAACACCCCCCCGAACTCGTAGGACAGCACCTTCGCGCACAAAGCGGCGATCACCACCGCCCAGCCGAGCCGCACTGCCGCATAGTCATCGCTGCGACCGACGACGTGGACCACGATCTCTCCCGCCGTCTTCTTTTCGACCTCCGCGATCTTCGTTTCGATCGCCTTCAGGTCGTCTTTGCTCAGGGCGCTCGTCATCTACCAGTCTCCCGAGGCGCCGCCGCCGCCGAAGTCGCCGCCGCCGCCGAATCCGCCGCCGTCCCAGCCGCCGCCGTCGCCACCGCCCCAGCCGCCGCTGCCACCGCCAAATCCGCCGCCGAACCCGCCACCGAATCCCCCCCCGCCGCCCCAGCCGCCGATGAAGAAGATGCCGAGGACGCCGCCCGCAACGGCGGCGATCACCGCGACGATGAAGCCGTGTTGAAGGCCCCACATGAACCCGAAGACCGCGCCGATCATGCTCGTTCCGCCCGAACCGCCTCCGAGGCGGCCAAGAAAGAACGGCGCGGCGATGGCCGCGATCAACAGCAAGGCGACGATCGAAACGCCGGGACCACGACCCCCGCGACCGCCTCGACCACGACCAGGAAACGGACGCGCCTCACCGACCGACTCGTTTTCTGCCGCCTTCATGAGCCCGTCGAACACAGCGAGGATGCCCCCCGATAGGTCGCTCTTGAGCTTGGGCTTGAGGACCTGATTGAGGAGGCGAGCGGCGATCGCGTCGGGGATCGCGCCCTCGAGCCCGTAGCCGACTTCGATGCGGGCTTTGAGCCCTTCCTTGACCATCAAAAACAGCAGCCCGTCGTCGCGGTCCTTGCTGCCGAGCTTCCAGTTTTCGACCACCCGAATGGAAAAGTCTTCCAGCGGGTCACCCTCTAGGCTGTCGACGGAGAGAAACGCAAACACATGGCCGGTCCGCTGCTCGTATTCGCGGAGCTTGCGCTGAAGCGCAACCCGGGCGTCGGGGCTGAGCAGACTCGCGTCATCGGTGACCCAGCCCCGGAATCTGGGGATGTCTCGCGCCTCGGCCGCCGTCGCAGCGAGGGCGGTGACGGCGACGAGGCTCGCGGTGAGCGCGGACAGGCGAATCAAAACTCGACCTTGGGTGCCTTATCCGCGTTCTCGGTCGTCGCCTGGAAGGTCGGCCGGACGTCCATGCCCCGCAGCTTGGCGCCGATCATCGTCGGGAACTTCAGAACGACGGCGTTGTACGCCGCGACCGACTCGATGTAGCGACGGCGGGCGACGGCGATCCGGTTTTCCGTGCCTTCGAGCTGCGCGCTGAGGTCGCGGAACGACTGGCTCGCTTTGAGGTCCGGGTATCGTTCGACCGATACCAGGAGACGGGAAAGGGCGCCGCCGAGCTGCTTTTGCGACTCCTCGAATCTCTTGAACGCCGCCGGGTCGTCGAGAACGGACTTATCCACCTTGAGTCCGGCCACTTTCGACCGGGCTTCGACGACCGCGGTCAAGGTATCCTGCTCGAACTTGGCTGAGCCCTTGACGACGTTGACGAGGTTCGGGACCAGGTCGGCCCGGCGTTGGTACTGGTTCTGGACCTCGGCCCACGAGGCCTGAACGGCCTGGTCCTTGTCGATGACCGCGTTGTAGCCGCAGCCGGAGGCGATGGTCGCGAGGGCGAAGACGGAGACGGCGGTCGCCGCCATGGACTTCCGATTCAAAGACATCACGGCCGACATCGAAATCACCGGGCGCGCCGAGTCAAGGCCGAGCGAGGTCGACTTGAAAAGTGGTCGCACGCCCCTTCAGACTGCCGCCATGGCCAACAATCTTCAGGCTCTCACCCAGCGGGTGGGCCGCAATGTTCGCCGGATCGTCACCGCGCTCCTCGTTGCCGGCTGGACGGCAGGATGGGGCATGGTCACTCTTGTGGGATGGGCCGCCTCGAGCTCGTCGATTTTCTACGCGGGGGTTTCGATGATGGCGGCTGGGCTCCTGGGTTACGGGACCAGCTACGCGGTCGGTCGCCGGCGCCTGTCGGCGCGGGCGGAGACGTCGCTGATCGCCCGCGCCGAGCTCGAGCAGCTTACGATCTCCGACTCCATGGCCGCTCGCCTTCACCTGTTCGACGACGCGATGCTCCAGTTGCAGCCGGCGCTCAACGACCCCAGCTTGCCCCATGCAGATCAAAGCGTGGAGCTGCTGGCCAAGGTCTCATCGGCCCAAGATGAGTTGTTCACCTTGGCCCGGCGCCACGCGACGCTGCTGCAGGAACTGCAGAATCTCGCCCTGTACTCGTCCTCCGACCTGCTCGAGCAGTCGCGGGGAGACAAGCAGGCCGAATTGACGAGGGTGGAAGAAGACGCCGAAGCCCTCGTCCGGGAGACCCGCAAGCTGGCTACGACCGCGGAGCAAGTGCGAACCATCGCTTCGAGCCGGGCGACCGAGGCCACCGAACGCCTCAAAGATGCCGTTTCGCAGTTCGACCTGACGCTCTCTGCGTACCGCGAGGTCGATGCCCTCGCCGGTGACGGCGAGGCGGCGAAGCGGCGACGACTCCAGGCCGAGAGCCAGCGGAACTGAGCGGAGACCGGCTGCGATCTAAGACTGCCAGCTCTTGTACCGTCCGCTCTACCGGTGCGCCGGCCCGTCGGGGTCGTAGGTGATGACCCGGTCGATGCGGTTGTCGGTACCGATGATCGCAACCTTCGGGTGATGGGCCGCGTATTCGTCGTCGGACATGAGGGCGAAGTGCATGATGATCACGGGATCGCCGACTTCGACGAGCTGGGCGGCGGCCCCATTGAGCTCGATGGCGCCCGAGCCCGGCTCGCCTCGGAACACATAGGTCTCAAGCCGGGCGCCGTTTCGGCAGTTCGAGATCAGCACGCGATCGCTGGCCCTCATCCCCACCGCGGCGAGCAAGCCGGCGTCGATGGTGATCGACCCGACGTAGTCGGGGCGGGCCATGGTCACCTTCGCCATGTGAATCTTGGAGTGCAGCACCGGCCGCAGCATCGGGGTCCATTACGCCCACGCTTCGCCAGATCCCAAGGAAAATCGGCGCGGCCTCGGTTATGGCGCCCGTGGATCTTATGGGCCGAAGACCACCGCCTCCAGCTCGGCCGGCTCATCGAGCCAGAGGTCCGGGCGGCACGCCCGCAGGGCCGGTGGATCGAACGCGCCCCAACCGGCGGCCGCGGTCGTGGCCCCTGCGGCCCGGCCGGCGGCCATGTCGTGAGGCGAGTCACCGACCATGACGCATTCGCCCGCGTCGACGCCCAGCCGGCTCGCCGCTTCGAGCACCGGGGTCGGCGATGGCTTGTGCTCGACCACGTCATCCGCGGTCACCACCGCGTCGAAGAAGTGTCCCAAGCCGAATCTAACGAAGCCGCGGTCGACGCCAACCCGCGCTTTGCTGGTGACCAGACCGATGGGTATCTTGCCGTGGAGCCGGTCGAGCACTTCGAAGACGCCATCGAAGGTCCGGGCGAGCGCATCGTGGTGGTCTCTCGAGTGGGTGATGTAGGTCTGAAACATGGCCTCGAGCTCCGCCTCGTCGCGGGCGAACAATCCCAGCTGGGTCCGCAGCGGCTTGCCCACGTCCTTAAGAAACACCCGGTCTGGTGGTGACGCCCCATGGTGAACGGTCAGGGTGTGGCGGTAGGAGGCCAGGATGAGCTCGATGGTGTCGACCACGGTGCCGTCGAAGTCGAGCAGCACCGCCCGGAACCGGGTCGCCTCAGTCGTCGAGCGCGTCATCGAGGGTGTCCCAGGGGAGGGTGGCGCAGCGGGTGCGAGTGGGAAAATGTCGAATGCCCGCGAAGGGCGAGAGCGGATCATCAGGCTCCGGCGTGGCGTCTCCGGTGCTGACCACCGTCGCGAGCCGTTTCGCCAGAGCCCGCGCGTCGTCCACCGTCTTGCCGCGCACGATGGTGGTCATCATCGACGCCGACGCCTTGGTGATCGCGCAACTCCGCGACCGAAAGCGGATGTCCGAGATCCGGCCATCTTCGACCATCACCGAGACCGAGACCCGGTCGCCGCACAGCGGATTGACGCCCTTTGCGGCGTGGGTGTGCGGCTCGAGGTCGCCCTCGTTGCGGGGCGTCTTGGCGTGTTCGAGGACCTGCTGCTGATACAGCGTCTTGGCATCGATGCTCATCCGAAGACCTCCCGAACCTTGCGGAGTCCCACCGCGAGCCGGTCGACCTCCGCTGCCGTGTTGTAGACCGCGAACGACGCCCGGACGGTGGCCGGAACGTCGAAATGCTCCATGACGGGCTGCGTGCAGTGATGACCGGTCCGCACCGCGATGCCCTCGAGGTCGAGGACCGTGCCCACGTCGTGGGCATGGACCCCTTCGACCACGAACGACACCGCGGCCGCCCGCAGCTTGGGCTCGCCGACGATGCGGATCCCCGACGTCGAATTCAGTAGCCGAACGGTTTTGGCCAGCAGATCCTGCTCGTGGCGCGCCACGGCGTCGAAATCGAGCTTCTGAATGTATCGCAGCGCGGCCCCCAGGCCGATCACCCCGACGATGTTCGGGGTCCCCGCCTCGAACTTGTAGGGGACCTCGTTGTACGACGTGCCTTCGAAGGAGACGCTGAGAATCATGTCCCCGCCGCCTTCCCACGGCGGGGTCGCCTCGAGGATCTCTCGCCGGCCCCACAGCACCCCGACCCCGGTGGGCCCGAACACCTTGTGGCCGGAGAACGCGTAGAAGTCGCAGCCCAGCGCCTGGACGTCGATCGGGCCGTGGGCGGCGGCCTGGGCCCCATCGACCAAAACCAGGGCCCCCATCTCCTTCGCTTTGGTCACGATGTCGACGACCGGATTGACGGAGCCGAGACTGTTCGAGATGTGGCTGACGGCCACGAGGCGGGTCCGGTGGTCGATGAGGGTCGGCACGCGGTCCATCCGCAGGTCGCCCCGGTCGTCGATGGGGATGACGCGAAGCTGCGCTTGACGGTCGGCGCACAGCATCTGCCACGGCACCAGATTGGAGTGGTGTTCCATTTCGGTGATCACCACGTTGTCGCCGGGCCACACCCGCGCGCGGCCGACCGCGTTCGCGACCAGATTGATCGCTTCCGTGGTCCCGCTCGTGAAGATGATTTCTTTGTCGTCGGGGGCGTTGAGGAAGGATTGCGCGATGGTTCGCACTTGCTCGTACTGGGCCGTGGCGGCCGCGCTCAGCGCATGAACGCCGCGGTGGACGTTGGCGCAACTGTGTACATAGGCGTCGCGGATCGCGTTCAGGACAACGTTCGGCTTCTGCGTGGTGCTGGCGTTGTCGAGGTAGACGAGCTTCGTGCCGTGCACGAGGCTCGCCAGGGCCGGGAAGTCGCCGCGGATGCTGTCGATGTCGAGCTCAGTCATAGGAATGACGCGTCGCGCCTTATGCCTGAGGAGCCCAGGCTGGCCAACCCCTGGTGCATTCGCTACACGAGGGGGCATGGCGAGTGAAGACGTGCTGGCGAAAGCGGCGGAATGGGCGGACGAAGGCTACCGGGTTGCCCTCGCCACCGTCGTCCAGACGTGGGGGTCGTCCCCCCGGCCCGCCGGGAGTCAGCTCGCGATCCGCCACGATGCGTTGTTCGTCGGCTCGGTATCCGGGGGCTGCGTCGAAGGCAAGGTCGTCGAGGCCGGGCTCGAGGTGATGAACGGCGGATCGCCCCGGGTGCTGGAGTTCGGGGTGAGCAACGAGGACGCGTGGGAGGTGGGCCTCGCCTGCGGCGGCTGGGTCAAGATCTACGTCGAGGCCCTTCAATGAATAGGGATACCTTGCGACAGGTGCTTCGGCTGCGGGAGGCCAAAGCCGCGTTCGTGCTGATCACGGATCTCGGGGCGGGGACCCAGCAGGTGATCGAAGGCGATGGCGCGGACTTGCCCGAGGCTCCCCGAGCGGCCATGCGACGGGCCCTTCGGGAAGACCGGTGCCAGCAGATCGAGGTCGACGGCCGAGATCTGTTCGTTCAGCCGTTCAATCCGCCCCTGCGTCTGTACGCGGTGGGCGCGGTCCACATCGCCCAGCCGCTGGCCCGGATGGCGACCGAGCTCGGCTACGAGGTGACCTTGATCGACCCCCGGGAGGCCTTCGCGAGGGCCGAACGCTTCGAGGGGTATCGGGTCAACACCGAGTGGCCCGACGAAGCGCTGCAATCACTGGGGATCGACGCGCGGACGGCGGTCGTCACCCTGACCCACGACCCCAAGCTCGACGATCCCGCGCTGTCGACCGCGCTCAAGAGCGAAGCGTTCTACATCGGTGCGTTGGGCAGCAAACGAACCCACGGCGCCCGACTCCGGCGGCTCGGTCAGGAGGGCTTCGAAGAGGCGGAGATCGCTCGGATCCACGGCCCGGTGGGCCTGGCCATCGGCGCTCGGTCGCCGGCGGAGATCGCGGTGGCGATCCTCGGTCAGATCACCGAGGTGTTGCGGCGACCGACCTCATGAAGTTCGGCCCTGTGCCTGTCGCCGACGCGATGGGCGGCGTCCTCGCGCACACCCACCGCCTGCCGACGGGGGGCGCGCTCAAGAAAGGACGGGTTCTGACTGGGCCGGACATCGAGCGGCTGACCGCGGCCGGGGTCGACCGGGTGGTCGTCGCGCGGTTGGAAGCCGGAGATCTGAGCGAAGACGACGCCGCGGCTCGCCTCGCGCGCGCCGCGGCCGGGTCCGGTATCCGGTTCGGGGAGGCGTCGACCGGTCGCTGCAACCTGTACGCGACCGCCCGTGGCCTGCTGGTGTTCGACCCGGCGCAGGTCGACGGCGCGAACCTCGTCGACGAGGCGTTGACCGTCGGCACCTTGCCCCGGTTCTCGGTCGTCGAGGCGGGGGAGATGGTGGCGACGGTGAAGGTCATCCCGTTCGCGGTGGCCGAGGCGTCGGTCGAGCGGTGTCTGGTGCCGATGGACAATCTGCTGCAGGTCCACCCGTTCCAGCCGCGGCGGGCGGGGCTGATCCTCACCGTC
>JANQQN010000169.1 GCA_028289325.1 Myxococcota bacterium | reverse complement strand
GGAGTTGGTGTTCGCGGCCGCGACGGCGGTGTTCGTCGGGTTCGGGGCGCGGGGCAAGCCAGCGGAGAAGGTCGCCGGGGAGGCCGCGGACCCCCCCCGTGCCTTTGTCGCCGGCGGGGCCGCGGTCGACGCCCACCTCGCGGACCAGCTGTTGTTGCCGATGGCCATCGGCGCCGGAGGTCGATTCACGACGCCGCCTCTGACGCCCCACGCGGCGACCAACATCGAGGTCATTCGACGGTTCTTGCCGGTGCGGATCGACGTCGATGCCGAGTCCGATGGGACTCGGGTCACCGTCGCGGAAGTCAGCCGATAGTCTGGCCGGTTCCGTAGACCACGAGCTTTTCGGCCGTGAGCTCAAGGGCGGCCATCGGGCCGTAGGCGTGCATCTTGCTGGTGGAGATGCCC
Organism: Myxococcota bacterium; assembly: GCA_028289325.1. Classification (GTDB taxonomy): domain Bacteria; phylum Myxococcota; class Kuafuiibacteriia; order Kuafuiibacteriales; family Kuafuiibacteriaceae; genus JANQQN01. The sequence continues at coordinate 6,654 of JANQQN010000169.1, read as the reverse complement.
ATCTCCGCCCCCAGGCCCAGGGCCCCACCGTCATTGTAGCGGGTCGATGCGTTCCAAAGGACGCACGAGGCGTCGACCGCGGTGAGGAAACGTTCGGCGGTCGCGCGGTCTTCGGTGACGATCGCCGCCGTGTGGTGGGTGCCGTGTTGCTCGATGTGGTCGAGCGCCGGCTCGACGCCATCGACGGTGCGCACGGCGAGGATCAGATCCTGAAACTCGGTGTCCCAGTCTTCGGGACGAGCGGGCTGAGACGCGACCTTGGCCGCGTCGAGGGCGGCCCGGGCCCGGCCGTCGGCCCGAAGCTGAACGCCGTGGTCGGCGAGTCGGGGGCCGAGGGCGGCGAGCAGGGGCACGACCTGCTCCGCGTGAACGAGGAGCGTCTCCATCGCGTTGCACACCCCGGGGCGCTGGACTTTGGCGTTTTCCGCGATCTCGACGGCCATCGCCAGGTTCACGTGGGCGTCGACATACACTTGGCTGATGCCCTGGCCGTGCCGGATCACCGGAACTTTGGCGTGCTCATCGACCATGGCCATCAGCCCTGCGCCCCCGCGAGGGATCACTAGATCGATCAACCCCACCGCGCCCAGCAGCTCGCTGACCACGGTGCGGTCGAGATCCGTCACCAGGGCCACCGCTTCGGTCGGCAGATCTGCGCGCTTGAGGCCCTCTTCGATGGCCCGGGCGATGGCCTGGTTACTGCGAAGCGCTTCTTTGCCCCCGCGCAGGACCACTCCGTTGCCGGATTTGATCGTCAGCGCCGCGCACTCCGCGGTCACGTTCGGGCGCGCCTCGTAGACGATGGCGATGACCCCGAGCGGGATGCGGCGGCGGGTCACTCGGATACCGTCGCGGCCGGTGCCGATCTCCCGGACTTGTGACAGGGGGTCGGCCTGGCCGGCGACGTCCGTGAGGGCGGTGATCATCCCGTCGACCCGCTTCGGTGTCAGTCGCAGGCGGTCTTGCAGTGCCGACGTGAGCTCGGTCGCCGCGGCAACGTCTTGGGCGTTCGCCTCCAGGATTGGGGCCCGCTGCTCGTCGATCGCTTCCGCGATTCGAATCAGCGCCTCGTTCCGGCGCGCGGCGGGCAAGGTGCGCAGCGTTCGAGCCGCTCGCCGCGTTCGTCGCAGAAGGTCCAGCACCGACATCATCCGGCAAGCTACCTCGATTCGCTGAGGTGGGCCATCGAATCCGTCGCCGTCAGTCGCGGGCCTTTTCGTCGAGAACCACGAGGTCGTCGCGATGGACCGCCGCGTCGCCGCTGCTGAACCCGAGGGCGGTTCGGATCCGGCTCGAGGGCTGGCCCGCAATCTGCCGCATGTCTTCGGCCGAGTACCGGGTGAGGCCCCGCGCGAACGGCGCCCGCTCGCCGTCGCCGACGATGTCGACGACATCGCCTTCCGTGAAATCACCCTCCACCCCGCAGATTCCGGTGGGAAGCAGGCTTTTGGTACCGCTGCGCAGCGCGTCGGTCGCCCCAGGGTCGATCACCAAGCGGCCGGTCGGACGCTGCACGTGGGCGATCCAGTGCGCGCGGCTGGAGAGGCCGGGGCCGGCCGGGGTCAGGAGCGTACCTACGTCGCGCCCCTCCAGCAGGTCGGTGAGGGCGCCGGGCTGCCGGCCGGAGATGATCGCGACGTGGGCCCCTCGGGTGCTGGCGATCCGCGCCGCCTTGAGCTTGGAGATCATGCCGCCGGAGCCGAACCGCGACGCGCTGGGCCGCGCGACCTCGTCGAGCCGTTCGTCGGCCGCGGGGACGGACGAGATACGGGTCTGGTTCTCGTCGAGGACGCCGGGCGCCACCGACATCATCACCAGCAGGTGGGCGTCGACCAGATTGCTGACCATCGCCGCCAGCTGGTCATTGTCGCCGAACGCGATCTCTTCAAACGATACGGTATCGTTTTCGTTGATGATCGCGATCGCCTTTCGGCGCTCCAGCTCGCCGAGCGCCCGCCGCGCGTTGAGGAATCGCCGGCGGTTGGCGAGGTCGGCGTGGGTGAGAAGGACCTGGGCGACCGACAGGTCGAACTTTCGAAACGCGCCCGCCCACGCCTCGACGAGCTTGCTCTGGCCGACGGCGGCGGCGGCTTGAAGACCGGCCATGGTCTTCGGTCGGCCCTTCAGCCCGAGGATACCCATGCCCACCGCGATGGACCCCGAGGACACGACGTACGGCCATCGACGGACGCCGACGAGAGGCGCGATCTCCCCGGCCAGGCGTCGGAGGGTGCGGTGGTCGAGCCGTCCGTGGTCGTCGGTCAGGACCCCGGAGCCGATCTTGACGATCACTCGCCCGGAGCGGACGAGCCGTCGCAGCGAGGCCCGGGCGTCCACGGCACGCTTCAGTTGCCGCCGCCGATGACCGTGCTCGTGCGGGTGTCGGCCTTCAGAAACCGCAGCGGGTCGAGATCGACGGGGCGATGGGCGACGGTGGGCACGAAGTCTTCGGGCTTGATCGGGTCCCCTTTGGTGGGCGCGATGGTCAGCTCGAGAAAGATCTTCAGCTCTCCGGGCTCGACGTCGGAGTCGGGGGCGCTGGGGATGCGGAGCTTGCCTCGCAGCTTGACCTTCGAGGGAACCCCGGTCTTCTCGTCGACGTAGAGGTCACCCGACAAGGCCAGGGGCTCACGGCGACCTTTCATGCCCGGCACGCCGATGAGCTTGGGGCCCTTCATGAGGGTGAATCGATAGCGGGCCGCGCGCCGCCGCGCGACTCGCGCCGCGCCGACCTGAACGAGGCCCAGACGCTCGCCGTAGTAGGACGTGTAGGCGCGCAGCGGCGACCACGCCTGCTCGCGGACCGACTGCGCGCGATCTTGATGGATCCCCTGAAAGCGCAGTTGGCCTGTGGGCCCGTTGCGCAGGTATTTCATCCCGTTGTGGACGATGACCTCACGGGTGATGTCGCCGTCTTTGTCTTTTTGCAGGACGCGCCAGCTGCCGTGTTGGCCGTGTTCGATGACCGTCTGTTCGAACACGGAAATCGACTGGCCGTTTCGGCTGAGCTCGAACCGGGCCTTGGACTGGAGGCGGAGAAAACCGAAGCGGGCCACGACCTCGTCGAAGCTCATCTGGAACATTCGGGCGCGGCTTTCGGGGTCGACGTCGACCTTGTAGGCGTCGATGGTCATCGCCGCGCGGGCTTTGACGTCTTCGTCGAGCTTATGCCGGCCCCAAACCCGAACCCCTTCGTCGGTCAACCCTGACGAGCGCTCGCAGCCAGCACCCGCGAGCAGCCAGCCGGTCGCGGTGAGCGCGACCAGTACCCGATAGCGAGCCACGGCTTCGTGTAGCATGGGGTTAGCACGGCGGCTACACTGTCTAGCGCCGGCTCAGTCCTCCGTGGATGCCGGTAGGCCCGGCGGGGGGAGACCGGCCTGCTCTTCGGGCGCGGGGCGGCCGATCATCGGGGCGAGCATCGTCCCCATGAAGCCGAACATCGTGCCGAAGATCGTCGCGTGGCTGAAGTCGTACAGCAGCTCGAGACCGAAGGTCGGAGCGGGGGTCATAAACCAAGTCATCAGCGCCTGAAGGAAAACCAGCGTGAAGCCGAATCCGAACCCGGCCCCGAAGCTGCGACCGATGGCTCGAAAGAATCCCCGGACTCGCTTGCGGAGGGTCAATCGCCCCACGTGGTCTTTCATCCCCTGAAGGGCGGCGCGTTCCCACAGCTTGCGGCCAACGTACCAGGCGACAGGAACGGGCATCAGGAACAGGCTCGCCACGCCCCAGCCGAAGCCATTATCGACGGCGTACAGCTTCATGAGCCAGCTCATCCAAAACGTACTGAGGCCGAGGCCCACGATGGCGCCGATGGTCCCTGTTTCCCGAATCTGACGCCAAGCGAGGCGACTCGACAGCAACGATTTCGCCTCGGGGTCGGCGGCGCCGTCGACCGCTTCGACCTGCCGAACCCGCTCGATCTGATCTCGCCAGCGGTTGTACTGCTTGGCGTCCCCGCTCAAGGCGAGATGGGCGAGCATCATCGGTTCGACCACCGCCGGCAGGCGAGGGGTGGGTTCTTGGAGGACCTTGGGGAGCTTGGCGTCGCGCTGCTTCATTCGCTGTCCCTCCGTTATACCTCGACCGAGCGCGATTTGTTTCCGTGCTGACCCCGCGTCCTCGCCTTCGCCATGAACTTCGACCGTTCGGCGACCCCCTAGAGTTGAACCCCACCATCAGCGCTGTTTCAGAAGCGGACGAGCGGTGTTCTGGCCCGCGGAGCCCGTTTCAACCTGGGGGCATCCCGGTCGATCGACCTGAGTGACCCTCTGCGGTCGGAGAACACCGTGGATATCGGGACCCTGATAGGCATTTTGGGCGGGCTTGGCCTCATCCTGGGCTCGATCCTGATGAACAGCGATATCACCGCGTTCATCGACGCGCCGTCGATCGTGGTCGTATTCGGAGGGACGGTGATGACCACCCTCATCGCCGAGAAGCTGCCGAACGTGATTGGCGGCATCAAAGTGGCGATGAAGGCCTTCTTCGGGAAATCCGAGGCCCCCGAAGAGACCATTAAAACCATCAATGAGCTTTCTCAGGCCGCGCGCAAAGACGGGATCCTGGCCCTGGAGGGGATGAAAGTCAGCAACCCGTTCCTTGCCAAAGCGGTTCGGCTTGCCGTCGACGGCATCGCGCCCGAGGAGATCCGCGCCAACCTCAGCACCGAACTGGCCGCGATGCGGTCCCGGCACAAGCGCGGTCGTAAGCTGTTCGAGTTCATGGCCGCTACCGCCCCGTCGATGGGGATGATCGGGACCCTCATCGGGTTGGTGCAGATGCTCCAGGCGTTGGACGACCCCTCGTCGATCGGACCGGCGATGGCCGTCGCGCTGTTGACCACGTTCTACGGCGCGATCATCGCGTTCGTGGTCTGCGCGCCGATCGCCGAGAAGCTCAACATCAACTCCGACGAGGAGACCGCGAGCATGCGGGTGGTGGTGGAAGGGATCGACGGCATCCTCAAGGGAGAGAATCCACGGATGCTGCAGGAGAAGCTGGAGGGGCTGCTCTCCCCTGGGAAACGGACGCCCGACAAGAAGTAGAGAGTGATGCGCCACGATGGACGACGAAGACGACGATGATGGCGGCGGTGGCGGCGCCCCGGCGTGGATGGCCACCTTCGCGGATATGATGAGCCTCCTGCTGACGTTCTTCGTCTTGCTGCTGTCGTTCGCCAACATGGACGTTCAATACTTCCAGCTGGCCCTGGGCTCGGTCCGCCATGCGCTGGGGGTCAAGACGAAGCACCCCGGCCATATGGAGGTTCGCAACACGACCCCCATCGAATGGGAGAACGAGAGCAAACAGAACAAGGGTACCGTCGGCGAGCAGACCGCGATCCTGAAGATCGAAGCCATCATTCGCCGGCGGAAGATGCAGCGGCAGATCAAGCTCGAGGTCACCGAGAACAACATCATCCTGAAGGTCTATGGCCTGTTCGCGCCCGGTTCGGCGGAGCTCGACCCTCGCCGGCTGGAGGAGCTCAACGTCATCGTCGACGTCTGCAATCTGTTCGATCAGTCCGTGACCGTCGAGGCGCACACCGACAACCGGCCCATTCGCAACGCCCGTTTCACCTCCAATTGGGCGCTGTCGGCGGTTCGTGCGGGCGCGGTCACCCGGTACCTCGCGGAGAGTGGGGTCGATGAGAATCGGCTCACGGCATCGGGCCTCGCCCACCTTCGCCCCATCGCTTCGAACAAGTCGGCGAAAGGGCGAACGCTCAACCGCCGGGTGGCGATCGTCATGCTCCGCAAGCGAAAGGCATCGGTTCAGGAGACCGACACCGATGTGTGGCGTTGACGGCGTCGCATTCGGTAACGGTCGACGGATCCGAGCACGATCGGCGCTTTCGCTGCCCAGGCTCCCGGCGTATGCCCCTACTGGCATATGGAGTCCGTGAAGACGACTTCGCGATTTCCGTGGGCCATGGTCGTCGTCATTGCGCTGCTGATGGGGCTAGGGCACCTGCGTCCGGTCGATGATCCCGACACCCCCTGGCATCTGCAGCAGGCCGAACGGGTCCTCGCCCACGGATGGCCGACGTATGTTGACAATACGTCGTTCACTGCGCCCGGCCGAACCTACGTCAACCACTGTTGGCTCGGCCAGTTCGCGTTGCTCGCCGTCTACCAGACGACCGGATTCGGCGGGCTCTCGCTGTTCACGGCCATCATGGCCGCGGTGGCCGTACTGTCCATCGCATGGGCGGCGTGGACATTCTCTTGCGGCCGCCCCTGGTTGACCGTGCTCGTCACGTCCGTCGTCGCGGCCATCGTCCACTGGCGTATCAGCCCTCGTCCGCTGTTGTTCTTCATGGTCTTTTTGCCGCTTGGCTTGGTGCTCGGGCTGCGATTAGCGCGATCTGCGCCGGGGCGAGCGTGGCGTCCGGGTCTGATGCTGCTCGGCCTTCAGGCGGTGTGGCTTCCGATCCACGGCAGCTTCGTGCTGTTGCCGGCTACGACCGTGATACTGCTCGGCGGTGCCTACCGGGCCCACGGCGTACGTGTCGCGCTTCATCGCCTCGTCTGGCCGGTCGCGATGTTTGGTCTCATTCTATTGGGCAACGACATCACCATCCACCTTCGGCTCATCGGCGACGTCGCGCTCGGCGACGCCACCACGCACATCGCGGAGATGCGACCG
>JANQQN010000162.1 GCA_028289325.1 Myxococcota bacterium | reverse complement strand
CCTGTACGTAGGCGCCGACGATATCCGGACACGAAAGCTCCGATCGCCACCCGACCTGACAGATCAGCATCGGAGACACCGGGCCCTCGTCGAAGCCCGTGCCGGCGTCCGGCTCGAACGTCCGAGCGAGCTCCACCAGCCGCGCGGTATCGATGACCATCGCGTCCTGACAGCCGAGCTCTCGCAGCGTCTCCGCCCCCGGCGCATTTCGGGCATCGACGTACACCGACAGGCCCTCCCCGGCCGCGCTGACCATCTTACGAACGTCAGGGTCCTGACTGAGCCGGTAGATTCCGATCCCGAGCCCGACCATGGTTAGGAACGCCAATCCAAGGAACACGAGGACGGCGATCAAGCAGCCCTGATTGTTGCGTCCGGACCGCCTCTCTCTGCGAGGTCGCACCAACGGAGTATGCGCGTACCGGCGACGTCGTGTCAGCCGGCGTTTGAGGGCTCTTGCCGTTCGGCGCCGGCTACCATGGGATGCGGCCGTGGACCGTCGACGAATGGCCGACTGGGTGGCCGCCGTTCATTCCGCGTGCATCCCGTACTGTCTGTTGGGATGGATCGTCCCCTACCCGCTCTGGCTCAAGGTTCACGCGGCGTTCGTCCCCACCATGGTGGTGCACTGGTGGTTCAATCGGAACGTCTGCATCCTGTCGAACGTCGAATCGTACCTTCGGCACGGGCAGTGGTGGCGGCGCGATGATGCGGATCAGGGCGCCTGGGTCGAGAACAAGATCCGGGCTCTGACCGGATGGACGCCCCCAGCGGGCTTCTCCACCCTCGCGACCTACGTGGCGTTGGCCGCCTCGACCGCCGCATCCATCATTCATCTGCGCCGCCTCGGATGACGGTCCAACGATCCGGTTACGCGTCGCGGGTCGCGCTCGCCGGAAGGTGTCCCCGCTTCATCCAGAAGCGAGTGGGGCCCACGGCCACCGGCGCGAAGGTGGATCCCGCGGCTCGGCGCACCCAGGTGTTCGGTGGGTACGACGCGTCGCCGTCCTTGAGCGCGCCCTCGAGAATCAACAGTTCTGCCCCCCGCGTGAGGATGATCGGCTCGGGACCTGCCCCGTCCTCCCACCGCTCGAGGGTCACGACCTCGGGCCCGAACACGTGCAGCAACTTTCGACTCATGCCCTCGCCGGGGCCGGCGACATCCATGACGCCGTCCGCATCGACCACGACCCGGCGCTGGTCGGCTGGATCCATCTGGTGCAGCTTGACGAAGATCGTACAGCCCGCATCGGTGAACGGCGCGTGTGCCGACTGCCAGGGATTTCTCACGTAGGTCCCCTTAGGGTAGTCACCCAGTTCATCGGAGAAGACCCCGTCGAGCACCAAGAACTCCTCGCCGCCGCCATGGACGTGGCGGTCGAATCGACTCTGCGGCGCGTAACGGACGATGCTGGTGGCCCGAGCGACCTCATCGCCGATGCGGTCCAGCATCCGGCGGTCGACGCCGGGGGCCGGTGACGGCCGCCAAGGGAGCGTATCGGTTTGCAGCGCTACCGAACGGGAAAAGTCGGCGTGAAGCGCGATCGGGTTCATACCTTCCAGTCAACGCGCCGATCTCACCGGGTCAACCATAGGTTCCCTCCCTGAGTTCAGGGTGGTAGGTACCGGCCGCGCGTCGTGGAGTTCCCGACCCCACAGTTCGCTTTCTTCTGCATCTTCGTGCTGAGCATCAGCTGGCTGGTGCACCGGCGTCGGACGCTGCAGAAGGTCGTGTTGCTCATGGCGAGCTACGCGTTCGCCTGGAAGCTCGAGCCGACCTTCCTCGCGATCCTCATCGGGTCGTCGCTGCTGAATTTCGGCGTGGGCCGGGCACTGGTCGCGCTGCAGGGCCGCAGCGCAAGAAAGCCGGTGTTGGTGCTGGGCCTGCTCGCCAACCTCGGCGTGCTCGGCTTCTACAAGTACTACGGCTTCTTCGTCGACAATCTCCAGGCGCTGGCCACGATGCTGGACCTCGAGGTCCACCTGCCGTTGCTCGAGCTGATCGCCCCGTTCGGGATCAGTTTTTACACCTTCCAGGGCATGGCCTACATCGTGGACACGTACCGCGGTAAGGCGGTCCAGCCCGAGACGCTGCTCGATTTCCTGCTCTTCATCGCGTTCTTCCCCCAGTTCGGCGCCGGGCCGATCTGCCGCTCCACGCAGCTGTTACCTCAGCTGCACTCACCTTCGCCGCCGGGTGTCCCGCTGCTGTCGGAGGCGATGGCCCTGATCACCACCGGGCTGTTCAAGAAGATGGTGTTGGGCACGTACCTGGCCAGCCATCTGACCACCGACGCGTTTTTGGCCCCCGGCAATTACTCCAGCTTGGGGTTGGTGCTGGCCGTCTACGCCTACACCGCCCAGGTCTACCTCGATTTCTCCGGCTACACGGACATCGCGCGCGGGGTGGGGCTTCTGTTCGGCTTCGACCTCCCCGAGAACTTCAACTATCCGTACGCGGCGAAGAACATCGGTGACTTCTGGCGACGGTGGCACATCACCTTTTCGACCTGGCTGCGGGAGTACATCTACTTCCCCCTCGGCGGGTCGCGGCACGGCCCCTGGCGCACCTACCTTCACCTCATGATCACGTTTACCGCGTGCGGCGTATGGCACGGCGCGACGTGGGGCTACATCATCTGGGGGGCGATCCACGGCGTCGGTTTGAGCGTCTACAAGGCATCGTTGGACATCCGGCGCGCGTGGGGCATCGACACCCGCGGCCCCAATCCTTGGTACTGGGACGTCGCAGGCTGGTTCGCGACCATCAGCTTCTGTGCGTTCGCCCGGATCTTCTTCAAGGCCCCCGACCTCGATACGGCGTGGACGTTTTTCGGCACGATGCTGGAGTTTTCGGTGATCGGGGAAGGCTTCGACGTCGGGGTCGCGCTCATCTTCTTCCTCACCCTCTTCATGAACTTCTTCGGCCGGCCCTGCTTCGACCTGCTCATCCGGATGCATGAAGCCATGCCTCGCGCCGTCCGCCCGTTCGCGTGGGCCACGGCCATGCTCGCGTTGATGACCTTGAAACCGCAGGGCATGGCCGCCACCATCTACTTCCAATTCTGAGGCCCCGGTGACCAGTACGCAGGCGACACAACCCATGCAAACGATCCGGGTCCGATGGGCCCCCGCGTGGCGGGTGGTCTTAGCCCTGTGGATCGTGCTGCTTCTGCTCAGCCTGTACCAGGCCCACGCGATCCGCGACGTGATCGATCGAAGCGACGTCCTCCGTCGACAGACGTGGCTGCGAGACGCGGTAACCGAGGTCATGCGCTTCGGCGACGCGATCGGCATGGACGCGCTCCGCCGGCCGCTGAACGCCGTCCGCACCACCCTCAACGATTCCTACACGGTGCTCGAAGCCCCCGATTCGGACCGACCGGCCGCGGGCCAACAAGAGCTGGAGCAAGCGGCCAAGTCCGCCGAGCTCGCGCACTTCTCGCCTCGGCGCCCTCGACGGATCCTGGTCATCGGCGCCAGCTCCATTCAGTTCGCGGTGGGCGTCGACCTCGAGAAGCGCCTCCCTCGCGACTACGAAGACGTAAAGGTGAAGCGGTTTGGCCAGCTGGCGACCGGACTGAGCCGGCCCGACTTCATGAACTGGCCCGACAAGCTCCGCTCGCTCGCGAAGTCGTTCAAGCCGGACCTGGTCATCTGCAACTTCGGCGGCAACGACGCCCAGGCCATTCCCATCGACGAGTACAACAGCATTCCGTACCCGTCCCCCGAGTGGGACGCCAAGTACGGCGAGCGGATCACGGAGATGATCGAGATCGCCAAAGAGTACGGCGCGGACACCGTGATGATCGGCATGCCGATCATGCGCAGCCCCAAGTTCTCTCGAAAGATGCGCCGGCTGAACCGCGTGATGAAGAAGGCGACCGAAGACACGGGCATGCTCTTCGTCTCGACCTACGAGAAAGCAAGCTTGCAAGGCAAGTATCGAACCGAAGTCCAGGTCGGTCGTAAGCGCGGGCTGATGCGAACCAGCGACGGCGTCCACTACACCCGTCTCGGCGCCCGCTTCGTCATGAACCACGTCATGCGGGAGATCGAGCGGCGCTACCACCTGGTGCCCGCGGACGACGCGCTGGGCGTAGCCCAGCGCCACGGCTTCGCCTCGAAGACGGCGGGGGCGCCCGTCTGGTACACCGCCTATCTGCCCCGCAACTTGACCGCACGACGGCCAGCGGTGGTGGTCCTGCCCGATGGCCAAGACAGCTGGACCCAGTGGCCCCAGTTCCCGCACCGCCGGTTTCAGCGGTGGGCCGAAAGCCGCCAGGTGATCCTCGTGGTGCCCGAGGCCGCGCACGACACCGCGTACGTCGGCAAGCTGGCTACCGTACTCCGCGACGAGCTTCCGCAGGACCTCGAGCGCCACCTGCCTGTCGACTCCGTGGCGTACGCCGGCTCCGGCCGAGGCGGCCTGTCCGCCCTCGCCGTCGGTCGCGACAGCCCCGGGTTGCTCCTATATCGGCCATGGGTGGACCTGTCGAAGCACAAGAAAGACCCCGCCCTTATCGCCGCCCTCGGCGACCCCACCACCCATCCGCGACGATGGCGGCGCCGGCGCTGGGTCAAGGCCAGTGGCTCGCCGGTTTGGCTTCAGGCCGGCCCGAGCGCAGATCTCCTTCGCAAGAATCTCGGCGGTCGGCTCCTCGACGCCGGGCCTCCGGCCAAATCGTTCCTCAGCGCGCTGGACGCCGGGCTCCGGGTCCTGGTGCCCCCACCCGAGGGGTCCGAACCGCCGCCGGCCGAAGGGGCCCCCGGCCGGTGAGTGCGGCGCGGATCCTCGCGCTGCTGACGGTCAGCAGCCCGCGGACTCCCGAAGCCACTTGTTCCCGTTCAGCAGAAGCTTGCCGTCCTGTTGCTGCACCCGATATGTCCGGGTCCCGCCGTTGTCCCATCGTAGCTGCAGCTGATCTCCCGATATCGACCACCGCCCCTGGCCGTTCGATGAGGCCGCCCCGGACCCCATGCCGCGGGTCACCCCGCCGGCTTCCATGTTGTAGAAGAACCGGCCGTTTCGGCACAGGGTCATGGTCTGATGCTCGCGGTATCCGTAGTCGCCGAAGAAGCGGTGAAGCTTGCGGCCGGCGAGCGCCTCGGCGAGGGAACCCGCCGGCGAAGCGGCGACCGCCGGTTTGATCTTCATGAACCGGACGCTCTTGCCGAGGGCGCGGATCGCCGCCTTCAAGCCTTTCATCGCCGCGGCCGGAGCAAGTCCGACCACCGCCACCACTCGGCCGTCGCGGTGCAGGCGAGCGAGCGCAAAGCCTCGGAGCTCTCCGGCCGAGTAATCCGCGGTCAGAACGTTGCCGCGCGCCTTCACGTTGCCCGTGGGGACCATCGTCAGCCCCGGCTCGATAGGAATCGGGGCCGACATGGTCGCCGTCGCCTCCGCTTTCGTCGCCCGCCGAACGCTGGCCAGCATGACCCCGGGACGCTCGCGGTGTTGAATGACCATCGCCTCCGCCTGCGGGGGGAGCTGGCCCACCCAACCGGGCCCGAGCCCAAACGCGATGCCCTCGGAAGCGACCCGGATCGTCTGCGGGCCTTGGTAGCTCACGCCCGGCTTCAGCTCGACGGGCGCCGCCGTCGTGAGCATGGCCACCACCGCCACGTATCCGATGAGCATGACGGTTGAGTGATTCGAAGCAGGGTAGTGTTCACCGAAAAAGCATGGGGTCCACCGCCGTTCCACCCAGCTCGAGCTGAAAGTGCAGGTGAGGCCCCGTCGACCGCCCCGAGTTGCCCGACGTGGCGACGACCTGTCCGCGGTCGACGGTCTGCCCTCGACGGACCTGCTGTCCGTCGAGGTGGCAGTATGTCGTCGTCAGACCGTGGCCGTGGTCGACACGCAGGTATCGGCCGTTGATCCCGTCTGCGCCGACGAAGATGACCTCGCCCCGCTGCGCGACCCGCACCGGCGTCCCCACCGGCACTGCGATGTCCACGCCCTTGTGAAGACGGCGGCGACGGAGCACCGGATGGACCCGGTAGCCGAACCCCGACGACAGCCGCTGGCGACCTTCGATCGGCCACGCCATGGAGTATGCGCTGGCCAGCGCAAAGGCGCCGTGGACCAACGGGCCGGCGGCCGACCGGGCCTCATGGTTGAGATAGCGCGCGAACGCCTCGAACGCGCCCGGCCGCTGCACCCCGCTCACCTTCGCCCGCTGCAGCGCGAAAGAGAGGGCCTCGGGATCCACGGTCAACGCAGCGACCGCGGCCTCATCGGCGCCGTATTGCCCCCGCAGTCGCGCCAAGCCCTCTAGCAGCGATTCTTGGCGCTGCTTGGCGGTGGCGGCGTCACCGGGCCAGACGACGGCCACCGAAGCCAGGGCCCGGATGCCGGCCGCTGGCAGCTGTACATCGAAGTGCTCGCCGTCGAGGGTTCCTTCGGCGAAGATGAACGCGACCGACGCTGGCAGCGGATCGTCCGGCTTGTCGGCATTCTTGGGCCGGGTGGCCTTGGCCCTCCGCAATGCGGCCTGCAAGGGCGCCAGCTTGATCTTGGCCGCGGTGGGCTGCGAGAAGTAGCTCAGCAGTGGACGGACGTCCGACGGGCGATTGGTCACCATCGCCCACGCCCGCTGAGCGATCGCCCCGAGCGGCGTCCCGAACAGGAGCGCGTCGATGACGATCAACAGAACGACGATGTCCACGGTGGCCATCCACGCGGATCGGGTCCGCCGACCGGGCGCGGGCGCAGGTCGAGGCGCGGTCGGCGGGTCCGTCGGTCCGCCGCCCTGCAGAGCCTTGAACTCCGCGACGAGGGCGTCGAGGCGCTCCCGTTCGACCGTCAGCCGCTGGGTGATCGAAGACTTCGGCGTCTTGTCGTCCTTGCCGGTCACCACGGGCCGAGACCTCGGAGCGTCCGCCATAACGGTACCGGGGACACGGCAAGGGCGGAGACGAACAAGGGGGCCGCGAGCCACCAGCCGCGATACCACGGATGATGCCGGGCGTGCGTTCGACCGAACGCCAATCCCGCCCGTACCGCTGGCGCCACCAGCCGCCAGGTGACCAGGGCGAGCACGATCAGCGCGCCGACCCCCGCCGCGCGGCTGGCTCCGGGCCGGCCCAGGAATCGGAAGTACCAAAACAGCTGCAGCTGCGCTTGCTGAGCCACGACGATCGCGCCGGCCAGGCTCGCGAGGGCCACCGCGATCGGTGCGAAAGCCGCGCCGACGTTGCCCAGGTACGCTCGAGGTGCGCCCGCTTCCCGCCATGGGGTGCGGTCGTGGCGATGGCGAAGGACCGGCCAGATCAACAGGGCATCCGCGGCGAGCTCGAACACGAGGGCCAAGGCGCGGGCCGTCCACCGTTTCTCGTCGAGATCGATCAAGCTCACCGCACCGTAGGTCCAACGCGCTACCGTACGCTCGGACGCCCCGAAGGTGCCGAGAACGGTCTCCAGAACCCGGGCCACGACGCCATCGATGAACCGGTCGACGACGTTGATGAGCTGAAAGGCCAGGTCGTCCAGCCGGTCGCTACCCGCGTGAAGCCCGAGGACCACGAGACCGAACAGCGCGATGGGCACCAAAAACGCCCGCAACCGCAGCAGGGCCGTGATCGCTATCGCAGGCACATTCACGCGCGAGCCTCTCAGATCAACACAACCCTACTCGTCCTCACCGTCTGCCCCAAGCACACCAGAATCTGCGCCGGCCCTACGCAACGTGCAGCGTGTACGCTGCTTGTTGCGCAAGCAAAACTCTGCACGAAGCCGTTGAGACGGCCCGGATCACGCGGTCAGCGAGTCATGAGCGATGGCACGGAGCTTGGAACGCTCTGACTGAGGTCCGCCATGTACGCCGCAACCCGCCGTCTCCGACGCCTGATCATGACGTTCGTGGTGACCGCGTTCGCCTCGGGGACGGGGCTTCTCGCGCACGCGCACGTCCAGCGGGTGCGCGCGCCCAGCAGCGACACCACGAGCGACATCGACGAGCACGACGTCACCGAAGCCTGGCTCCGTGAGCGTCAGTCCGGCTACGTCGGATTCGCCTACGCCCGCTGATCGCCGCATCTGGACGGCCGGTGTGCGGCGCGCTGCCAGCCGCGTGCGGTTGGCGGCGGCGGTCGAACGCGCCGCCGTTGGCCCCGTGGTCACGGTTCTCTCGGCGCCAGCCCCTCAGTCGTCGAACAGTGGGGCTTCGGTTCGGTTCCGGCCTTTGCGCTTCGCTTGGTACAGCCGCTCCTGAGCCGCCTCGATGAGGTCCGGCGCCCGAAGAATGGTCCGCGTCAGCTGGGCGACCCCGACCGACGCGGTGCACGGTATGCGACGCCCCTGGTAGGTGACCTCCAGCGTCTCGATCGCCCGCCGGATGCGCTCGGCGACGATGAACGCGTGTTCGAGGCGGGTCCCGCGCAGGAGCGCGGCGAACGCTTCCCCGCTCAGCCGACCGAACGCGTCTTCCTTGCGAAGCAGCTCCGCCGTTCGGTCGGCGATAGCCCGAAGCACGACATCTCCCGCCTGGTGTCCGTAGGTTTCGTTGAGGCGCTTGAAGTGGTCCAGGTCGAAGACCACCAGCGACAGCGGCTGCTGCTGGCGCCCGGCGAAGCCCACCTCTTTTTCCAGTTCGGTCCCGAAGCTTCTCCCGTCGAGGATCTCGGTGAGGGGATCGTGACTACGAAAGCCCTGGACCAGGGCGTCGAACTCGATCTCCTTTTGGTCCTGATAGCGGAACTGCAGGATCGTGGCCGTGCCCAGCTGGATGCGAAGCCCATCGCGGAGGGTGGCGACCTCGATTCGTTCGTTATCGATGAACGTCCCGTTGGTAGAGCCGAGGTCCATCAACACCCGTTGGTTGTCCTGGTCGACGATCTTCGCGTGATGACGCGAGACCCCCTCGTCGTCCAGAAAGATATCGCACTCCGGGGCCCGCCCCAGCGTGGTCTCCTCTTTGGTGAGCATGAAGATCTGACCGATCGAGCGTCCGCTGATGCAGATCATCGCCGCGGACTGGGGCTGATCCTCCGGCGAGATCGCCGAAAAGACGTGCACAGCGGTGGTTTCCTGCTCAACGGTGACGGGATCAAGTCGGTCTTCCTTCACCACCGCGACATAGTAGAGCGCGCGTCCAGGCAATTGCGAACCGATCGCCGCCGCGCGGTTCATGTCAGGTCGCCACCGTGTAGGACGGACGTTGACGGCGGCCATATCGGATGGATACCCAGTCCAACATCATGTCCCACCGAGCTGCTGTACTCGCTGCGCTGCTGGGCTTGGCCGCGACCGGCGCGACCTGCAAGGGAGGCGACACGCAGTCGCCCGCTGACAAGGCGCCGTCCCCGCCCGCCGAGCCCCTAGTAAAAGCCCCACCCGTGGTCGATGTGGAGAGCATCGATATGGCGCTCGTCCCGCCGAATGCCCGCACCGACGTCGTCCGGATCCTCAACGAGACGTTCGCGTACTGCGGTTGTGCGCGGTCGGTCGCTTCGTGCCTCGCGGACAAAGAGCAGTGCTCCTGCCCGGAGGCATCGCAGCGGGTGGCGGACTTCGTCGTCGATCAGCTGCAAATGGGCCTGTCGCCGGAGGACGTCGAGAGCCAGCTGATCTCGGGATTCTCAGAGGGGTACAATTCGCCGCCCAACGAGCTCGATCCGAGCGGACAGCCGAGCAAGGGCGCTGAAGACGCACCGGTGGTCATCGCGGAGTTCGCGGATTTTCGCTGCCCGCATTGCGCGACCGCCTTCGAGGCGCTCGCGCAGCTCGGTCAGACGCGCAGCGATGTCCGGCTGACCTACTATTACTATCCACTGAGCGGAAACGGGGAGACGTCGATCGTCGCCGCCGAAGCCGCCGAGGAAGCGCGAACCCAGGGAAAGTTCTGGCCGATGGCCGCGCTGCTGTACCGCAATCAACACGCCCTCGAAAAAGAGGACATCCTTCGTTACGCCGGCCAGGCGGGGCTCGATGTGCCCAAGCTCGTCGCCGCCCTGGACGCGAAGACCCACCGCAAGGCAGTCATGGCCGACAAACGGATCGGCGAGCGGCTGGGCGTCCGTTCCACCCCCAGCATCTACGTCAACGGGCGACCGTACGGGCTGGCGAGAACACCGAAGGTGTTCGACCTCCGGGTCGACATGGAGCTCGGTCGCGGGTCCTGCGACTGACAACTTAGTGTTTCCTCTACCCGTGGACCGTGCAGGCCATACCATCCACGACTTGCATACGAGCGCTCCGCGAACCGTGCCTTGCCGAACCGGTCTTCGATCACCACTGTGGGCACATGGAGTCGGTCCTACCCAAGCCCTTCGCGGGGCCCTACTCCGAGGATGACCTGCTGCTCTTCGGACGGTTCGAGCAGCTGTTCCCCATCAGCATCGACACGCATCGGTTCTGGGTGCCCGAAGACAACACCGTGCTTCGCGCCCTGCAGTACGTCGCGCTCAAGACCGGCGAGGTTCGCCTGCCTTGGCACACGTTCTGCTGGAACAACCGAGACGGGTGCTGCGTTTTCCGCTTCCGCTCGGCGCCGGACGCGCCGATCCGCGAGGCGCGCGCGTGCGCGACGGCGGTCAGACCGGGGCTGGCGATCGTCCAGCTCCCGCCAGGAGGCGTGCTGTGTCCATCGAGCTGCTGACCCGCCCCACCCGGGAGCCGTTGCGCCCGGGCCCGGCCCAGCTTCGCGAGGTTCGTAAGGCCCTCGAGGACCGATTCGACGAGGAGCGTCTCCTCGTCAACGCCGACCGGCGGCAGGCCTACGCCCAAGACTGGTCGAGCGCGGGTCGTCATATGCCGGATCTGGTCGTGAAAGCCGAGTCGACGGCCGACGTGCAGGCGGTTCTCGCCGCGGCCACCGAACACCAGGTGCCGGTGACCCCCCGCGGCCTGGGGACCGGCAAAGCCGGCGGCGCTCTGCCCATCTACGGCGGCATCGTCCTGTCGATGGAGCGCATGAATCGCATCGAAGGGATCGAGGTCGCCGACATGCAGGTGACCGCGGGTCCGGGCACGGTCACCGGCGACCTCATGCGGGCGGTGGAAGAACAGGGGCTGTTTTATCCGCCCGACCCCAATAGCTTCGATATCTGCTCCATCGGGGGCAACGTCGCGTGCAACGCAGGCGGACCCCGAGCCCTCAAGTACGGCACGACCAAAAACTACGTCCGCGCGCTGCAGGTCGTCTTGCCAACGGGGAAATTGGTGCAGCTCGGTCAGCGAACGGCCAAGTCGTCGACCGGCTACCGGGTGGCCGACCTGATCGTGGGCTCGGAGGGCACCTTGGGCATCATTACCCAGGTGACGATGCGGCTCATCCCCCGGCCGGACGCGGTCGAAACGGCCTTGGTGTCGTTCGCGAACGCGGTGCGCGCCTCCGAGGCGCTGACAGCGGTGATCGCGGCCGGCATCGTCCCCAGGACCCTCGAGCTGCTCGACCATCACGCGCTCGACGCCGTACGCGCGAAGACGCCAGGCCGCTTTCCCGACGACGCAGGGGCGGTGATCATTCTGGAGACCGATGGTCGAACCGCAAAACAGGCGTTCGAAGACCTCGAGCGGGCGGCCGATGTATGCACCGCGCACGGAGCGCTCGACGTTCTGCTGGCGCAGGACGAAGCGCAGCGCAAACGGATCTGGGAGCCGCGCCGCGTGCTGTCCGTGACCTTGCGGGAGACCGCGCCTCGTAAGATCTCCGAAGACATCGTCGTTCCGCGCTCCCAGATCCCCACCATGCTCGCCGCGGTCAGCCGGATCGGCGAGCAGCGCCGGGTCCGGGTCGCAGCTTATGGCCACGCGGGAGACGGAAACCTACACGTCAATGTATTGTTCGATGATTCCAGCACCGAGCGCGCCGACGCTGCCGTTCGAGACGTGATATGTGAAACCGTACGGCTGGGCGGAACGATCTCTGGAGAACACGGCATCGGCCTGTTGAAACGAGATTTTCTGCCTCTAGAGCAAAGTGAGGACCTGATGGGGGTCCAGCGCGCTCTCAAGGCGACGCTCGACCCCCACCACATCCTGAATCCCGGTAAGGTTCTGCCCCCCGGGGTGAGCGCGCCATGACGGACGAGACCTCCATTACGCCAGCCGACCTGGCCGAACTACCGGTCTTCCCACTCCCTGGGACCGTGTTGCTTCCGAAGACGTTCATCAGTCTTCACATCTTCGAGCCGCGGTACCGGGCGATGATGGAGTTCTGCATCGAGGGGCCCCGTCTGCTGGCCATCGCGATGCTGGACGACCGCAACGCGCCCGACGAACACCAGCGACCGGCGATCTTCCGGACGGCGGGGCTCGGAGCGGTCCGCCGGGCCGCCAAGCTTCCCGATGGCCGCTACAACCTGGTGCTCGAAGGCATCGCTCGCGTCGACCTCGCGGACGAGCTGCCGCCCGACGAAGTTTTCCGGCGCGTGCGGGGCCGGGTGTGCGAAGACGAGGGCCTCGAGGCGGAGCTTCAGCGAGAGACCGCCTCCCTCCGGGCCCTCGCCTTGCGGGCCATCGCGCAGAGCGGTCCGGACAATCGGGAGCTGCTGCAGAGCATCAGCGAGGTCCCAGATCCCGGTGGCCTCGCCGACCTCGTGGCCGCGGCCCTGGTCGAGAGCGCCCGCGACCGCCAGCGCATTCTCGATGCGGTCGACATTCCGCGACGGCTCGAGCTGACCGCGGGCCTGGTCGGCGCCATGCTCCTCGACGAGGCCGACAAGCCGGCGGGTACGTCGCTGGGCTGGGGGATCATCCCCGGAAAGGCTTGATTCCGGTCGAAACGAAACGCTCGGCCCCGTCCGGCTTGGGGTCGAAGACGGGCTGCCGATGGAAAGATCGTGGCCGAGCCGAACTCCCTGCCCGAGGACGAAACCGAGTCCTACGAGCTCGTGACGTGCGACCTTTCTGCCCTCGCCCCCGAAGACTTCCGCCATTGGGTGTCGAACGCGGTCGTCCAATGCATGATGGCCACCGAGGCCGGGCCGCGCATCGACCGCAATAAGCTGACCGACCTCATCGAGCGCCACTTCGACCGCCTCGTCAACGGCAACCAGCTGGACTTCGAACCCGTGCTCGCGGCCCTATGTCGAATTCAGGGGGTGGCGGAAGCGAGTCTGTACGTCGGAATCGTCAACCTGCAAAGCCGGCTCGCGAACCTGAACATCGATATGGCGCTGCCCGACATGAAGCTGGATCAGTGGACCCGCGCCCAGCTCCTTCGGGAGGCGCATGAAGCCACGGAGCGGGCCCGCGCCGACCACGAGCAATCCAGACTGCAGAGCGCAGTGGCGGATCTGAACCGCGCCCGGCTCGGCGCGCTGCTGGTCCAGGAGCAGCTGATCGATGAAACCGAGCTTTCCGAGGCCCTCGCCCAGCAGCAAAACACCGGCGGGCGACTGGGCTCGAACCTCGTCCAGCTGGGGTTCGTCTCCGAGGCGGATCTCGCCCGCTTCCTGGGGCGTCAGCTCGGTCTGCCGTCGATCACCGATATCTCCCACGTATCGCCCGAGGCTCGTCGAGCCGTGCCCCAGGAGCTTCTTCTGAAGCATCGGGTCGTCCCCCTCGCCGTCGACGCCAAGGAGATTCAGATCGCGATGGTCGATCCGACGGACCTGATGGCCCTCGACGAGATCGGATTCGTCACCGATCGTCGAGTTCGCCCGGTGGTGGCCCCCGAACTGGTCGTCGACTTCGCACAGGCCCGGTTCTTCGGTATCCGGCGTCCGCCCCGGCTCCTGGCGGTGACCGCCGCCCCCGACGGAGGTCCGCCCTCGTGGCCCCGCTCCGTGTACAGCCGCGGTCCGGTCGTTCTTCCCCCACCCACCGAAGAACCCTACGACCTCGCGGAGCTCGCCCACGATCTGTTGACCAGCGAGGTACCGGAAGACGTGTTTGCGCCGCTGTGGCGCCTATGGACCGAGAAGTTCCACCTCTCGGCCCAGTTCATCGTCTCGGAAGGAATGGCCCGCGGCGGCCGGATCACCGGGGCCCAAACCCCAGCCGAGGCTTTTGAGAAGGCCCAGGTACCGGCGTGCAGCCATCCGGTCCTCGATGAGATCGTCAGCACCCAGCAGCCGTATCGGGGGCCGTGTGGCCACGCCATCGGTAGCCACTGGCTCAGCGAGCAACTCGGCCTGACGGCATCGGCGATGGTGTTCGCGGTTCCGGTGCGCGAGGTCAACGATCAGGTCGTCGGCATCATGGTCGGCCACCTGCCCCGCGGCGAGATCCCCGAGTCGTCGTGGATGGAGGCCGTGGATCTGGCCTGCCACGCCGCCCTACGAATGGTACAGGCCCGCCGGGCGATCCGCCGGGTTCAGACCGCCGGCCGCCCCACCGTTCGTCGAGCCCGCGCCCCCGGCCTCGCCCGCTAACCCATCCTCTCGTCGACGAAAGGTCGCAACTCGGCAGCGGCCGGGGTTCCTGCGCGCCGCCGTCAGGTGGCCAGGACCCGGGCCTCACGCAGCAAGCCTGGGTCGAACTTGGTTCGCATCAGCCAGGCCTCCTCGATGGGTCGAAGCACGACGCGGTTGTTGCTGACCCCGGTCATCTTGGCCGTCTCCCCGTCGAGGAGCGCTTCCACCGCTCGCAGGCCGAACCGGCTGGCCCGCACCCGATCGATCGCGGTCGGGGATCCGCCCCGCTGCATGTGGCCGATCACGACCACTCGCGTGCCGCCGAAGTGATCGGGGGCCTGCGCT
>JANQQN010000158.1 GCA_028289325.1 Myxococcota bacterium | reverse complement strand
GACGCGTTATTGCAGGCGCTCCGCCAGGACATCGGCGCGATCGCCTCGCCGCGAGCCATCGCGACCCTCAGGCGATGGCAGGCGGCGCTCGACAGCCCGGATCTTCAACTTCGCCGCGAAGCTCGGGAAAGGCTAAGCGCGGTCGGCGACGCCCTGCTGAAGCCTCCCGCCGCCCTCGATGACAGCGACGACAACGCGTTCACCGTCGACGCCTTCCCCGCGCCAGTGAGCCTGAGGTTCGCGCGGCCTCAAGCGCCCCCGGCCATGGACATGAGACTGGATTCGGCCGCAGCGGCGATCCTTTCTTCGCCGGCGATCTCCGGCATCTATCCAGCGCGCGGTCTCGACGATGAAGCGGGCACCGTCGACGCCATTCAACGGGCCGCGGTGGGCTCCGCGGTCCACGACGAGCGACCACGGGCGGCCATGCATCATGTCCGCACCCTTTACGCGACCCTGAAGCCTTTCGCCGACGAGTTGATGCCCTTGGCGTTCGAGCGAAGGTCGCGCCGATTCTGGGCCCGCTGGCGGGAGGTCGCCGGCGACTACGGCGTTCGCCGGCCGTTCGTCGAAGAGCTGCTGCGCACATCTAACGACGCCAACGCCTTGGTGTGCGCGCTGATCGCCGAGGTTCAGGCCGTCGACCCGGACTCGGTCGCGGCCCTGATCGAGCGACTCGACGCTCCGGTGCAAAGCGCTCGCTAGTCACGAGTAACGAGCGACTGCGGGGCTCATTACTTCACGCCACCCGTCTGGTTAGAACCGTCGAAGTGGATCAGTGTTCGCGCGGTGGTGGGGTCCGGGAGGCGCCCGCCGCGCCTTCGCTTCGTAGCCCCAGTACGAGCGCGACCATCATCGCCACCATGATCAGGGCGAACGGGGCGCCGATGGTGACCACCGCCGCCTGCAGGGCCGTAAGGCCGCTCTTGCCCGACGCCACTAGCAGAACCGCGGCCACGAGCCCTTCGGACACCGCCCAGAACACGCGCTGCCAGATCGGCGGGTCGGGAATGCCGCCCGAGGTCAACATATCGACGACGAACGACGCGGAGTCGGAAGACGTCACGAAGAACACCGCGACCAGAACCACCGCCACCATGCAGCTGATGTTGGCCAATGGAAGCTCCTGCAGCATCACGAAGATCGCCGTCGATACGTTCGCCTGCACCGCGTCGGCGATGCCCGCTTTGTCGACTACCTCGAGGGTCAGCGCGGTCTGACCGAACACCGTCAGCCAAACGAAGGTAACCAACGTCGGCACCAAGGTCACCCCGAGCACGAACTCTCGGATCGTGCGTCCTCGAGAGATGCGAGCGATGAACATGCCGACGAACGGCGCCCACGCGATCCACCAGCCCCAATAGAAGATGGTGTTGTTCTTGTACCAGTCGGTCCCCGCCAAGGGATCGAGGCGGAAGGTGCGGCCGGCGAAGTCCGCCAGGTACCGGCCCAAGCCATCGACGAAGCCGTTCAAGATCGCGACCCGCGGTCCGACCACGAACACGAACACGAGCAGGATGAGGGCGAGGATCATGTTGAGCTCGCTCAAGCGCCGAATGCCTTTGTCGACCCCGGTCACCAGCGAGATCGTCGCGGCCAAGGTGATCGAAGCGATGATGATGAGCTGGACGGTTCGCGTGTCCGGCACGCCGAAGAGGTGCGTCAACCCGGCGTTGATCTGCATCGCGCCCAGTCCTAGCGACGTCGCGAGGCCGAAGAGGGTCCCGAACACCGCGACGATATCCACCACGTGGCCGGGCAGTCCGTAGATACGTTGGCCGAGGAGCGGATAGAGCGTGGATCGGATCGCGAGCGGGAGTCCGCGTCGGTACGAGAAGTACGCGATGGCCATGCCCATCACCACGTAGATGGCCCACGCGTGCAGGCCCCAGTGGAAGAACGTCGTCGGCAGGGCCCGGCGAGCCGCGTCGAGGGTACGCCCCTCGCCGTAGGGAGGCGCTACGTAGTGACCGATGGGCTCGGCAACGCTGTAGAACAACAGACCGATGCCCATCCCCGCGGAGAACAGCATCGAGAACCAAGTGGCCCGGGTGTAGGCGGGCCGCTCGCCGTCGCCGCCCAGGCGCACGCGCCCGTATGGGGAGACCATCAACCACATCGAAAAGACGATGAAGCTCGCCACGGCCAGCAGGTAGAACCAGCCAAAGGTGTCAGCGACCCAGTCGAGGACGGCGGGGAACACGGTCTTCGCGGTCTCCGTATCGAAGACCCCGAAGCCGACGAAGAGCAGGAGGAGCGCGGCGGCGGAAAAGAAGACAGGCGGGTTGACGGCGAGCCAATCCGGCCCGCCTCGGGCCTTAGCGCGCAAAGTGGAGGATCCCCCAGGCCAGGTAACCTCGGCTTCCTGCGTCGACCCAGTGCTGAAGCCCCGCGATCATTCGGTCGATGTACGCTTCGCTGACGAACTGCACCAGCTCACCCTTTCGCGACGTCAGGACCGCTTTCACCCGCGAATAGTGATTCACGAGCTGATCGGTCATGTCGACGACGTCGATCTCGGTCAGCCCCACTCGCTTGGCCTGGGCCCGATAGAATCCGAACGAACCCATCGAATCGAGATGGATGCGGGCGAGGACGTCGCCGAGGACCCCGTCCGGACAATCGTCGGACTGCATGGGGTCGGTGAACACGAGACGCCCGCCCGGCTTCAGCACCCGAGCCACCTCGGCCATGACCACGTCCTTGTTGCCGCTGTGAAGGAACGAGTCTTGGCTCCAGACCACGTCGTAAACCTCGGCGTCGAACGGAATGGATTCGAAGCTACCGTCGAAGACACGAATCTTGTCGGACAGGCCGGCGTCAGCGGTGATCTGGCGGTTCCGCTCGTTCTGAACCCCGCTCAGGTTCAAGCAGTCTACGCCGCACCCGAACGTCGAGGCGAGGACGCGGGCCGCCCCACCGTAACCCGCACCGCAATCGAGGATGCGCAGGTCCGGGCCAAGGTTCGTTATCTGCGCCGCCAGCTTGTCGACCGTGCGGCGGCTGGCGACGGCGATGTCGTCATCCGCGTGGTCGTACAGCCCAACGTGGATATCCTCGCCGCCCCAGACCCGGAAGTAGAACTCATCGGCGTCCGGACTGTCGTAGTACTCCTGCGCGATGCGAGTTACGTTGTCACCGTGCGGCGCCATTCGCGGGCTCCTCCTGGTAGGTTTCGCCGTACCGCTTGCTCGCAACGTGGATGAAGAAGTCCGGGTCGTTGGTGCGGTGGGTCTCCTTGAAGTCGGCGTACGTCGTCACTTCCTGAAAGCCGACTTCATACATCAGCCGCCGCACGTACGGCCGGCGAAGCGGGAACATGTTCAAGTGATACTCGGAGCCGTCCGGGAACGAGTACTTGAACCGCGCGAGCCCTTCGTCGATGTACTCCGGCTCGGCGCTCACGTCTTCGCCGCAATAGTAATACTTGTGCGCAGAGCTGTAGCCGTCATCGAGGATGCCATCGTAGTTGCGCTGGTCGAGGATCAGGATGCCGTCGTGGCGGAGCGCGGCGTAGAACTCAGCGAGCGTCTTTCGACGATCTCGCTCTGAGAACAGGTGGGTGAACGAGTTGCCGAGGCACACGATGGCGTCGTATTTGCCGTGAATATCGCGGTTCAGCCACCGCCAGTCGGCCTGCACCGTCCGGAGGATCTCGCCGTGCTGGCGCGCGTTCTCGAACGCTTTGTAGAGCATGTTCGGGCTCCCGTCGGCGCTGGTAACCTGGAAACCCGCCTTGATGAGGCGAACGGAGTGGAACCCGGTTCCGGTCGCCACGTCGAGGACCTTGCCTGCCCCGTGGGCCTTCAGCTTCTCGATGAAGAAGTCGCCTTCGCTTTCCGCGCGACGCTCCCAGTCGATCAGCTGATCCCACTTCTCCACGAAGGCGTGAACGTACTCCTCCGTGTAGTGGTCGGTGTCGCGGACCGCTATAGGGTTATCACCGAAGCGCTGACCGGGGGAAGGGCTCTGTCCAGAGACGGTTGTCATGGGGGCCCCTTCTACGAATCCCCAGGCCGGATTGGCAAACGTATTGGACCCCTAATTTTACGACTCAAAGAATAATCGCATGATTCGCGCCATGGCTTTACGTATCGCGTTATCAGCCGTGTTCAGGCTTTGGCGACCGCCTGCTGCCAGCGCGTCTTGAGCCGCTCGATGTCTTCGCTCGGATGCGGCTCGAATCGGCGTTGCTCCTGCCAGACCTCGCGGATCGCGTCCGTCGAATCGAAGACTCCCGCTCCCAGACCGGCCAAGAAGGCGGCGCCGGCCGCGGTGGTCTCCAGCATCTGGGGTCGCACGACCGTCAGGTTGGAGAGGTCCGCCTGGATTTGCATGAGCAGATTGTTGGCGGCCGCCCCCCCGTCGACGCGGAGCTCCCGAATGTCACCTACGTCCGCCACCATGGCGTCGATGACCTCGTGGACGGACAGCGCGACGCCTTCGAGAGTCGCCCGGGCCAAGTGGGCCTTGGTCGTCCCTCTCGTGATGCCGGTCATGAGGCCGCGAGCGTCCGGTCGCCAATGGGGGGCACCGAGACCCGTCAATGCCGGCACGAAGACCAGGTCCCCGGAATCGGGCACCGACCCCGCCAGGGCCTCCACTTCGGGGGCCGAGCCGATGATCTGCAGCTCATCCCGAAGCCACTGAACCGCGGCCCCCGTGATGAATACCGCCCCTTCCAGGGCGTATTGCATCTCCGCATCCGGCCCCAGCTGCCAAGCGACCGTCGTCAACATGCCGTGTTTCGATGGCCTCGGCTGGGCGCCCGTATTGACGAGGATGAACGAGCCCGTCCCGTAGGTGCACTTGGCCTCTCCCACGTCGAAGCACGCCTGCCCGAACAGCGCGGACTGCTGGTCGCCGGCCATGCCCGCGATGGGCAGCCCATCGTCGAGGCCCGGAACGCCCCGAGTGTAGCCG
>JANQQN010000133.1 GCA_028289325.1 Myxococcota bacterium | reverse complement strand
CCGACACCACCTCTTCCGGAGCCTGGCCCCGGAAGAGGTGGTGTCGGCGATGAAGCGGATGAAGGACGAGTGGCGGGAGCGCGCGGACCAGGGGCCGTCCGTCCCCGCCCCGTTGCTGCCGGAGCCTCGACAGTGGGACTACGACCAGGCGGTCGCCGAGTATCTCGGTCAACGGAACAACGTTGGCCGGGGCCCGAAGGACATCGACCGCGAGCGATTGATGCTTCTGCGACGACTGATGGCTTCGTTCTCCGGGCAGGCGAACTACGGCTTCACCAGCGTCGATGCTGTCGCCGAGGCGGTCAGCAGCACCAACGCCCTCGGCTGAGCAAACGAGGCGCCGTCGGAGATTTAACCCGACTTTACTCACCGTCCGGTCGGCGGTACCACCGATCGCTGTGTTGAGCCCTGCCCCGTCGACCGAGAAGATCGGCCTGACCGAGAAGGTCGGCTATGGCCTCGGTGATACGGCGATCAATCTGTTCTGGCAGTTCTGCAACATCTTCCTGCTGTACTACTACACCGACGTTTTTGGCCTCAGCGCGGCCACGGTGGGCACGATGTATCTCGTCGGCAATCTGTGGGACGCGGTCAACGACCCGATGATGGGCGCGATCGCCGACCGGACCAACGTTCGTGCCGGCAAGTATCGTCCGTACATCCTGTGGTTCGCGATTCCTTACGGGCTGTCCGGCTACGCGCTGTTCGCCAACCCCGAGCTGGGCGGCATGGGCAAAGTCATCTTCGCTTACGCCACGTTCCTGTTGTTCAAGACGACGTTGACCGCGATCGCGGTGCCCTACGGGGCGATGATGGGCGTGATCACCAATGACGCCGAAGACCGAGTTGCCCTGTCGACCTATCGCTTTTTGGGAGCGTTCGGGGGCGGCTTTGTCGTTTCGCTGATGGTTCGGCCGCTGGTGAAGTTGTTCGGGGGCGACGACGAAGTCCTCGGTTTTCAGTATACCATGGCCACGTTCGGGGTGGTCTCGGTATCCATGCTGCTGATCACCTACTTCACGACGAAAGAACGCTTGCAACCGCTGCTCGAGAAGGTGGACCTGAAGACCGACCTGGCGCTCCTGGTCAAGAACCGTCCTTGGCTCGTGATGTGCGCGGCCGCGGTGTGTACCTTGGCCGCGGTCGCGGTGCGCGGCGCGGTCACCGTCCACTTCTTCAAGTATTACGTGGGCGGCGCCGACGAAGTGATCTTTGCCCTCGGCCACCCCGAGTCGGCGCTGTACCTGCCCTTCGATCGGGTCACGGTATTCATGGCGTCGGGGATGTTGGCGTTCATCGTCGGCGTGGCGATGACGGGGGTCGTGTCTCGGGGGCTGGGCAAGCGCAACGGTCTCATCGCCATGACCCTGTTGAACGCAGCGGCCATGTTGGCGTTCTTCTTCATTCCCCGCCAAGCCTACGCCTTGATGCTGGCCGTCAACGTGCTGGGCAACGTCTTCGCGGGTCCGGCGCCGGCGCTGGTATGGGCGCTGTACACGGATGTCGCCGACTACGGGGAGTACACCTTCGGCCGGCGGGCGACGGGTCTCGTGCTGTCTGCGGCCATGTTTGCGCAGAAGGTTGGTCTCACCATCGGGGGCACGGCATCGGGTTGGATGCTGGGGATGTTCGGATTCGTCCCCAACGCGGTGCAAGGGGAGGAGACGATCCTCGGCATTCGCGTGATGTTCGCGCTGGTGCCGGGCGCGCTCGCGATGGCGAACGGGCTGGTGCTGTTCCTGTATCCGCTCGATCAGGCCACGACCGAGCGGATGCAGGCCGAACTCGACGCGCAGCGCGCCCGCTGACCTGGGCTTGCCGCCGACCGGGCGACGATGCACCGAAATCAACGGGCTGCCGCCGCCCGCGCCGGGCTCCTCTCGTCCCTCACTGGGTGCTGACGCCGGAGATCATGAAGTCCACGCTCACCGGTTCGCCGTCCACGATCAACGCTTCGTCGACCGCTGGGTCATACTCGCCGTCGCCGTCGGTATCGACCACCAGCGATGCCTCGAGCGCGGTGCCCGCGGTTGGGGCGGTGGTCGAAGAGACCGTCACCTCGACCATCGCGTTCAAGCCCGCTTCGAGCGGTGCGAACCCCACGGACATCGTTTCGCTACCGGCCGGCTTGGCCTTGATCAACACGAAACCCGTCGTCGACGTGATCGCGGATTTGACGATCAGCAGCTTATCGTTGCCATCGACGGTCACCGGCTGATCGTCGGCGAGGACGACGGGGATCGTCGGCTGGGTGCTGGTGACCGTGAACTCGGCTTTGACGTCGTCCCCGTCGACAGCGACGATGGGATCGAGAGCCTCGCCCGGCGTCCATTCGTAGACCCCGTTGCCGTTGGCGTCGACGTGGAGTCGAGCGTATAGCGACTCGCCATCGACGGCCGGCCGCTCGAGGGCGATCTCGACGTCGGTATGATCACCGGCGTCGATGGCGCGAACGCCGATCGCCGGCGCCGTCGGCTGATCGTCGACGGCCTGCACGATGACCACGAAGCCGGCTTCGGTCGAGGTCAGGGTCTGAATGGTCACGACGTCGCCGGCGCCGCTCGCTGACTGGTCGCTGACCGACAGGGCCGGGATGGGCCCGTCGTCGTCGTCATCTCCGCACGCGCTGACAAGAGCGAGCGCGCTTCCCATGATCATAAGAGCTCGTTTCGTTTGCATGTTGTCCTTCCTGTTCGTAGGTCCGCCCCGCGAAGGGCACTTGGAAGGACCGATTGCCAGGGGTGTGCCAACCGCGCCGGAGGCCGCTGACCGCGACGAGGCGCGGTCGTCACCCGCGACCGAGGAGACAAGTCGGGCATCGCTGACCCATTCGCCTCAGCGATCTGACGGCTCAGTTTTTTGAAAGACAGACTGCTTAACCGGTTACGACCGGTATTCGCCAGGGACGGGGCGACTCTCGATTCCGAGTCGTTCTTCGACCGCCTGCTCGACGTAGAGCGCTTGATCCGGTTCGGGGAGGGTGCTCAACACTTTCAGCCGCTGGCCGGATTTGTCGATGGCCCGAAGGTCGTAGCTGAAGTGTTCGCCGTTTCGGCTGCGCCGTCTGTTCTCGATCACGTAGAGCTGGGCGATGCTGTGGGCGGGAATCGTCTTTGACCCCGGCCACGGCAGCGG
The DNA here is from genome assembly GCA_028289325.1 of Myxococcota bacterium. GTDB lineage: Bacteria > Myxococcota > Kuafuiibacteriia > Kuafuiibacteriales > Kuafuiibacteriaceae > JANQQN01. The sequence continues at coordinate 6,266 of JANQQN010000133.1, read as the reverse complement.
CGCGTGGGTGATGGCGATCTGGCGTCCGTCGACGTCGATGTAGGTGCGATTGAGGAAGCCGGCGATCGTGTAATAGGCGAGCCCGAGGCCAACCGCGACGTGGATGAGCGGGAAGACCAAAGCGAGGATCGGCGCGTCCGTGGCCAACGCCATGCCGTACCAGAAGACGAGGAACCCGCACCAAAACACCGTGAACACCGCGATGAAGATGAACAGCGGACGCCACCATCGGTAGACGATGCGAAGGCCGACGCCGTGGTCTTCCAGCCGAAATCCCGAAGGCAGAGGGACCTTGGCTCGGCGCGGGCGTCGGCGGGGGGCGGTGGATTCGGTCGCGGCGCCAGGAATGTCCTCCGCGAAACCGAACACCGCATGGCACTCGGCACACTTGGCGATCAGACGTTCGATGTTGATGTCTTCGGCGCGGATATCTGCGCCGCACTGCTTGCAACTGAGCTGCACCCTGTCCTCCCGGGCCGGGTATACCTCAGTCCGACGGATCAGTGGTCGCGTCGTATAGGTGGATCAACCACAGCGCGCCGAACGGAGTCGTCAGGGGCAGAAGCCAGCCGGTCGACGCGGCCCCCGCCCCCGCCAGCGCGGCGACGATGAGCAGCCCGGCGAGTGTGGCGTGGGGCGTCGCCCGCCGGCGGGCGGTGGCCAGTTCGAAGATCGCCGCCGTCGAGATGGACCGTGGGGCGTCGTTAGCGACCACGATCACAAACATGAGTCTCGCTGCCGCCTCCAGAACCAACGGAGTGGAGATCACCGCCCCACCGACCCACCACATCCAACGATGGGTGGGCGGACCCATGTTGCCGATCCCGATCGCGAACACCAGCGGTAGGCAGGCGACGACCAGGTGCAGGTAGGTCATGACCACGACCCCCGTCCAACGGTCGATCTTCGCAAATCCGGATAGAAGAGCGCTCGGTCGCGGGGGCGCACCGCGAGCGATCTGGGCACAGAAGTCGACGTAGCCCCCGAGCAGGGGCGCAAGGCCAAAGATCAGAAACGGCAGCTGGGTCCATGGCGACAGGAGCAGGGCCGCCCCCGCTGCGAACCATACTGCCGACACACCGAACAGAGCGAGGGGCGCTCCAACCAGCGTCCGCCCCGTTCGCGTCAGCGCCGCGGCCAGAGCCGACACTACGCGACCAGCGGAAGCGCGGCCCGGAGCATCGCGCGCCGCGCTCGTCGATCGTGCTGATCGATGTCGATCACCGTGCGCGATTGGCTGAGGGCGAGCGCGCGGTCGCGGTAGTACTCGCCGATCTGCGCGGGATCCATGAGGACCTCCCGTTTCGTAGGATGCCAAAACCCGGTCGTCTGCAGGGCGCTTTGCTGAAGCAGATGGGTCGTGGTGTGCACGCTGGCGGTGAGGCCCACCCAATAGGCTTGATTCGCGAGCAGCGTTCGGTTGTTCGCACTCAGGGCGACGCCATCCCCGCCCACGATGACGCCGGTCGGCGTGGCGCGCAGGGCGGCGACCAGGGCCTGCTGCTCGAGTTCCCGGTAGTAGGACTCGCCGCGCTCCGCGACGAGGGCCCACAGCGAGCGACCCGCTCGGTGCTCGATGTGTCGGTCGAGATCGATGAACGGAAGCCCTTCGGTGGCCGCGATCCAGTGGCCCAGCCGCCGGGCAGGCTCGGTCGCGATGCCTACCAGCACCAGTGGACAGCGGAGCTGAACCTGGGGGTGATAGTCGTCGTAGTAGCCGTCCACACTGACGCCTGTAGGGTCCAGGCGCCATGGATTCAATCAGTCATCGTGGCGCAGCCCAAAGAAGGCCCGGATCTTACCCACCAACGCGACGCCGAGCCCCGGGACGTCGATGGACTCGTCGGTCGGATCCGACGGGAACTCGGTCAGGTCGTTGTGGGCTCGGCTTCGCTCTTCGACGACCTCCGCGAAGCTCTCGGCCAGCTTCGGCCGCGCCTCCAGGATCGGCTGGACCGCGGTTTTGGGGATGATCAGGGCTCGGGCGTCGGTCTTGGCGATGACGGTGGCCGACCGAAGCTCCCCCGTGAGGAGGCTCATCTCCCCGAAGTACGCCCCGATCCCCAGCTCCGCGAGGGTGCGAACCGAGCGGCCGTGAGCGCGGCGAACCAGGACCGCCCCTCGCTCGATGAGGTACATGCTGTCCCCGGGCTCGCCCTCGCGGACGATCGCGTCTTGGGCCGCGAATTCCAGCAACCGGGCCCGTTCGGCGAGCGCCCGAACCTCCTCCGGCTCGAGATCCTGAAACAAAGGAAGTTTGGAGAGGGTCTGCTCGGCCGCCTCGATCTTGTCGACCACCGGCCGTGGCGGCAGGGCCTGGTGATGGACAGTGCGGATCGGAAAGGGAATTGTGAACCCGTTTCGCCGCGTCGCGTACCAGACGCGCGACATGTAGTCTTCCTCGATCTCCGGCTGGCGCAGGTAGTCGTCGATGAAAAAGCGCACATCGTAGCTGATGGAGAAGTCGCCGTAACCGATCGTGCGCACGCTGACCCCCCACTTCAAAATTCCCGAAACGTCCGCGCAGATATCCCGAAGCATTCGTTTTACGTCGTTCGGGGGGTCGTCGTACGAAAAGCCGACCCGAAGGATGACGCCGTGGGAGGTGGTGGGGCGGCTGAAGTTGTGGATGACCTCTTTACCCAGCACCGAATTCGGTACGACGTGAAGGTCGCGCTCCCGGGTCTCGAGGTGAACGGCCCGCCAATTGATGTTGGTGACGCGGCCGTGGAGGTCCCCGATACCGATCCAGTCTCCGGTCGAAAACGGCTGCTCGAACAGCAGCGAGATGCCGGAGAACAGGTTGCCAAGGGTGTCTTGAAGGGCGAGACCGACCACGAGGGAGCCGACGCCGAGGGTCGCGAGGAGCGCGCCGAGGTTCTGATTCCACACCCCGGCGATGACCAGGGCGACGCCGACGACGATCAGGCTGACCTGGGTGAGATTGATGAATAGGCCTGGCACCCGCGCTCGCCAGGTCGACCCCTCGGCGCGAGTGAAGAACATCAGCTTGACCGAGCTGGTGCCGACCCACAGCACCGACACCCAAAATAGGGTCTGGGCCGATTTGGCGTATACCGAGCTTTGGGGATAGCCGAGCAGGGGGACGATGACGAACCAGCCCAGACCGAAAGGCAGAACCAGGTTCCGCAGTCCTCGCAGAACGTCTACGAGAGGCGAGGACTGTCGGCGTCCGTAGCGACGGATCAAGAGAGTGAGGATGATCCCCACCACCACCGTGGCCGAGGCGACGATCGCGAGGAGCACGACGGGCGAATCGACGGCAACGTTCATCGTCGGGAACGAAGGGTGGCATCAAATCGCGCTCGAAACAAAGCGGGTCGGGTTTCGAAGATCAGCTCTACTCAAAAGAGACGCTTGATCGCGGCGGTCGCTTGGCATTAGGTCGCCGCGATGCGAAGCCTCGCTGTGCTCGTCCTCATACTTTGCGCCGGCGCCCTGTGCGCGTGCGCGGGGTCGCCCAAGCCCGTTGTGGCGCCTCCGCCGGCCGCTTCCGAGGTCTCCCCGGCCGTGGCCTCCACCGTCGATCCTGTGGCCCTGAACGCGGCCATCGACGCCGGCCGAAGGATGACCGAGCCCGCATACCGCCTCGACGTTCTGTGCACCGACCGAAACGGTAAGCGCGCGATGCGTGTGTACCCAAGCGGAACCGCGGTATGGGACACCACCACCCAGGTCGTCGTTGACGCCGACGTGCGGCTCGCTCTTCTCGAGGAGATTCGAAGGGCCGATTTCGCAACGATGGCCGACAACTACGGCGGAAAGCGGAAAAAGTCGGAGAAGAAGCTCGGCCCCCATGCCGCACTTCGGGTGCGTTGCTTCGTCGGGTTACAGATCCACGGGGTCAGCAAAACGTCCATTCAGCAGCTCGACGGCGAGCAGTCGCCGCGGGTCGAAGGGCTGGCCAACGCGCTTCTCGACCGCATCGAGCCCCTCGTCGACGATGGCATCACCCCCAGAGACCTCGCCGATGGACTGCAGCAGGTCACCGTCGGCGCGCTGCGACCGGAGACCTTCGAGCTGCGGTTCGTTCAGCTCCCCCCGCAGAAGGCCGAGACGGGGGTCATCTACACCATTCGCGACGGCATGACCTCGCGGCAAGATTACGCCCCGGGGCGCAAGATAGGAGATCCGGTCACCGAGCCCGTCGACTCGGAGCGGCTGGCCCTCCTATGTACGGCGCTCCGCATTGGCGAGGTCAGCCGAATGCCTGTCAATCTTCGAGCCGATCAGCAGGTCGAGCTGACGGTCCGGGTCCTGGGCCACAAGCGCACGGTGATCGCTCGAAACTTCAGTCGGGCCCCCACCGCGGCTCAAAAGGCGGCTCAGCCCCGGTTCGAGGCCCTCCTGGACCACGTACGCGCGATGGCGGACGGCGGGTAGGGCCGCCCTCAGCCTCTTCCAAGACCTCCACGCAGAATACAGCGACGCGGGCGTTGGCGTCCCTCAGCGACCGAGGAGAGCGCGCCGCGCGGTTGTGCGGCGTGGCCGGACAGCGGCGAGGGCTGTTGGCCACGGCTGTAGGCCCCCCGGTCGCGTTGCGGCCGAGCTTGGCCTGCACACACGTCGGGCTACCGCCGCCGTCCCATCTGACCGATCCCGACAATCATGACCGCCATCGCGGATGACGCGGAAGCGATCAGGGATTCGATGAACGATGCTCGAGACGTGAATGGATGGGGTCGTTTCGCAGGATCACGACGTCGATTTCCGATGCGAGAAATTCCGGCGAAAGGGGGATGGGGACGTGCGGCGCTGAACGGCATTCGCTGAGTAGATGACCTTGAATGTAATGTTGTTGGCACAGCAGCGATGTCGCCATCGCGGCTGCGCCGCATGCTGGCAACTGATCCTTCAGCCAGTCTTTCAAGAATACTCTGATTTCGATTTCGGCGGGCTGTGACGAGCGTCTAATTAGTGTAATGCGGCGCCCGTGAGGTTCTCCGTATGAGGCGTGCGTTCTGTTGTGTCGTGGCCGTCCTTTGTCTCGCCGCGGTCGAGAGGGTGGCGTGGTCGCAGCCGCTTGCGTCGTTCGAGCATCATGTCGTCGGTGCGCAGCTGGAGGTGACGCCGGGGGCGGAGATCTATGTTCCCAAGGATATCCCGGGTTCGTTCGTGGCTACCATCCGGACGCTGCAAGGCGCGGTTCGCGCCGAGCTGAGCGAGTCGTTGGCCGCCGGGGCCCACGTCGAGGCGGTTCTCAGGGGGCCAGGAATCCCGAGTCACCGGCTGCTCGGATTGCCCGGAGAGCCGATCCATCTGCCGCCCTTAGCGGTATTGGGCGACTACACGATCGACAACATTCGATTGGTGCAGACCGAGTCCGGTCGAACGCTGTTGGCGGGGAGTCCCTCTCGGGTTCTGGTTCATGTCTTCCCGGAGGTTCTTGTCAGTAGCGTGACGTCTCGTCCGCTGAGCCTTCAGGAGATCCAGGACCGAGACATCGTCATCGACGACGATAGCTTCACCACGCTGGAGTTCACGGCGACGTTCATCGTCGAAGGCGAAGGGTACCGCGTCGATTTTCCGGTGGTGGCGCCCAAGTTCAAGGGCCCGGTCGAGCTGTACAGCCTGGCCGAGTTTCGGGATCGGAGCGTGCAGGCGGACGCCATCAATCGCTCGCTCGCGCAGGACTTCGAGTTTCCGCCTGATATGGAGCGCCCGAACCTCAACATTCAGCTGCAGGCGGTGACCTACCAGGCGCTCGAACCGAAGGACTTGATCGACGCGGCGCCGGGGCCCATCCCGCTCACCGGCCTGATGGTGATTCCAGGCAGCGTGGCGTTCCTGAATCAGTTTTTCAGCGTGCAGCTGTATACGGCGAACGCGTCGCCGGTCGGATCCGGGCTCAGCGTTCACGACATCAGCGCGACGATCCGGTTGCCGACGGGGCCGGACCTGGTGCTGGGTTCGACCGACGATCCGCTGCGGATGGCGCGGGTGGGACCGTCGGCGCAGACGATCACTACGGTCCCGGTGCGCGCGTCCGGCGCCGACGGGACGCCGGGGACCGCCGACGACGAGGGGCGCCTGCAGCCGGGCGAAACCGGATACGCCGAGTTTCTGGTGGAAGGGCTGCGGGACGGGCTTCACACCCTCGACATCGATCTCACGGGGACCCTCGATGGACTGAGCCACGGCGAAGTGGAAGTCACGGGCTCCGCGGCGGGCTCGGTGTTGGTGCGCAATCCGACCTTCTCGATGGTGTTCAGCCATCCGCGCACGGTCAGCGTCGGGGAACCGTA
>JANQQN010000409.1 GCA_028289325.1 Myxococcota bacterium | reverse complement strand
GCGTCGGTCCGCTTCATCGGTCGCCCTCCCCCCTCAACCGCTGAACCGCGGTCCGAAACGCGTCGCCGCGGGCCCCATAGTTCGCGAACTGATCGAAAGACGCGCACGCCGGCGCCAACAGCACCGAGCGAACGTCGTCGCGCGCGGCCGCCGCCTCCACCGCGCGGTCCAGGGTGCCGACGATCTCCACCGGAATCCCCGCCGCCGCGAACGCGGCCTGCGCCAGAGGGGCGGCGGCGCCGATCGCCAGCACCGCGGCCACCCGCCCCTTCGCGGCCTCGACCAGCGGCGTCCAGGTCCCGCCTTTGTCGACCCCCCCTACGATGAGGAGAATCGGCGGGGGCACCGAGCGAACCGCGGTTTCAGCGGCGTCGACGTTGGTCGCCTTGGAGTCGTTGAAGAAGGTCGTCGCGCCGACCGTTGCGACCTTCTCCAGCCGATGAGGGAGACCGGGGAACGTCGATAGCCCTCGTTGCACCGCGGCCGGAGCCGCATCGAGGAAACGGGCGCACTCGATGGCCGCGCACGCGTTCGACTTGTTGTGCCGACCCAGCAGCGCGGGGCCGTCGATGGTGTAGACCTCTTCCCCGCGCTTGTCTCGACGCCGAGCCCGCTCCTCATCGGCCATGAACGTCCCCATGGTCGAGGCGCGTTCGTCGTGGTCGTGGTTCGAGAACCACCGAACCTGGCCCCCGATGCGGCGCCCCACGTCCCGCACGATCGGATCATCGGCGTTCAGCACCGCGGTCCCGTTGATGGAGCGTCGCTCCAGGATGCGGCGCTTGGCGGCGGCGTAGGCTTCGACGTCCGGATAGCGGTCGAGATGGTCGGGGGTGAGGTTGAGCCAACACCCAACCCGAAAGTGCGCATCGCAGACCGACTCGAGCTGGTACGAAGACAGCTCGACCACCGCCACATCGACGGGTTCGGTCAGCGGCAGTTCGGACAGGGGCCGACCGAGGTTGCCACCGGCGAAGACCCGACGCCCCGCACACTCCAGCATGTGAGCAACCAGGGCGGTGGTGGTGCTTTTGCCGTTGGTGCCGGTGATGCCCACGAGCGGGGTCCGCGTGAACCAGCTCGCCAGCTCCACCTCCCCCACCAGCCGCCCGTCGGCGATCGCCGACGCCAGCGCGGGGAGGGTGCGAGGCACGCCGGGGCTGAGCACCACGAGATCCGCGTCATCGATCCCCGCCGCTTCGAGGGGGTCGACGTCGACCCCCGACAGGACGGCTTGCGCCGCCGGGGACAGCTCGCTCCTCGGCCGGTCATCGAGCACGCGCACCGATGCGCCCCGCGACAACAGGAGCTTGACCGCGGCCAACCCCGACGCGCCGGCGCCCACGACGGCGACCCGAACCGCGGGCGACGATGCGGTCAGCTCGCGCCGAAGCGACGCGATGCGGGGCCAGGTCTCGACGCCCGGCTCGAAGGGCTGGGATACGTCGGTCATCGTAGTTTCAGGGTCGTTAGGCCGGCCAGCGCGAGCAAGGCGGCGATGATCCAGAAGCGGACGATCACCTTGGGCTCCGGCCAGCCGCTCAGCTCGAAATGGTGGTGAAGGGGCGCCATCTTGAAGATCCGCTTGCCGCCCCGGAGCTTGTACGAGCCGACCTGCAGGATGACCGACATCGCCTCGGCGAGGAACACCCCGTGGATGATCGCGGATACCAGCTCGTTCTTGGTGACGATGGCCAACGCGCCGAGCGCGCCCCCGAGGGCCAGCGAGCCCACGTCGCCCATGAACACCTCGGCGGGGTGGGCGTTGTACCAAAGGAACCCGAGCCCCGCTCCACACAGGGCGCCGCAAAGCACCGCCAGCTCGCTGGCGCCGTGGGTGTGGGGGATGCGCAGGTACTCGGCAAGGTTGAAGCCCGACAACGTCGCTCCCGCCGCGTAGGCGAGAACCAGGAACACACCGCTGGATATCACGGTGGGCACGATGGCCAACCCGTCGAGGCCGTCGGTCAGGTTGACGGCGTTGGAGGTCCCGAGCAGGACCAGGAGCGCGAACGGGATGTACACCCAGCCGATGTCGGGGCTGAAGGTCGACGGCTTGATGAACGGCAGGTACAGATTGGTGTCGTAGGGCGTCGCCCACATCAGGAACAGCAGCGCCACGAGGCCGAAGCCGGCCTGCCCGATCAGCTTGTAGCGACCCGATAGTCCCTTCGTGTTCCGCAACGCCACCTTACGGTAGTCGTCGATGAAGCCGACCAGCCCGTAACCAAGCAGGATGATCAACACGAACCAGACGTAGCGGTTCGTCGGCTGCATCCATAGGAGCGTGGGGACGGTGGTGCAGAACAGAATGAGCGTCCCGCCCATCGTCGGCGTCCCCTGTTTCTTCGCGTGGCCGGCGGGACCGTCGTCCCGGACCTCCTGGCCGATGGCCATCCGGCGAAGCCACTCGATGAACGTCGGTCCGAGCCAGATCGACAGCAGAAGCGCGAACGCCGCCGACAGCAGGATGCGCGTCGACGGATAGCGGAAGAAATTGATCCCGAGCTGCTCGTAAAGGAGCCAGTAGAGCATCGTCAGGCCCCCTTCCCCTTCAGCCGCTCGATGAACTGCTCCATGCGTATGCCTCGCGATCCCTTCACCAAGATCAGGTCCCCGTCCTGCAGCTGATCGACGAGCCATCCGAACAGCGCATCGGCGTCGTCGGACTCATGACGACTCTTGACCCCTTCGACCGCCGCCACCTCGGCGAGGGGCGCGGCCAGGGGGCCGAACGTCGCGAGGGCCGCCACCTGGTTGCGGGCCACGACGTTACCCACCCGCCGATGCTCGCCGTCCGAGAACTCGCCGAGCTCCCGCATCTCGCCGAGGACGGCGACCACCCGCCGGCCGTGGCGCGCGGCCTGACGAGCCACGGTCTCGATCGCGGCCTGCATCGACGCGGAGTTGGCGTTGTAGCTGTCGTCGACGACCAAGTAAGGACCGACCGCTTCCGACCGCATGCGTCCGCCGACCACCGACACCTCCGAGAGCCCCTTTGCGACGTCGTCGAGGCTCACCGAGACCTGGGGATGGGCGGTCACCAAAGCCACTGCCGCCGCCGCGTTGTGGGCATTGTGGGCGCCGGACAGCGGAAGATCGACGCTCAGCGATCGGCCGTCCACGACGAGCTCGAGCCGCTGCCCCCCCTCGACGTTTTCTTCGGCGGAAACCAATCGGACGTCGGCGTGAGGCGCGTTGCCGAAGGTCCGCATTCGGTGGCTGGGCCGCTTGGCCGCATTCGCCTCCATGAGCACCAGCGGATCGTCGGCATTGACGACGAGCATCGCCGCCGCCGGCAGTCCGCGGTACAGCTCGCCTTTCGCTTTCGCGATGTTTTGAATGGAGCCCAGCTCCCCGATGTGGGCGGGGCCGATGTTGATCACCACCCCGACTTGCGGCTCGGCGATCTCGGTGTAGCGCGCGATCTCACCGAGCTGATTCATGCCCATCTCCACCACCGCCGCTTCGTGGTGGGACTCGAGTCCGAGCAGGGTCATCGGAACCCCGATCAGATTGTTCAGATTGCCCTCGGTCTTCAGCACGGAATGAGAGACGCCCAAGATCGCGGCCGCCATTTCCTTCGTCGTGGTCTTGCCGTTGCTCCCGGTCAGGGCGAAGACCGGCCCGCCCCACCGGCGCCGGTGGGCCAGTCCGAGATCACCGAGCGCGGTCAACACATCTCGCACCCGGATGACGTCGTAATCCCCGTCGGGGAGCGCCTTTGCCGCCTTGGTCTTGGCGATCAGGAGCGCCTTGGCCCCTTTGGCCACCGCCTGATCCAAGAAGTCGTGCGCATCGAACCGGGGTCCGCTCAGTGCGACGAACAACCGCCCTTCCAGGTCGTCTCGGGTGTCGGTGGACACGCCGGCCAAAGACCGCCGAGGCCGCCCGGTCAATGCGCCCCCCGTCGCGTCGGCGATCGCCTGCGCGGTCCACCTTGCGCCGCGCGATATCAAGACTCACCGTCCTTGTGGGTCTTGGGAGGGTCGTCGGAATCGGCGTCCGGACCCTTCGATCCGTCCAATTCGTCGGTCGCAGGGTCACTCGGCTCGGCCGCTTCGGCGACGATCTCGGGCTCCAGGTCGACGGCTTCGACGATCGCGTCGGCGTCGACCTCGTCACCAGGAACCGTGCCGCTGTCGAGCACCGTTGCCTCGTCCTCGGGTTTCAGCGACTCGGACCCCGCCACATCGGCGTCGTCGATCTCCGCGGCGGGATCCGACACCGGTAGCGCCGGCGGCCCGTCGAAGACCATCGGAGGCGGCGCCGGGAGCCCGGCGAGAATCCGTCGGGCCTCCTCCCGGTCGTCGAAGCGATGCTTCTTGGTGCCGATGATCTGATAGTCCTCGTGACCCTTTCCCGCGATGATCAGAACGTCTTCGGGGGTCATCCAGTCCACGGCCCGCCGGATCGCGGCCCGCCGATCGAGCTCGACCTCGTACTGTTTCGTCCGAACCTCGGCCCGCGTTTCCAGCCGGGCCCAACCGCCGGCCTGCAGGCCCTCTTCGATCGCCTGGGCGATCTGCGCGGGATCCTCGCCGCGGGGGTTGTCGTTGGTGACCACGGCGAGATCCGCTTGTGCGGCCACGGCTTGCCCCATCGGGGCGCGCTTGTCGCGGTCGCGGTCACCACCGCAGCCGAAGACCACCATCAGGCGGCCCGAAGTGAGGGACCGAACCGCGGCCAGTGACTTTTCGAGGGCATCGGGCGTGTGGGCGTAGTCCACGAACACGGTGCGTCCGTCGTCGCTGGGGACCTGCTCCAGGCGCCCGGGGACCCGTTCCAACGCCTGCAGCCCGCGCACGATGCGGGCCTTCGAAAAGCCCATCGCCAGGGCCATGCCCATGCCGATCAGCACGTTGGACAGGTTATGCCGCCCGATGAGGCTGGTCTCGATGTCCCAGACCCCCTTCGACGTTCGAACCTTGGCTCGGGTCTTGGTCAGACCGTAGTCGGCCTCCAGGGCCACGATGTCCGCGTCGGAGGCCGGATCCAGCGACACCCGCAGCGCCTTGCCACCCCACCGCTGCAGGATCTTTTCCCCGTGGGCATCGTCGACATTCACGACCGCCATCCGACCTCGGGCTCGGGACTTGCGAAGGAACTCGGAGAACAGTCGAGCTTTGGCCTCGAAATAGGCCTCCAGCGATCCGTGATAGTCGAGGTGGTCCTGCGACAGGTTGGTGAATCCGGCGACCTTGAAGTGCACCCCGGCGACGCGGTCCTGATGAAGGGCGTGGCTCGACACCTCCATCGCGAGGTGGGTCACCCCGTGGTCGACCATCTTGGACATCTGCGCCTGCAGCTGAACGGCGTCGGGCGTCGTGAAATCGAGCGACTCACGATGACCCGCATACCGACACTCGACGGTACCGAGAACGCCGACGCTCTTGCTGGCGGCGCGGATGATCGACTCCAGGACGTAGGTCACCGTCGTCTTGCCGTTGGTGCCGGTGACGCCGGCGACCAGCAGCTTACGGGAGGGCTGGCTGTAGTAGTTCGCCGCGGCCAGGGCCAGGGCCCGCCGACTGCTGGGGACCAACACCACCGCCGGGCGAACGTCATCGCCGTCGACGTCGTCGGGCCAGTACTCGGACAGGACGGCCTTAGCGCCCTTATCAACCGCGTCTTTGATGAATCGGTGGCCGTCGTGCTCGAGGCCCTTCACCGCGACGAAGAGCGCGCCTTTCGTGACCCGGCGGGAGTCCGCGGTTATGCCCGTCACTTCGGTATCGAAGCGACCTCGCCGATCCGTGATGGCGATTCCTCGAATGACCTCGTCCAGCCTCATGCTCCGCTCCATGGCCTACCTACGCGGAGCCAACGTCAGCTCACACCGGGCGTTGGGCGCAAGAGGCGCACCCGCGGCGGGATCCTGACGGACGACGCGCCCCGTGCCGGCGACCGCCAGGTCGCAGCGGGTATCCGCGGCCCGGTTTAGCACTTCACGGAGCGTAAGGCGTGCAAAGTTCGGCATCCGGTCGCCGCTGCGACCATTCGGGTCGGTCCGACCAGGGTCGGCCAGGCCCAGCAGCCGCTGAGCACGATCGGAAAGGGCGAGATCGAGGGTCGCAGCGAGGTTTGGACCCGCCTCGGTGGGGACCGGGGACTCACCCCGCGGCGCCGCTTCGCCGTGGACCGCGTCGGCCCGCGACGCGACGGGCAGCGGGGCGGGCGGCGCCTGCTCGGCGCGAAACGCGCGCCACGCTTCGGGGTCCTCGGGACGCCGCCCGCGGGCGGTCAGGGCGGCGATCGCCATCTTTCGCCACGACGGCGCGGCGACCACGCCCCCGTAGATCGAACCCTTGGGTTCATCGATCAGGATGAGCGCCACCAGCTCGGGATCGTCCGCGGGGACAAATCCCACGAACGAGGACACGAAACGTTCGTGACTGTAGGCCCGGGAAACGGGATCGATCTTCTGCGCGGTTCCGGTCTTTCCGGCCACCCGAAACCCGGGAATCGCGGCCGAATGGGCGGTTCCGTCGGGCTCGGTCACCTTCACCATCATCTTGGCGAGCGCGGCTGCGGTCGCGGCGGAGACCACCCGCTTCGGCGCGGGGGGCTCGGCCTCGATCCGCCGGCCGTCGGGGCCGACGACCGCGCGCACCAGCCGCGGCGGTACCCGGATCCCGCCGTTGGCGATGGTCGCCGCGGCCTGGATCAGCTGAATCGGGGTCACCGACACGCCCTGCCCGAACGCGATGTTCGCCAGGGCGATGTCCGACCACGCGGATGGGGGTCGAATCAGGCCTCTGAGCTCCCCCGGCAGCTCGATCCCCGTCTTCTGGCCAAACCCGAACCGCTCCAGCCACCCGTGCAGCGACCGGCGGCCGAGCCGAAAGCCGATCTTGGCCGCGCAAATGTTCGAGGACTTCTGAATGACCTCCGAAATCGTCAACGTCCCGAAGCGATGATCGGCGTCGTGAATCTCGTTCGGCCCCACGCTCCACCGGCCATTTTCGCAGTCGAGGACGGTGTGAGGCGCGATGGTTCGCTCTTCGAGGGCGGCGGCGACGGTCACCATCTTGAGGGTCGAGCCGGGTTCGAAGACCGCATTGACGGCCCGGTTGGTCCGTTGAAACACCGTCGTGTCGCGAAGGTTGTTCGGATTGAAATGAGGATAACTCGCGAGGGCCAGCACTTCGCCCGTCTTGGGGTCCAAAACCAACGCGACCCCGGTCTTGGCCCGGTGTTCGCCGACCGCCTCCGCCAAGGCTTCTTCCGCCGCGTACTGAATGTGGCGGTCGAGCGTCAGCTCCACGTCCGCGCCGCGAAGGGCGACCTGAGCCACGGTCCCCTCGCTGAGGATCGTCTGACCGAAGGCGTCTCTTCGCCCCGCCACCGCCTGCTGGCGGCCTTTGAGCTGGTCGTCGAACGCACGCTCGATGCCCGCGCGACCTTCGCCGTCGACGTTCGTGAAGCCCAAGACGTGGGAGGCGAGATGGATGTTGGCGTAGAAGCGCTTGGCCTCCGGCTTGGTCCCGACCCCCGGAATCGCGAGTCCGGTCACCTTGCCCGCGGTCGCTGCGTCGACCCGCCGGGCCAGGTACGAGAACTGTCGGGTCATTCCGATCCGCCGCTCGACCTCGTGGGCCGGCCGCCCCAGCAGCTTCGCGAGGGCTTCCACCTGGTTCGGACTCGGTCGTCGCTGACCCTTGCTCGGCGAGTAGAACACGGAGTCGACGTCGACGGTGGTCGCCAGCTCGTGACCATTTCGGTCGCGAATCGCGCCTCGTTTGGCGACCACCAAGGCCGTGGTCATCGCCTGCCGGCGCCCCTCCGCCGCGAGCCGTTCGTGCTGGAACAGCTGCAGGTGAGCGGCCTGAGCGACGAGCACCGCCGCCGCGACCGCGAAGCCAACCGCGACGCCGCGGATCCGACGGGCACCGGGCTCTCGATCCGTAGGCTCGACGCCGCCCCCGCCCCGGCGGCTGGTCGCCGTCGACCGGCCGCTGGCGGCTTTACGCCGAACGGTGGGCGCGGTCGGATCCCCCCGCTGAGGACGGCCCCGAGACTTCGCGGGTTTGCGAGCGGCCTGCACCGTCCGCGACTTGTTCAGCCGGTTTGCCACGGCGCCCTCACCGCCCCCCGTTCGCGCTCAGTACCCGTTCGGGTCTGGGCGGCGCGAGGCCTCGCTGCTTGGCGAGCTTACGAAGGCGCTCCGGGGACTTGAGCGCGGCGACATCGACCCGCAGCGAGTCGCGCTCCGCGAGCAAGCGCGCTTGCGCGGCCGTGGCCCGAGACAGGGCGTAACCGAGGCGGATGGTCTCCACTCGGGTCCATACGAAGAACAGCGCGGCGGCCACCACCGGCGCGCAGACGCACAGAACCGCGGCCAGGGGCCCGGGGGCGACCGTTCGGAGCAGAGACGGACGCGACCTCATAACGACTCCTCGGCCGGCCGCCGCTCGGCCACCCGAAGCTTGGCGCTGCGACTGCGGGGATTGGCGTTCAGCTCGCCCGCCGACGGGGTGATCGGCTTTTTGGTCAGCGCCTGCCACGGTCCCCGCACGCGAACCGGCTCCACGGGGAGCTTAGCCGGCTGGGGCGCGGGCGGCGGGTCGCTGAAAGCTCGCTTGACCAGACGATCCTCGAGGCTGTGAAAGGAGATGATCGCGACCCGGCCCCCGGGACGAACGATGTCCGCCAAGGCGGCCAGGAGTCCTTCGAGCTCCTCGAGCTCTCGGTTCACCGCGATCCGGATCGCTTGAAACGCGCGGGTCGCGGGATGGGTCGGCGACGCCCGCCGCCCCCCGGAGGCCCGCTCGATCACGTCGGCGAGCGCCTTGGTGGTGGTCAGCCGTCCTTCGTCTCGGGCGGTCAGGATCGCCTGCGCGATCTGCTTGGACCGCCCCACTTCGCCGAACTCGCGAAGCACGGTCATGAGCTGCTTGAGGTCGAAGTCCTCGAGGAGCTCGGCCGCAGTAGGCCCCACCACCGGCCCCATGCGCATATCGAGAGGACCCTCGCGATTGAAGCTGAACCCTCGACCGGCGTCGTCGAGCTGCAGTGACGACACCCCGAGATCCGCCACCACACCATCGAGAGGCTGGTGATCGGAGGCCCCCGCGTAGTCCTGGACGTCCGAAAAATTGCCCTCCACCAGGGTCACCCGGTCGCCGAATCGGGACAGGCGGCCCTGGGCCAGCGCGAGCGCATTCGGGTCGCGGTCGACGGCGAGCACCCGGCCGTCGGGACCGGATCGCTCGGCGATGGCCTCGGTGTGGCCGCCGAGGCCGCACGTGCAGTCGAGGTACACCCCGCCCGCCCGGGGCTCGAGGGCCTCGATGACCTCGTCGAGCAAAACCGACGCATGGATCTCGGTCATAGCCCGAGCTCCGAAAGCTTGCGCAACAGGTCTTGTCCGACCTTGGACTTCTGACTCGCCTGCTCGTGCGCCCAGTTGGGGGTGGACCAGATCGTCAGCTTCTTGACCTGGCCAACGACGGTGCAGTCTTTGGTGAGGCCCGCGAACTCGCGGTGAGCGGGGGGCACGACGATCCGGCCCAGCTTGTCGAGCGCGCACTCGTGGGCCTCGGCCACGTACAGCTGCTGCAGCGCCTCGATGGTCTCATCGAAATCGCTGAGTCTCGCCACCCGCTCCTCGAACGCCGTCCAGGCCGCGAACGGATACGCGACCAGGCACGGCTTCGTGATGTGACGAGTGACCACCAACTGCGACTCCTCCGCCTCGACCAATGCCTTTCGAAACGCGGCCGGCAAAGCCAGGCGCCCCTTGGCGTCGAGGCTGTGCTCATAGCGACCGCGAAACATGGCTCGTCCGGGCGTTTCCCCATGCACACTCGATCCACGAAGGCCAAAGATCAACCCACTTTGATCCACTTTCCTCCACCTGGATTCTCAGATGCGCCGTCTTGAGCGGACCTCGCTGGGCACGCCGGCCTTTCATCTGAACAGGGATCCAGTGCGCCGATTGCAGGTTCCGGTGGTGCTGGAAGGCCGCAACGCGTAGGAGCGTTGTTCGGGAGCAACCCATGGCCCGGTCGAAGAAGAAGAAACACTCGAGCGCCTTGAGCGCAGATCCGCTGCATCCTGGGGTGGAGGCGTTCGACGCTGGCGATTACGTGCAGGCCCGCCGGCAGCTGGCTCCCCTCGCCGATGATCCGGAGCTGTCGGAGGCCCAACGCCAGCAGGCTCGGGACACGATCGCCGCCACCCGCCTCGAGCGAGGCGCGGTGTTGGTGGGGTTGGCCTGCATCATGCTCTTCGCGATCGCGGTGATATTTACGGCCTTCAAACAGCCCTAACCGCGCCGCCTCTGCTCGCCGTACAGGCCGTCCTGGCCGTCCTGGCGTCGGGCCGCGTTCACTTCTGAACGGCGGCCTGATACATGAAGTTGTGGCCGAAAGTACGGCAGCCCTCGACCTTCTTCAGTCGCTGTCGGGCCGGGTCAAGCAGGCCTTCGACGACGACCGGACCGTGCTCAGCTTCGCGGAGTGGTTCGACCTATTCCTCGAACATCCCCAGCGCAACATGCGCAGCGCGGCGCAGTACATTCGAGATGTATTCGACCACTTCGGGCCGGAAACCCGGCCGCTCCCCACCGGCGAGATTCGAAGGTTCAAGTTCTTCCATGCGCCGTGGTCCGATGGCGTGGGGCGGGTTTCCGGGCAGGAACAGGTCCAAAACGAGATCTATCGACTCCTCACGAACTTCATTCGTCAGGGCCGGGTGTCCAAGCTCATCCTCCTTCACGGCCCGAACGGTTCGGCGAAAACGTCGCTCATCCAGTGCATCCAAGCGGGCATGGAGCAGTATTCGCGCACCGACACCGGCGCGCTGTACTCGTTCGCGTGGATCTTTCCGTCGGATAAGGTCGTAAAGGGGCGCCTGGGGTTCGGGGTCGGCGACGAGGGCGATCGCCGCCAGCTCCACCGCTCCTACGCCCAGCTGCCCGCAGAACAGGTCGATGCGCGCTTGCCCTGCGAGCTCAAAGACCATCCATTGTTCCTCATCCCTCGCTCGGAACGGGCGGGAATCCTCGAGCGCCTGCAGCGCGACGGTCGGCTTTCGTCGGACTTCGTGGTGTCCCGTTATCTGCTCGAGGGCGACCTGTCCCCGCGCGATCGAGCCATTTACGACGCCCTTCTCATCGCCTACGACGGCGACCACTCCGAGGTGCTCCGCCACGTCCAGGTCGAGCGCTTCTACGTGTCGCGCCGCTACGGGATGAGCGTGGCGACCATCGAACCCCAGATGCACGTCGACGCAGAGGCGCGTCAGCTGACCGCCGACCGGTCCATCGCCAACCTGCCCCGGGCCATGCAGTCCGTTCCGCTGTTCGAGCTCGGCGGACCGCTGGTCGCCGCCAACCGAGGGTTGGTCGAGTACTCCGACCTCCTCAAGCGGCCCATCGAAGCGTTCAAGTACCTTCTGACCACCAGCGAGGAAGCGACCGCGTCGCTGCCGCAGTTCAAGGTCGCGCTCGACGAGGTGCTGATCGCGAGCTCGAACGAGAAGCAGCTCGACGCCTTTCGCGAGTATCCGGACTGGAACAGCTTCAAGGGCCGCATGGAGCTCGTCCGCGTCCCTTACCTGCTCCGGCTCGCCGATGAGGTCGAGGTTTATGTCCGCGACATCAACCCCGCCACGATCGACAAGCCGTTGTCGCCGCACGTGGTGGAAGTCGCAGCGATGTGGGCGGTGCTGACCCGGCTCAAGTGGCCGGACCCCGACCACTTCGCGGAGACGCTACAGCCGGTGATCCGGAGGCTCAGTCCCCTCGAGAAGCTGCGCCTGTACGATTCGGGGGCCATCCCTCGCTGGTGCACCGCCAATCAGGCTCGGGAGCTACAGCAGAGCATCGGTCGCCTCTTCGACCAGTACCGGACCGTCCCCTTCTACGAAGGAATGCTGGGCGCGTCGGCCCGAGAGATTCGAACCCTCATCCTCAACGCGGCCCACCATCCCGAGTTCCGCTGCCTCACTCCGCTGCCGGTCCTCGCCGAGCTGGAGGACCTCGTAGCGCAGAGCTCCCTGTACGACTTTCTCCGGCTCGAATCCAAAGAGCGCTACCACGACGCCCACGGATTCATCCGGGTGGTACGAGAGTGGTGGACCGACGTTCTTGACGAGGAGTTGCGCACGTCGATGGGACTGGTCGAGGAGGCCAAGTACGAGGAGCTGTTCGCGCGGTACGTTGTCCACGTGTCGAATCTGCTGAAGAAAGAGAAGATCCTGAACCCGACGACCGGAGAGTACGAAGATCCCAGTCGGGAGCTCCTCGACGAGGTCGAGTCTCTCATCCTCGCCGAGGACGAGGACGAGGACGACTTTCGACGCGCGATCATCGGTCGAATCGGAGCCTGGGGTCTGGACCACCAGGGCGAGCAGCCGAATTATCGCGACCTGTTTCCGGTGTACATCGAGAAGATGGAGTCCGATTACTTTCGGCGCCAGCGCCGGGTCATCGGCCGGACTCTGCAAGCCGTCCTTCAGGTCTCCGCCGAGGACATCGGTTCGCTCGACGAGGAGGAGGTCGCCCAGGCTCGGCGCACCATCGACACCATGACCAAGCGATTCGGCTATCCGCAGCCCTGCACCGCGGAGTGTGCGGCGTATCTTCTCAAGGCTCGTTACGCCGACGCGTGATGGCATCGATGCTCGAGTTTCCGGGCACCCACCGCTACAAGGTCATCCGTCGGGTCGGTGAAGGCGCCATGGGCGCCGTCTACGAGGCCCAGGATGACCAGCGGGGCCACGCCGTGGCCCTGAAAACCCTCCTCCACGCCAGCCCGGGGGCCATCTATCATTTCAAACAAGAGTTCCGCGCCCTCGCCGACGTCAGCCATCGCCACCTGGTCACCCTCTACGAGCTCGTGAAGCACGACGACCTGTGGTTCTTCACCATGGAGTTGGTGGCCGGGGTCAGCTTCCTGAGCTGGTGCCGAAGCGACGTCATGGCCGATTCGGACCTGGCCACGGAGCTGTTGCCCACCGTCGGCGCCGACGTCAGCGAACCGGCCCCCCTTCCGTCGTCCCCGGTCGTCGCGCCCTCCGCCGACGGGCTCGTGCGCCTGCGGACCGCGCTCGCCGGGCTGGCGGAGGGTCTGACCGCACTGCACGATTTCGGCAAACTCCACCGCGACATCAAGCCTTCCAACGTCCTCATCACGCCGGAAGGTCGGGCCGTCCTGCTCGACTTCGGCCTGTCTGCCGACGTCGGCGAGGATCGTGAGACCGCACCGAAGCCCGCCGTCGGCACCGTCGCGTACATGCCGCCGGAGCTGAGCATGGACGGATCCCCGAGCCCCGCCGCCGACTGGTATGCGGTGGGCACGATGCTGTACCAGGCCCTCACCGGTCGGCTGCCGTTCGCCGGTCAGGTCTTCCAGGTCGTCAAAGACCGCCAGCAGCGATCGCCCACCCGGCCCCAGGCGTTGCTCAAGGATCTTCCGGAAGACCTATGTCAGCTGTGCACGGACCTGCTGTCGATCGATCCCGAAGCGCGGCCCAACGGAACCGAGGTCCTGCGTCGGCTTGGGCGAGCCGCCCCCAAGCGACGTCCTCGCCCCCAGCGAAGCTCGGCCTTCGTCGGACGCAGACCCGAGATCGAACGCATCGCCGAGGTCATCGACGAAACCCGCCGCGGAACGGCGACCGTGGTCCACGTGCATGGCCCCCCAGGGATCGGCAAGACCGCCCTCCTACGGTACGGACTGCCGCGCTGGCCGGCACCGGTTTGGCACCTCGACTGCCGGTGCTATGCGCACGAGCTCGTCCCCTTCAAGGCCGTCGACGGCCTCATCGACGCCCTCGCTCGTCAGCTGAAGGCGCGGCCGGCCTCGGACATCGGGTTGCTGCTACCTCCCGGGATCGGAACTCTCGCCCAGCTCTTTCCCGTCCTGAACCGGGTCGAGGCCATCCGAAAGCGCGCCGCTCGAACCCCCACCGTCAGCGAAGCCAGCTCTCTGCGCCAGCGCGCGTTCGCCGCGTTTCGAGGACTCCTGTTCGCGCTCGGACGCGATCGCCCGGTGCTGATGATCATCGACGACGTGCACCACGGCGACATCGACAGCGCGCAACTGCTCACCCACGCCCTCGGCCCCCCGGAACCGCCGGGGGTCGTGGTCATCGTGGCGTATCCGAGCACGGCGACGAACAGCCCCGTGGTCCGACAGCTCACGGACCCCGCGCCGGGTAGCTTCGGGGTCGTCGACCTTCCCTTGGCCCCCCTCAGCCTCCCGGAGGCCGAACAACTCGCGAAGGTATTGCTCATCGCGGGCCCCGGCGCGCGCGACCGGGTGAACGCCGACCACGCCCCCACCATCGCCGCCGAGGCGGAGGGGCTGCCTCTGTTCGTTCATGCGCTGGCCACGGAATCGACGTTCAACGACAGCGAGGGGACCGAACAGGACCCGTTGACCATCGATCGATTGACCCGCCGGCGGGCACAGCGGCTCGATGAGCGGGCGACCGCCCTGCTCGAGGTGGTGGCCGTCGCGAACGACGCCCTGCCCATCGGGTTGGCGTTGAGCGCCGCCGGGCTGTCGGTCGATGACCAAGGACCGGTCACCGCGCTGCTGTCCGGGCACTTCGCTCGGCGACGCGGCCCCGACCGGAT
>JANQQN010000116.1 GCA_028289325.1 Myxococcota bacterium | reverse complement strand
GCGGCGAGCCATCATGGCGTACGTCGATGCTCACAACGAAGATGGCCGCCCATTCAAGTGGACGAAGACTGCAGATGAGGTCCTCAACTCCGTTCGACGTTTTGCCGAGCGTACGAAGCACGCGCACGGAGAAACCTGATGCTTTTCAATGATTCAGGGGACTAGTCCGGCGATCGGACGACGTGAGGCAGGCCTAGAATCGACGATGCCCATCATGACTTCTGTCGATTCGTCTGCCGAATCCACGCCAGCAGTTCCTCGAATGCCGCATCGACCGGCAGCGCCTTGTCGGTGAGCTGATGGAGCAGGAGCCCTTCGATCGCCGCGACGATGAGCGTTGCTCGAACGCGGGCCCATTTGTGTCTTCGGCGTCGCCCGGCGACCCAGGGATCGAGCAGGTCAATCCAGCCCTTGGCAACGGTCTTCAGGAATGGGCGGTAGGCCTTGTTTCCGCTGGCCAGGCCGATCGCCCACGCCTCGAGGGCGAGAACGTGGACGTCGCGATTTGCGGGGTCGCGCAGGGTGCCATACCACAGCTGCTTCAGACCGACGTCGAGGGCTGCGTCCGTGTCGAGGTGGGCCTGCAATGCACTCATCCAGCGCGCCGCGACCTGCTCGAGGATGGCCGTCGTTAGCGCCTCCTTTGAGCGAAAGTGATAGACGAGCATCCTCGCCGAAGTTCCGACCTCCGGCGCTAAGGACCTAAGCGACAGTCCGCTAAGACCGTTCTTGATCGCCCAGGACGTAGCTTGGCTCAGGAGCTCTGCGCGTCGGCCAGGGTTCATACCGCGCTCAACGTTAGACCAAGGCCGCTTGGGTTTGACCAGCCGAGCAGTGTTTGCTACGTGTAACGGGTGTTACATGAGCGGCGTCTAATCATCGAGCTCGTCGACGAACGATGAAAAGAGTCTTCCTCTTCCTCGCTATCGTTGGGACGATCGCACCGTACGCTGTGT
This sequence comes from Myxococcota bacterium, assembly GCA_028289325.1. GTDB lineage: Bacteria > Myxococcota > Kuafuiibacteriia > Kuafuiibacteriales > Kuafuiibacteriaceae > JANQQN01. The sequence goes on along the minus strand of JANQQN010000116.1, from coordinate 16,613 downwards.
TCGCGCCCTGGATTTGGGCGCATGGAATCGACTTTCCACTGCTGCTGACCGAGATGTTCGCGACGGAAGTATCTCGGTTCTTCAGTCTGGACGTCATCGTGAGCGCGGTGGTGGTCTTCGTGATGGCGATTCGTGGGTCCTTACGGGGAGTGCGATATGCGTGGCTGACGATTGTCGGCACCCTCAGCGTTGGTGTTTCTCTCGGATTGCCTCTTTACCTATACCTCGAAGCTTGCCACGACGACGCCGACACGCGTCCTCTCTAGCGCACCGAACGGCAGCGGTCGTATACATCGCAATCAGTCTTTACTCCGGAAAGCCACAGCTTTCCTCGGTACCCTACCGCGTGGAGGCCATGAGAGGCCTGATGACGAGCGCGCCAAACATCTGGGGGCCCGAGGAGGCCCAGCGCTGGTTCATGGACCTCGAGGACGTGCCGGAGACCCATCTTCACGCCGTGACCATCCAGCTGCTTCTGCTCGTTCTGGGCTACCGATTCCGCGACGCGCTGGTCACCACCACCAAGCGGGCTAGGGCAGGGCGAGGAACGAGCGCAGGAGCGTCATGAAGCGCGCGGGCGCTTCGATCATCGGCCAGTGCCCGGCGCCGTCGATCGTATCGACCGGAAAACCGAAGGCATCGGCGAAGCGTGCATCGACGTAGGGATCCGCGGCGCCCCAGAATGTTCGCCCGACCACCGAGGGGGGAAGCGCGCGCACGCGGCGCTGCCATATCCCGAGGACTTCGCGGTCGAGTGCCCGGTAGAAGCGGAGAACCTCCGATTTCATACGGGGCGAGATCGCGACGTACGCGTCCCGGATGCGCTGCTCGGGGAGCCCGGAGCCCCGCCGCATTTGCCACCGGAACAAAGGATAGTTGAGGGCGGCCATGCCGAGCTCGCCGAGTCCCGGCGTCCGACAGACGTTCGCCCAAAAGTGCCATCGGTACGCGGCACAAAGAGGCGCCGACATCACGACGAGCCGCGCGACTCGATCGGGGTAACGGACGGCAAACGGCACGGCGAAGTAAACGCCTGCGTCGTGGGATATGATCGTCACGGGCTCACTCAGGTCGAGCCCGGCCAAAAGACGGGCCACCCACGCCCCGTTGGACTCCATGGTGTACGCGTGGCTCGGCCCCACGGCGAGGCCCGACATGGGCAGGGCGGGAACGATGCAGCGAAAGCCGTCGAGCCGGTCGACGACGTCATTCCATACTTGAGGTCCGTCGGGGATGCCGTGAAGAAAGAGCACCACCGCACCTCGTCCCCGCGCATAGACAGGCACGGAAACGGCGTCGACACAGACCTGGTCTTGCCGCCCAAACACCGCGGCGGGCTATACCACGTTCTGCCGGACCGAACTGCGGTCAACCTCCGTTGTGATCCTCGTCCGCAGCCCACTCCGCGCTGGGCCATAGCGTCTCCAACTGGGAGGTCAAGGGGGCCAGCTGACGGGCAATGACGCCCGAATCGGCGTCGAGGGTTCGGGTCACGGGGACGGGACTCGGCGGGTCGGCGGGTCGCACGCTCGGGGTCGCGGGCCAGGCCGTCTTGGTCATCGTGATGAAGTCGGGGGCGGTGTGTCCTGCATAGCTCACGACGTTCATTCTACGCCTCGTCAGTCGAGTCGACGCGCCCGACCTCGCTACCTATCCCAAAAAAGAACGCAATGACCGCGCGTTATGAATGAGAACTCATTCAAACTCATACTCAGGCCAAAGAGAGGATAGGTGCTTCCAATCTTTTCGATGCACTGTGTCAGAATCCAGCCCCAGCATTGGGCAGATGAGCCACGCCGAAAACGACCGCGACCACGAATACCGCGACGAGACGAGCTCGAGACCTGGCACTGGAGGCAATGGGTTTCCGTCCCAGCCGGTGGAAGAGGGCGCAAAGGCCAGACAATAAGAAGAGGCGCATCATGACCTCCTCGTTGATGCCGCCGTAGATCGAAGCGAGAACGGATGACCATACGCTGGGAACGCCGATCGGTCGTATCGGCTCGGGCAGCCATTGCTGCATGACCGCTATGTCGAGAAGGCCAACGAGAATGCCACCGCAGAACCCTCCGCTCGCGAAGTACCCCCATGGATGGCGTCTTGGCATTTCGAAGCCATCGTCTTCGACGCGATGCGACACCCAGACTTCTATTCTCGCAACCTTCGCCCAGATCAAGCCTAGCCAGCTGAGCACTGCACCGAGAATCATCGATTGCACGGCCATCGAAAACATCAAGCGAGAGATATCGACATCTTCAATCCCGCCTGGCTCGAAGATCTCTACGAGGTAAGGCACGACGGCCGCGCCGCCGACGCCACACAGAAATGCGAGCAACGCCACTTCTCGAAATCGTCCTGCCATCGTGCCGTTATCTCATGAACGGACGGACCGATCATCCTGTACGTAGGGCTCGCCTCGCAGCAGCACCGAAGCCACCTCGGTCCGCATGAGCTGGCGTTCGAGGCTCGTGGTATCGTGACGAATCGAATGCGAGAGGGCAACGATGGCACTCACGTCAACGAGACCGTGCATTTCATCGCCATCGAGCCGGGCACCGCCGACTTTGACGGGCATCGGATCGTGGTCGGCCGTACGAGCAACTCGGTCACCCAGAACTTCGCGACGATCGCTTTTGGGATCAGCGTACAGACCCCGACCTTGGTCGCGCAGATGCAGACGTTCGACGGCAGCGATCCGGCCGACCTGCATCACCGCAACCTCGGAACGACGTCGGTTCAGATCAAAGTCGAGGAGGAGGCGTCGGCCGACTCGGAGACAAACCATGCCACCGAGGTCGTGGGGTGGATCGTCATCGGTAGCCCGTAGTTCTTCGAAATGGCGCGGGACTTGCGGGACATCGAGATATGACCACCACCACCGACCGACCACCGAAGCCCTCGTCCACGCGCACCGCGCTCGACGCGGCAGGAAGACGGTACTTGGTGCGGGACCACTTTGCAGCGCTGATCCAGCTGAGCCTGGCCTTGTTGGCGGCCGGAACTGTCGGCTGGTACAGCGCGTGGCTATATGGCGGTCTCGGTCTTCTGATGAAGGTCGTGTCGGCGGCGGTCTTGGTTCAGAGCAACCCGGCGGTGCTGAACGCGCGCGGTACCCAGCGGGCGATGAGCCGGCGCGAGCGCATCTTTTTCGCGGTATTCCTGCCTGCGATGTTATCGATGCCGGTGGTCGCTGGCCTCGACGTGGGGGCGGTAGGGTGGACGCATGCGTCCTTGAGCGCGCTCCTCGTCGGCGTGACGATGGTCGTGGTCGGGTTCGCGATCGTCATCTGGGCCTTGGCCGTCAATCCGTACTTCGAGCCCACGGTGTGTCTGCAACGCGATCGCGGCCATCGCGTCTGCGCCGCGGGGCCCTATCGCTTCGTGCGGCATCCAGGCTACGTGGGGGCGGCCCTCGCGACGGCGGGCACGCCGTTAATCCTCGGCTCCGCCTGGGCGTTCGTGCCGGTGGCTATCGTCTCTATCGCGCTGGTCGTGCGGACCGGCTACGAAGATCGCATGCTGCGCGATGAGCTCGAGGGCTATCAGGCGTATGCCGCCCGTACGCGCTATCGTTTGCTGCCCCCCGTCTGGTAACCGGGCATCACACTCTCCAGCCTCGCTACGATCGTCCAATTCGCGGTCGAATTCGGTGGCGCTCCAGCGCCGTCTCCGATGGGCAGTCAAACTATGGCCGGCATCAACCATATGACTGGGTCTCGTATCCTCATATTGTCCCCTTCCTTGCGGTGATCGATGCTGTGTCGACTGAGAGATATCAAGCGTCGCGAGATATCTCACTTTGCTCGTGAAATCTCATAGTGTGCGGACAAGCCGGACGCTCCATAAAAGTTGGGACGTTGGACGGCTCGTTGACCGTCTCCGCTCTCGGGCGGTCCGCGCACCTCCTTTAAGCAAAGCGCGGACCGGCCGACGTGTGCAGGGCGGCGGCGCCTTGTTGCTCTAGCTGGCGCGCGGCTTGCGGCACGTCGGCACATGACGACCACCCCCGACGTACCGTTGAAGCCATCGTCCACCGTCCTCGACGAGTCAGGAAAGCGTTACGTCGTGGGTGACCATCTTGCGGCCCTGATTCAGCCGACTCTGGCTTTGCTGGCGGCCGGCACCGTCGGCTGGTGCAATGCGTGGCTGTATGGCGGTCTGGGTCTGCTGACGAAGACCGTGTCGGCCGCGGTCTTGCTTCGCGCCAACCCGGCCGTGCTCAACGCGCGCGGTATCAAACGGGTGATGAGCCGGCGTGAGCGCAGGTTCTTCGCGGTGTTCCTGCCCGCAATGCTGATGACGCCGGTGGTGGCGGGTCTCGACGTGGGGGCGGTGGGGTGGACGCACGTGTCCTGGGGCGCGCTGCTCGGCGGCGTGACGATGGTCGTGATCGGTGTTGCGATCTTGATCTGGGCCCTGGCCGTCAACCCGCACTTCGAGGCCACGGTGCGCATCCAGCGTGACCGCGGCCATCGCGTCTGTCGTTCCGGCCCCTATCGATTCGTGAGGCATCCCGGGTACGTGGCGATGATGCTGGTGATGGCGGGCGCGCCATTGATCCTCGGTTCCGCCTGGGCCTTCGCACCCGTGGTGGTCTTGTCCATCGCGCTGGTGGCGCGAACTCGTTACGAGGATCGCATGCTGCACGATGAGCTCGTGGGCTACCATGCATACGCGGCGCGCACACGCCATCGCCTGGTACCCTACGTCTGGTGATTGATGACGTCGTAGTCGTTGTTGTCCATGCTCTACGACTCTGCAGTCGACATGCCAGTCAGGGCGCGCGAGTCCGCGCCCGGTTGGAGACGACGGAAGCCACTCACTCCCGCCCGGGGCCTGATGGTCACCGACGACGCTCTAGCCAGCGACGCGTGAAGATCTCCTTCTGAAGAGGGACGCCGAAAGTGACCGACTGCAGCTGGAGCGTCGTGCTCGACCCCTTTCGAAGACGGTCCTTGATCTCCATGCGCATCGCTACCCAGCGGCCCTCCACCTTCTCGACGTCGGTCATCGTCCAGGTCTTGAGCAACATATCGGAGAGCGCATAGAGCTCCTGTCGCCGGGGGATGAACGTCTCTTTGTCGACCCAGATGAGCCGCCGCGGATAGCTGACGGTTCGGTCCCTCGCCTTGGCTTCCAGCTTCCAGCACGGCCGATCGTGCATGAGTTCGTCGCCGACGACCTCCGCCGTATACTTCTTTCGGAAGTCGGCTGCGTCCATCATGTCCTCGTAGGAGATATCCGAGCCCATCATGCCCTGCCGCAGCATATGCCCGGAGATCTTCTGCGTTCGCTCCGCCCGTGGCAGGTAGAGCCATAGGTTGTCGCCCTTCTTGAGCATTTTGGTGGCCTTGTCGCGAGCGGGAGCGGTATATTCGACCGCAGCCTCGTCCTGGCCGCGTCCGAAACTCACCATCGAATACGTTCGCGTCCGGCGACTATCCTTGACCACCATCGTCACCTCGGATTTCCGGGTGTCGAACTGAAGGGTGTCATCCATCCGGTCCAGGAGCTCGTCGGCGGTGGGGGGGGCGGCTTGCGCCATAGTGGACGAAGTCAGGATGACGACGGCGAGTGAATACGTTTTCATGGCTACCTCCGAGCGCGCATGGCGGTCACGGGTTGAATGGTGGCGGCCCGCAGGGCCGGAAGGATGGCTCCGACGGCCGCGATCAAGACCCCGAACAGGACAGCGGTGACGACGATCTCCGGGGTAAGGTCGGCGTAGACCGTCGACTTCATGGGCATGGTCGCGAACTTTTCGACCACCTCCTCGACCAGCGTAACGCCTACGATTTCGAGGTAGAGGCCGCCGAGGCTGCCGAGCCCGGCGCCCAGCACGCCGCCGACGAGACCGATCGATGCCGCCTCCACCATGAACAGCAAGACCGCAACCGAGCCGCTCAATCCCATGGCTCTGAGCACGCCGATTTCGGCGCTGCGCTCGAGCACGGACATGGTCATCGTGTTGAAGATGGCCAGCGCGGCGACGAACAGCAGCAGGAACTGGATGAAACGCTTCATGCCTTCGAACACTCCGGTCATCGATGCCCAGGGTTCGCGCTCGTTCCAAGCGCTGATGTCCAGTCCCTCGGTCTCGTCGAGTCGCTTCATCGCCGCCACGACCGTGCTCAGAACCTTCGTATCCATCGTCTCCCCGTAGACCATGAGCTCGAGGGCCCCGCCGGGCATGTCGGTCAACCATCGCGCTTCCTCCAGCGAGATATAGGCGCAGCGGTCGACCAAGTGGTCCATCGCGAGCACGCCGACCACGCGGGCGTTGACCGGGGACATCGAGCCGTACTGGGTCTGACCGAACAGAACGACTTCATCCCCCACCGAAATGCCGACGTCGGAGGCCAGCTTGCGGCCGACCACTACCTGCCGGTCTTCACCCGTGAGCCACGTTCCGGCCACCACGTGGGCCGGTGCGTTCAGGTGGCGGCGGTAGTAGTATTCGTCGCTGGCGCCCACCACGAGCGCGAAGTGGTCGCCGATCTCCTCGGTCGCGGTGATGGCCACGGCGGTGGTGATCCGGGGCTGCACGTCAACGACCCCTGCCACCGACGCCACGGCCTCGATAACCGGGGTCGCGTCGGCGATGTTCTCATACAGGGGCATCATCTCCTCCCGCCTCGCGAACGCTTCGTTCACGACGCGGATGTGTCCGCTGTGGGCCGCGTACTGTTCGGCGAATCCCCCGAGGACGCCGTTGACCCAGCTGAGGGCGACGGTGAGCAGCGCCGTCCCCAGGATGACGGTGAGCGCGGTGAGCGCACTGCGCCGGCGGTTGCGCAGCGCATTCCTCAAAGCCAATCGTAACCAGAACATCATCACGCCCTCACTGCCTCCGCTGGCGGCATTCTCGAGGCCACCAACGCGGGATAGACAGACGCAAGCACGGCCACCAGCAATCCGAAGCCAGCGGCCCAGGCCAGCGTCCACGGGTCATATTCGAGATAGAGGGTCACGCTCAGCGGGATGCTGTCGTAGCTCCCCGAAGAGCCAACATCTTCGACGAATCCGCTCAGGTCGATCCCGTCCTCGGCGTACTTGCCCACGATGCCGCCTCCGAGCAAGACGCCGAACGCGGCTCCGGCCAACCCCATGACCGCACCTTCGGCGACGAATAGGCCGACGACACCCCTTCGCGTCAGCCCCATGGCACGAAGGGTTCCGATTTCTCGCACCCGCTCGTAGGCCGCCATCAGGATGGTATTGGCGATACCGGCCGCGGCGATGGCCATGAGCATGAACGCGACGACGTCGAGGATGGTCTGGCGCATCTTCTGGATCTCGATCAGCCCCTCGACCTCATCGAACCACGTCAGCACTTCGGCGCCGCCCATCCGGCCCGATAGGGCCGCTTTGAAGCGGTCGGCCTGCCCGCGATGGTCGAGCCGAACGGCCAGGTGCGAAAACCGATCCCCGGATAGGATCATTCGATCGACCAGTGACTTGGGCGCCAGCAAACCCAACCGATCGACGGAAGGGTTACCGGTGGTCAGAATCGCGCTGACCGTCACCTCGAGCGCGTTGATTGCCCCGTCGACGGTGCGCGCCTGAATCACGATCCGATCGCCCACGTCGATGTCGAAGATGCGAGCGATGCCTTTGGACACCATCACGACATCGTCGCGGTCGGAGATCCGGCCGACCACGGTCCAGTCTTTGCGCGAGAACACCGTCTCGTCCGTCGTGGGGTCGAAGCCGATGATCCGCGCTCGCAGAGACTCGGGGCCGCGCACCAATCGGCCGACGAAGAGCGTACGCCGGGTCCAGGCCACCGCGTTGTCTTCGAGCCATCGACCGTCTTCGTTGGTGATCGTGAGCAGCGAATCGACGGGGTGCTGGATGCCTACGGTCGGGTAGTCGACAGGGCGGGCCAACACGTGGCCGCTCACGGCGTCGATCTGGGCGCGGACCATATTCTCCCGCACACCGCCGACAAACCCTCGGCCGAGAATGATGACCGCGACGCCGCAAACGATCGAGACCATCGATAGCGCGGTCCGACCGTACTGGCGCCGCACGTTCCTGATCGCAAGCTTCACGAAGTACATCGTCGGTCCTCCACCACCCGGCCGTCCTTGAGCTTGATGGTCCGGAGCGCACGCGAGATGACCATCGGGTCGTGTGACGAGAAAAGAAAGGTGACGCCTTGGTGCTCGTTCATCTCACGCATCAGATCGAGGACTTGCGCCCCGGACACGCTGTCCAGGTTGGCGGTCGGCTCGTCGGCGATGACCAGCGCAGGCTGCTTCACCAGCGCTCGAGCCACCGCTACGCGCTGCTGCTGCCCGCCTGAAAGTTCTGACGGCCGGCGCTCGGTCAACTCGCCCAACCCGACGTCCTCGAGCGCCATCCGCGCCATCGCGCGCCGATCACCCGGCGTCTGTGCGAGGTGCAGTGCCATCTCCACGTTCTCGAGCGCGGTCAGCACCGGCACGAGATTGAAGGCCTGAAAGATGAAACCGATGCGACCGGCCCGCATGCGGGCGAGCTGTCGTCCAGTCAGGCTCGATACCTCGCGACCCTCGACGAGCACCGTACCCTCGGTCGGTTTGTCGAGCAGTCCAAGCAGATTGAGTAGTGTCGTCTTGCCGGAGCCCGAGGGGCCGGAGATGACGACGAACTCGCCGACCTCGAAGGCCACTGATACTCCGTCGAGGGCGCGTACGAGGCCCGCGCCCATTCCATAGGTCTTGGTGCTAGAAATGACTTCGCAGATATTCATGGTGCGCTCCTATCAAAAATTGACCCGGGTCCAGACGATGACCGTTGCGGACGGCACGAGTCCGCTCGTGTCGACCGTCGCCGCGGACGGCCCTTCGTCGAACACCACGACCAGGTCTTCCTCGGAGGGACGCAGCTCGCCGCCGTCTCCCCACGCCGACAATGGAATCTGGGCTGCGCCGGCTACGGTGAGCCAGCCGGTCCAGGCGTAGGATACGGTGGGGACGAACAGGGCGGAGCCATCCGAGAGGTTCTGGACCCAAAGTGCGGTCAGCGATAGCTCGGGGTCCACGGCGAGCTGTGCAGACAGAATGGCGTAGTGATGACTGGTGAGGACGGGCGCGAAACGGTCTCCGTCACCGTCGGTCCCCAAGAGGAAGTCGCCGTCGCAGTCCGGGAGCTCGACCGACGACCGGAGGCGAGCAAACGAATCCTGGTCGCCACCACTGGCCCCGTTTCGATAGAACTGAGCGATGACGACAAGTCGCTCGAGGACCGCAAAGCTGTAGTCGACACCGACCGCGAGCTCTTCGTAGACGGTGCCGTTGTCGACGTTGAGCGCGGCCTCTAGCCAGTACCCGAGCTCGAGGTTGCCGCGGATATCGAGCCCGATGACGCCGCGCCCCAGTTCCTGGCGCCACGCGCCGGAAACGGACACGTCGGCTTCTCCGATACCCACGGTTCCGCGGATCGCGGCCTGAATCTTAGTGAACGCGTCGTTGGTGCCAAGCAAGGCCTGCACCTGGTGGGCATCTCCGATGGGGACGGTCACGCGGGCCGCGTTCACGCCCGCGCGGGGACGCCACGGGTCGGCGAGGAGAACCTCGGGAAACGGGTCGGTGGGATTGATGAAGAAGGCCGAGCCCCACTGGACGGCCTGACGTCCCACGCGGACGTCGGCCCAAGGTAAGTAGAGGTCGACGTGGAGCCGGTCGACCATGAGATAGTCGCCGACCTCGGAAACGCCAAGCGTGCGGTTGGTAGGCTGTGGCCACTCACAGCCGGCGGCATCGAGGAGGGGCCCGACCTCGGAAGCTTCGAGTGTCCGCTGAACCTCACGCTGCAGGCAACGCCCCTGGGACCACGCGGCTTCGATCGTCGCCGAGAGCACCAACCTTTCGCGCAGCTCCAAAGAGAAGTTCGGACGCACGCGCTCCACGAGCAGCCAATCGTCTCCGGTGACCCCCGCGAACGTATGCGCACGCACTTCGACGAACCCGCCGCCTCGTTGGGCGCGGGCGGGCGTGAACGAGAATAGGGCGCCGAGTACCGCGGCGATGCTCGCGACACGCTTTCCGCCGCGAGCTGACCAACGACTCTTCGCCCATTTGACCGAGGTGACCACCAGCATTCCGTCGCTTCGACAGGACAGACTGCGAGCGGCGTGCCAGCCCTCGATGTCATCGCCATCGTGTCAAGGGCAGGCCAGTTCTGGGCCTTGTGTGAAATACGTTAGTTTGCGTCCGGACTTGCTCGTCGACTATGAAATATCATGAAGCGATGACCGGCTCCGGGAACGAAGTCTTGTGGGGCACCGTGTATCGATCGAGCTAGGGCGCCCGCCCGGTCCGCCCAGTCCGCCCGGTCCGCCCGGTCCGTCCGAATGGAATGCCCAGCTTCCGCATCTTGCTTCGAAGGGTGCCGGGGTTGATGTCGAGGATCTCGGCCGCCCCGCCGGGACCTTGCACCCGCCCTTCCGTGTGTTCCAGCACGCCCCGGATGTGGGCGGCCATCGCTTCGTCCAGAGTCGTCGTCGATCTGATGGGCGGCGTTTCAGTGCGCGTCGGCGGAGGTGATGGTGCGGAGCTTGAGCCCGGGATCAGGTGATCAAACTGTAGCGGGCCAGCGCGATCGAGGATGAGAGCTCGCTCGATGACGTTTTCCAGCTCGCGAACATTACCCGGCCATGGATAAGCCAGCAGCGTCTCGATGGCGCCGGGGGCGAGCTCGGGAACGGCGGGAAGTCTCAAGTCTCGCGCCTTGCGCTCGAGGAAGTGCGCGACGAGCGCGGGAATGTCGACCGCGCGCTGGCGCAGAGGCGCGATCTCGATCGGGAATACCGCGAGTCGGAACCAGAGGTCTTCGCGAAAGTCGCCGCACTCGATCATTTCTGGCAAATGCCGGTGCGTCGCGGCGACGATTCGAACGTCGACCGGAACGGGATCCGTTCCTCCGACCCGCTCGATCGAATGGTCTTGGAGCACGCGGAGCAACCGTATCTGTGCTTCGGGGGGAAGCTCACCGATCTCGTCGAGGAACAGCGTGCCGCGGTGTGCTCGCTCGAATCGGCCTCGCTTGCGGGACTGAGCGCCCGTAAAGGCACCCTTTTCGTGTCCGAACAGCTCGCTGTCGAGCAGCGACGGCGGGATGGCCCCGCAGTTGACCTTCACGAAGGGCCCCGAACGACGCGGAGAAGTGGTGTGAATGGCGTTCGCCACGACATCCTTGCCCACCCCCGTTTCACCGAGAAGGAGCACCGGGCTGTCGAGGGGCGCGACCTTCTGCACCAAGTCCATGGTCGGCGCGAGCCCGAAGTTCGCCCCGACGACCTCGGTCCCCACCAGCTTACGTAGATCGCGATGGAGCTCTCGGTTGTCTTCCGCCAGACGCTCTTGGAGCTCGAGGACCTCGGCGTGTTGGAGGGTGTTCGACAGGGCGACGTAGAACGGCTCGCGCAGCAGCGAGAACAGCTGCACGGCGTGTTCATCGAAGCGGTGGCTGCCTTCGGCGAGCAGCACCAGCGCACCCGCAGAGTGCCCTTCGACGATCAGCGGCAGGCTCAAGGCGGAAGATGGCGGGATACCGAGCGCGCCGAGCATGCCTCGCGTGACCGGCTCGTTCTCGGGGTCGTTGACCACGAAGACGGGGGGAAGCTGGCCCTTGAGGAACCCATGCGAGAGTTCGGTCATCACCTCTCGCGCGTCCTTCGGGAGCGCGACGAGGAGGTCGAGTTGTTCGGCGGTCGCTCGGGTGGCCCGGGCAATGAGCCGCATCGAGCCCAGTCCCGGTTCATATCGCTGCAGATACATCGCGTCCGCCGGCAGATGTTGGTCGACGTAGGCAAGACAAGCCTGCAGCCCCTTTTCGATCTCGAGGTGACCACAGAGTCGAAGCGTGACCTCTCGGAAGAACTCGTTCTCGTCTTGAAGCACGCGACCCCAGACCGTGACATATCACGGCGCGCAAGCTCGCTGTCAAATATCGCGTTCTTCTTGCTGAGTTCGGGCCTGGCCGTTCAGACGGTCAGTGGCACGTCGAATGCAGCGAATACGAGCATGGTGGAGTGGATCGAGGACATCCGGCTCCGGTCAGCGGGCGGCACGCGAGATATGTTCCGTGATTCGGTCAGATCCCCGCCGGAGGAAGCCGATCTCCTGATTCTTGCGCGCACTCCGGGCGAGGGCCCGGGACTCGTCGACCGATTGGAGGCCATGAAGGACGCGATCGAGTCGATGGGCGCGGAGATACGGCTGTACCGTCACGCGATCGTGGCCACGGACCTCGCCGTTCACATCGTCCACCGCGGGTCGCTACCGGACCGCCCGGACACCGCGCTCGGCGACCGGGTCGCCGCGCTCCTCGAGGACTACGGGCTCGTCTCGAGGTCGCTGTGGGTCCGGATTGCGTCTACCCCCCCTGGTCGACAGCGTTGAATCGGTGTCGTCGCGGAGCGCCAGGGGACGGTGAGTCCTACCGCACGGCGCGTACCCCGAACATGGGTGTGTCTTCCGGGCTCCCGACGAATCGATCGAAGACGTCGACCTCGCCGAAGCTCGCTTCGTGCAGCATCGCTTCCAGCTCGGTGCGCGAGTACGCCTCATTGGACAACGCAAAACGCGTGATGCCGCCGGCTTCGTCGACGACGTGCCAGCGCTCGGTCGCGCAACGCCGCTCCTCGTCCCAAAAACGCTCGTGCAGCACGAGATGCGGCCCCTCGGCGAACAGGCCACCGTCAGCGGCGTGCCAGCTGGGTGGCGCGCCATCGGCGCTGCGAATCTGCTCCTCGGTCTGGACCTCGAGCAGCAGCTGACCACCGTCGCGAAGCGCGCCGTAGGCCCGCTTCAATAGCGCTGCCGCGTCGTCGCGCGGGAACACGTTGAACTGCCCATAGATGAGCAGTACCAGGTTCTGGTCACCCGGCCACGCGGCTTGGCGGACGTCGGCGAGGACGAACGCGCAGTCCAGGCCGCTCGCTTCGCGCCGCGCGTATTCTATGGACGCAGGGCTGAAGTCCACACCCGTGCATCGGTGCCCCAGGCGGGCGAACCGATGCGAGTACAGCCCTGGGCCGCAGCCGAGGTCCAGGATACGCGACGGGACCGCACCGAGGACGTCGCGATGAATCCACTCGACGTGGTCTTCGACGATACTCAGCCGCCGAGTGGCGAGGTCGTGCGCCTGCGAGAGGTGCTCGCGGAGCATTCGTGCGCTGAACGCGGGTTCGTTCCAAGGGATGTTGTCGCCCTCGGTCCAGGGTTCCGGGGGCATTGTACGGCAGACGAGGTCGCGCATGGTGAGATGGGCAATCATGGTTTGGTCGTCTCCTAGCAGATTGCGTACCGCCCAGAGGGCAAAACGAGCAGCGGGGTAGGGCGCGGCGGCCCGGTCGACCGTCATGTTAGAGGCTGAGCGTTTCCATCGGCGCGAGCTTGATGCGCTGTGCAGGGCCGTTGAGCGTACCTGTCACTTTGACGTACGTCCCCACGCGGGACTGGAGGTGGTTTCTGATGAGATACGTCTGCCGACGCACCGCCGGCCGTACATAGCGACGAGCTCGGCGCGATCCGATCGGAGGACTTCGTCCAGCAGAGCGGTTTCGTCGCGACGTCCGAGCGAAGCGAAGAAGCGAGGGGAGCGATGAGGAAGACCTCGGGAGCGTTTTTCGTCTCGCTTGTCAACGCCTTGATGATTGGGTGCACAGGCGAGCATGGAAGATATGAAGAACGACTAAAGGAAATCCGATCTGCCATACCGGATGTAGGGACGCCTGCTGAACAGGCGCTAGATAACATTCGCCGCGTAGGTTTGCTTCCGGTTGTCTTGCGGAGGAAGGATAGGACGCTGATCGTTGTACGCGACGTGACCAAGTTGAGCTTTCTCTATTTCCCATGTAGAGTTAGACTAACGAAACTGAGCGTAGAGACATCTTCTACTGGGAGGGTTATCGAATCCCACATAGACTCAGGAATGGTTTGTTGGTAGCCGTCATAATTCATTCAAAGGATGAACTACATCTCCGTCGCAGCTGGTGCCTCGCCTCAGAGTTGTCGCGGGGTTGTCGAATCGCGCAAGCCGGGAGCGTGTCATGCGTATAGTTACGGTGGTTGCAGGAGGGTTGGTCGTTCTCGTCCTAGCCTATAGGATCATAGATATCTTGGATGAGTATCGAACGCGGGATCTTGGGGAAAGGGAATGTAAAGAGGTTCTCGGAATAGTTTTAGGCGCAAACGGTGGAGGTTCTCCGCGGGATTGTATACTTCCTGATAAGACGTTGCTTGGCGGTTGCGTTGCATGGTGTGAGTTTACAGAATACAGCACAACCGCTTCCGCCGCCGGGGATAGGCTCCAGGTTGAGGCTGCCCGATATTTCCTATGTGGCAACGATCTCTTTGAAATGGCGCAAATTCCTCGCGTTCGGTGCGAGGGTCGGTAGTTGTTGTTAGCGCCCACGTTGCATGAGGCCTTTGGACCCAAGGCCGATCCTGCTTGCCGATGCAAATGGGCCCCGGGCTGTTGCTGAGCAAGAGGCTCGAGCGGGGGACCTTCGATCTGGCGGTGGCCCGTGAAGACACCCGTCAGGTGACCGGCGATTCGGCCACGCTGACCGCGTTGCTGGAAGGCATCGACCTGACCGCCGCATGGCTTTATGGCCTGACCCACTTGTTCCGATAATAGAGGTTATGTCAAATAACAGCGAATCCGACGCCAGCGCGAAAGACAATGCCTTTGACAGCGGACTCGACACGGGCGCCGATGCCGACGCGACCGTGCATCAGGCTTATAGCTCCTCCTCGTGTGGAGCGAGAAGCTCACACGTCTCCGTGAGGCTTGCCTTCTCGAGTTTGATGAGAAGCGCCGAGGGTGTGACCTCCGGTCGCTTCCAACGTTGTCGCATCGTTCGTACCGCGACGAGCGCACGATCGACATTGAGATCAATTGTGTCCGCAAGGAACGTGTCTGCCGACTTCACGTGGATATCGAAGTCGCGTTCGAGTGCGGGGATTTGGAAATCCCTCAGGTTGTCCGTAACGATGAGATCGGCTTCCGTCCTGATCGCGGCGGCGACGACGTGGCGATCGCCGTCGTCACGCAGCTCGCCAATGAGACCCATTTGAGCCGAGTAGTCCTCGACCAGGGCCTCGGCAAAGCCCGTTTCCATAGCCGTCCGAAGCCGACTTGCCTTCATCGAAGCATTCTCGGCGCTCTTGGCTTCAAGCTGACGCAAGACGTTGCGTTCAACTTCATCGAGGATATCCTTCGACCAGCGCGGTCGAAAGAACGCCGCGTCCGCGAGCGTGAGAAGCATCTCGCGCTTCAGAGGACTGACCAGCACGCAAGCGTCGAGCAGCGCTGTGAAGCGACTGGCAAACATCGGCTACAGCAGCTCAGCGTCCACCGCCGCGATGTCCTCCAGCGCCGCAGCTCGGTCGGCGTCCCGTTTTCGCTTAAACCGAAAAAGGTCCTGCGCTCCAATTCTACGGTGGCGCCCAACCATCGTGTACGGGAGCTCTCCCTTCTCCAGAAGCTTGATGAGATGCGGCCGTGAGACATTGAGTAGATCAGCTGCTCGCTGAGTCGTCAGCTGTTCGCTGACGGGTATCAGCGTCACAGCCTCCCCGGCCGACACGTGGCCAAGAACCTCGGTCAACAGCCGGGCAATGCTGGGCATCAGGCTGATCTGTTGGGTGTTCCGAGGATCACTGATCATCAGCCCCTTCTCGCCGAAAGCGGTAATGATGTCCCGGAGCTGGCGCGCCACCTCCCGCTCATCGCGCCGGGGGAGACGCTCTCCCAGCAAGCTCGATTCTTCCTTTGCGGCGTTCCTTGGCATCGTTCTACCTCTTCTGATCGGCCCGGATCTGCAGATGTATATACAGCACTCGGCCGATAAACGAAATATTCGAAACGCACGACGCATAGTGAATACCCGCTAAGACGGTAGCTCTCTCGGCGATTCTCCGGCGCCGACGACCGATAGTGGGCGTTATGTCAAATAGTAGCGAATGGCTACGGTAACCTCCGCAATGATCGACGCGCGAACGGCGCAACAGCGTAGCACCCGTCGGCTTACCAGGTCCGCCGTCGGGGGCCGCTCCGTTCGGACTCCGCTCCGCCGTTTCTCGGGTTTTCGGCCCCGCCAACCCTGTTACGACACCGCCGCGTGCCCTCGGGCCAGACGAAAACCCAGGTAGTCGTAACGGCGGGTGCGAGGGTACGCGTAGCGGTACGCCGCGCGAACGCGTTTCGCATCGACACTCCACGAACCGCCTCGGACGACCCGGGATAAATGTCTCTGATTCCATGTAGCGACAGGATCAACCTGTCCTGTATTCGTGTAGGGCGTCGGTGCCCAGTGCCCTAGCGCTTCATCAAGGCACCACTCGAGGACGTTCCCGAGCGTGTCGTACAAGTCCCATGCGTTGGGTGACTTCATCCTTACGGGATGCGTCGTCCCGTCGCTGTTGTCGGCGTACCACGCCACTTCGTCAAGTGGCCCGTAGCGCGACCCGGTTGTCCCCGCGCGGCAGGCGTACTCCCATTGCGCCTCGGTGGGCAGGGCGAAGGGCGAGCCCGGGAGCCGTTCATTCAACGCTTGGATAAAGGTCTGGGCGTCGTGCCACGAGACCTTTTCAACGGGGTGCTCGGCGCCTTGGTAC